>QUMM01000013.1 GCA_003435055.1 Lachnospiraceae bacterium OF09-6
TGATGTTCAGAAATCTACAATAGTAGAAATTCTTTTATATTACTTAACACATAGCGATTAATGCCGAAGTCGATCTACAATAGTAGAAATTCTTTTATATTACTTAACAAATAAGATGTTATAATGTGGCTAGAGATCTACAATAGTAGAAATTCTTTTATATTACTTAACACACCAATTCCGTTTGCCACCATGACCAAATCTACGATAGTAGAAATTTAAGTAGTTATATTGCGAAAAACCCCTCAGCCGCCGCTCCCGCAGCTTCTAAGGGGTCTCTTTTTATGTTTTTCTACGACTGACTAACTGATTAGTCCTGTACGTATGGCATCAGTGCAACGTGACGTGCTCTCTTGATTGCAGATGTGAGAGCTCTCTGATGTTTTGCACATGTTCCTGTGATTCTTCTTGGAAGGATTTTTCCTCTTTCAGAAACGTATTTCTTTAATTTGGCTGTATCCTTGTAATTAATTTCATTATTTTCTTTACCGCAGAATACACAAACTTTTTTTCTTCTGCGTCCGCCTCTTCTCTTCATTGGAGAGTCGCTTCTATCACTTCTATTGTAAGCCATGATTCTTACCTCCTATCGAAATTCTAGTTAAACGGCAGCTCCTCATCGATACCATCCGGTATATTCATGAATCCGTCTCCTGCTGCGGCACTAGGTGTCGGTCTGCTCGGTGACGGTGCTGCACTATAGCCGCCTTCTGATGCTCCGGATGCATTCTTGCTCTCAGCGAATTCCTGTTCTTCTACAACAACGTCTGTTGTGTAGACTTTCATTCCGTCTTTATTGGTATAGCTTCCTGTCTGGATACGACCGGTAATTGCGATCTTGATTCCCTGACGGAAATATTTCTCTGCAAATTCTGCGCTTCTGCCGAAAGCAACACACTGAATGAAATCTGCGGTTGACTCTCCATCACGTTTAAATCTGCGGTCTACAGCCAATGTATATCTTGCTACAGCGGTAGCATTCTCGCCTGCTGAGTAACGAACTTCCGGGTCTCTCGTTAAACGACCCATTAAAATGACCTTATTCATTCTGATCTCCTCTTAATTATGCGTCCTGTCTAACACACAAATATCTGAGAACGTTTTCCATAATACGAACATGTCTTTCCAGTTCTGCCGGGCAAGTAGCCTCTGCATCGAACTGAATGAAATAGTAAAAACCTTCGCTCATTTTCTGAATGTCGTAAGCAAGTTTCTTCTTACCCCATTCGTCAACATTCGTAATAGTACCGCCAAAACGTGTAATATACTCTTTTACTTTTTCTACGGTAGCTGTTCTTGCGTCGTCCTCAAGCTTTGCGCTGACAACAACTGCTAATTCATACTTGTTCATGCGTTTTGCACCTCCTTGTGGTCTCTGGCCCCTTTCCGAAAAAGGAGCAAGGAATTGAAATATATCACGAATATATACTTTATCATACTTCTTCCCGGAAAGCAAGTGTTATTTTCCTGTTTTATGGGCTTTATCGGAATTATCATTACTGTTCACTTCGTGACCAGCAACACGCTTCGCGGAACAATGGCAGTGAACCGTAACGAATTATTCCGTCTTTTTTATCAGCCCTCTGGTATTTTTTTCTACCAGTCTGCGGGATACCATGACCTGGTGTCCGCATCCCTGACACTTCAGACGAAAATCTGCGCCTACTCTGAGAATTTCCCATTCCTGGCTGCCACATGGATGGGGCTTTTTTAATTTGACAATATCTCCTACCTCATATACAAATCGTTCCATCTTTTCCTCCGTTACTTTTACCTAAATCCCCTTTCCATTTCAGTGAACGTATTTAATTGATCTCAATCTGTTCAAACACTTTCCCGATGCTGTCCTGGATCACCAGATCTGCATTTTTGTCCCTGGAAGTAACGCTCTTATTGATCACCACCAGATGATCTCCGCGGAAGTAATCAATCAGCCCTGCTGCCGGGTATACCACCAGCGACGTTCCTCCAATGATCAGCACATCTGCATTGGAAATGTATTCCACAGACTTGCGCAGTGTGTAATCATCCAGACCTTCTTCATATAGCACCACATCTGGCTTAATGGTGCCGCCGCAGGAACAGGTTGGCACGCCATCTGCATGAAGCATATATTCCGCATCATAAGCCTTATGGCACTTCATGCAATAATTACGCAATACACTTCCATGAAGTTCCAGTACTTCTTTGCTTCCTGCTGCCTGATGCAATCCGTCAATATTCTGGGTAATCACCGCCTGTACATGCCCGGATGCTTCCCACTGGGCCAGACGTTTGTGTGCCATGTTCGGTTTTGCATCCAGACAAAGCATTTTTTTCTTGTAGAAACGATAAAATTCATCTGTATGATACATGAAAAAGCTATGACTTAAAATCGTCTCCGGTGGATAGGCATATTCCTGATGATACAGGCCATCCACACTTCGAAAATCCGGTATGCCACTCTCTGTAGACACACCAGCACCGCCAAAAAATACCACTTTCTTGCTGTTCTGAATCCAACTCTGCAAAGTCTCAATTTCATTTGCCATTATTCCTGCACCTCCGCTTCATAACCGCCGGCTTTTGGAACTGCCGCATAGGTTCTCACACGCTTGCCCTGTACGATAAATCTGGTTGCTTCGTTGCCAGTACAGGTGGACAATGTCACAATGGTATCGGTGTAATCCACATCCACTCCGGTATCATATAATGCCTGTTCCTCACAGCTATAGATAAATTCCTGGAAATCTTCTTTATCCCGAAACGTGATCTGATAATTGGTACTGTACTTGTCTACTTCCGAACAGGAGAAAATCTCATATTTGTAGATCCTGGTCGGTGTATAGATCCAGAAATACGGGCTGGTCTTATAGACCTCCTCGTCCCGGTACTTTTTCAGGCTTCCAAACATGGAACCATTCTTCATATTGTGTCCATATACCACGCTGTTACGCTGTCCGAAATTGCTCTTATTCATATAATCCAGGAAAATGGAGCCGGCAAAGTTATCCGTCTTCTGGAATGTCCGGTGCAGATAATAATCATTATCCTCCCCCTGAGTAATCGGGTAATTGATCGTATCTACAGCTTCCATCTCCAGCCAGCCGATTACGTCCGGATTGATCTTCTGCAGACTTTCAAAATCGATCGGATTTTCCATAACCTCAAATTTACTGGTACCGCCGTGCTCGGTCAGCTCAGCGTCTCCCCATTCATCTCCCATGGTATCATTTTCTTCCATGGTATCATCCAGACCTTCTGTGATCTTCTGATTATCTGCATACTCTTCCAGCTTCGCGTATTCATCCACGCCAGTTTTATAATTCAGATAAATCGTAATCAGATTCCACGCCGCAAAAGCAAAGATTCCTATCGCAATGATCAAAATCAAAGTGCTGATCACATTTCCAATTCCGCCTTTTTTCTTTTTTTCACGTCTTCCCATACAGGTGCCCCCTTTCCAGTTCTATACAAAAACAATTCTATACCCGTCTGCGGTTCTTCTTGCCAATCTCTGATTTTTTATTGGTTCCCAGCTTCTGATGGCGGCTCAGCGGATCCTCTTCTTCTTTTTCCTGGATCTCCACCTTCTGAGTCGGATTATGAATGCCCGGAAGCACTACGGTAAATGTGGTTCTCTCCCAGTCGCTGGTTGCCTCTATGATGCCACCATGCAGTTCCACAATCCTCTTTGCGATGGACAAGCCAAGGCCGGAGCCTCCCGTCTGGCTGGATCTGGCATTATCCACACGATAAAACTTTTCAAAGATCAGCTTCAGATTCTGCTCCGGGATCTCATGTCCCTGATTCTCAAAAGTAATGACAATATCTGTACCTTTTGCCCTTGCTTCAATCTCAATCTCTGTATCCGTATAGCTGTAGGCTATTGCATTTCGAAGCAGATTATCAAAGACTCTGGCAAGCTTATCCGGGTCTCCCATCACCATCAGATCATCGTCTGTCTTTACCGAACAGGTCAGGTATTTATCTTTCAGCACACCATAACTTTCATCCGCCAGCTGCTCCAGCAGGAACGACAGATTCAGCTGTTCCTTCTCCAGCACGATATCCTGCAGATTAAACCTGGTGATCTCAAAGAACTCATTAATCAGCTCCCGCAGTCTGGATGCCTTCTCAAAGGTCACATGAATATATTTTTCCCGATCTTCGTCCGGCATGGACTTTCTCTGATCCAGCATGGTCAGATATGCAATAATCGACGTCAACGGGGTCTTCAGGTCGTGCGCCAGATAAACCACCAGATCGTTCTTTTTCTGTTCGCTGATAGCGGTCTCCATCTCTTTTCTCTTCAGCGTTGCCCGAAGTGCCATCAGCTTGTCTTCCAAAGGCTTCAGCTCCGGCACCAGCACAATCTGCTCATCGTCTTCTCTCTGAATGGCATCAATGGCTGCCTCCACGCTGCTGAGATAATGAAGCATCCGTTTTACCAGCAGATTATAAAAAATCAGAAACAAAATGATAAACCCGATTACCAGAAACACCGTTTTATGGTCCATGAAAATTCTTCCATACCATTCGTTCGCCATCTCTGAATCCATATGCATTCCGGTAAAAATCGCCATCATTGCCCTGGTAAACAGTCCCTGAAATATCCCATCAATGAAAAAATGGACAATCCCCTCCCCTATGACCAGTGTCAACAATGCCACCAGCCCCGTACGAATCAGAATTGTCCTTTTTAGCTTCTTATAGTTACTTTTCAACCTTGTATCCAACTCCCCATACGGTCTTTATGAAGTCTGTTTTTCCCATAGAGCCAGCCATCTTCTCTCGAAGATGACGGATATGTACCATCACCGTATTGTTGCTCTGTTTATAATATGTCTCATGCCATACCTGTTCAAACAATTGCTCTGAGCTGATTACCTGTCCACGGTTCTCACACAGAATCCACAAGATATCGAATTCAATGGGTGTCAGCGTCAGCTCCCGCTCATTAAACTGGCATTCGTGGGTGCTGCGATTCATCACCAGGCCACCGAAATCTATGATATCTTCCTGTGGCTTATTGCCTTCGTTGTATTTCGTCACACGGCGCAGCTGTGCTTTTACCCGCGCCATCAGTTCCAGGGGATTAAATGGTTTCTCGATGTAATCATCTGCCCCCAGAGTCAGTCCTGTGATCTTGTCCATGTATTCGGTCTTAGCTGTCAGCATAATCACAGGAAACATATAGGTTTCTCTGATCTTCTGTAAAATCGTAAATCCATCGATGTCCGGAAGCATCACATCCAGGATGGCGAGAGAAGGATGTTCCTTCTCTACTGCCTCCAGAGCATCTTTTCCATTGTAGCATTTGATCACTTCAAAATTCTCATTCTGAAGATAGAGTCCGATGACGTCGGCGATCTCCCGCTCGTCATCCACTACGAGTATCTTATCCGACATAATTTCCTCTTTTCTATAATTCACAGTTCCCTACTGTTCTTGGGAATGGGATGGCATCCCTGATATTGGCCACACCGGTCAGATACATGACGCATCTTTCGAATCCCAGACCAAATCCTGCATGACGGGTAGAACCGTATTTACGCAGATCCAGATAGAACTTATAATCTTCTTCTTTCATTCCCAGTTCGTTCATACGAGCCAGCAGCTTGTCATAATCATCCTCTCTCTGAGATCCGCCGATGATCTCACCGATGCCAGGAACCAGACAGTCCATAGCGGCCACGGTCTTGCCGTCTTCGTTCATCTTCATATAGAATGCCTTGATCTCCTTCGGATAATCAGTTACGAATACCGGTTTCTTGAAAATCTGCTCGGTCAGATATCTTTCATGCTCAGTCTGCAGGTCGCATCCCCAGCTTACTTTATAATCAAAGTTGTCATTGTTCTTTTCCAGAATCTCGATGGCTTCTGTGTAGGTTACATGTCCAAAATCTGATGATACTACGCTGTTCAGACGATCAATCAGTCCCTTGTCTACAAAGTTATTAAAGAATGCCATCTCTTCCGGTGCGTTCTCCATCACATAACGAATGACATATTTTAACATGGACTCTGCCAGAACCATGTCATCTTTCAGATCTGCAAATGCGATCTCCGGCTCAATCATCCAAAATTCTGCTGCATGACGTGCTGTGTTAGAGTTCTCAGCACGGAAGGTTGGTCCAAATGTGTATACATTACGGAATGCCTGTGCAAAGGTCTCTGCATTTAACTGTCCGCTTACCGTCAGGTTGGTAGATTTTCCGAAGAAATCCTGTGTATAATCTACTTTTCCATCCTCTGTCATCGGCACATTTTTCAGATCCAGAGTGGTAACCTGGAACATCTCACCGGCACCTTCACAGTCACTTCCTGTGATCAGTGGTGTGTGCACGTATACGAAGTCTCTCTCCTGGAAGAACTTATGAATGGCATAAGCAGCCAGGGAACGTACACGGAAGGTTGCCTGGAACATATTGGTACGAGGACGCAGGTGGGAAATGGTTCTTAAGAATTCCACACTGTGTCTCTTCTTCTGTAATGGGTAATCCGGTGCAGAAGTACCTTCCACTTCTACGGAAGCTGCCTGAATCTCAAATGGCTGCTTTGCCTCCGGTGTAGGCACCAGTGTTCCTTTTACGATCACGGCTGCACCTACGTTCAGCTTGCAGATGTCTGCAAAGTTCTCCAGCTGGTCTGCAAACACTACCTGCAGTGTCTCAAAAAATGTACCGTCATGAAGTACCAGGAATCCAAAGGTCTTAGAATCTCGAATGCTTCTTACCCATCCGCCTACGGTTACTTCCTGATTCAGGTACTGTTCTCTATTTCTATAGATTTCTCTTACTGTAATCAAGTCCATATCTCCATACTCCTTTAATTTGCATACTTGAGTCTAGTATATCCCATTCTGAAATATGGTGCAAGCTGAATTACACGAACTTTCCCGCATTCTCTTGAAAATCCTGTTTGTGGTCAACCGGTTTTAATTTTTATTTTTTATTTTTGAATTTTCTCCAAATGCCTTTATTATCTGTATTTTTGATTATTTTCATTCATAATTTCCAAGTTTTTTCATGATTTTATATTGAAATTCAAAAAGGATCAGTATATACTATCCACAGAACAAATTTGAGCACTATACATTAGGTAATAAAATAAAGGAGTACTATTATGAAGACTTTCAAAGAAATCAATCCATCTCCACGTACACTGATGACACCAGGTCCTGTTGAAGCAGATCCTCGTGTATTAAAGGCTATGTCCTCTCACATTCTTGGTCAGTTTGATCCTGAATTCACTGATCTGATGGCTGAGACTCAGGAAATGGCACGTATCCTGTTCCAGACAGAGAACAAACAGACTTACTGCGTAGATACCACTTCCCGTGGTGGTCTGGAAGCAGTTCTGACCGGTGCGATCTGCCCTGGAGACAAGGTGCTGATCCCTGCATTTGGACGTTTCGGATATCTGCTCAGCGAGATTCTGGAAAGATGTGGCGCTGATATCACACTTCTGGAAAGAGAATGGGGAACTGTATTTGATCCGGAAGAAATCGAAGAAGAATTAAAGAAGGGTGGCTACAAAGCAGTAGCCTGCATCCATGGTGAAACATCTACTTCCATGATGCAGCCAATGGAAGAGCTTGGAAAAATCTGTAAAAAATATGACGCTCTGCTGATCGTCGATACCGTTGCTACCATGGGTGGTGTGGATATCCCGGTTGACAAATGGGGCATTGACGGATGTATCGCAGGTACTCAGAAATGTATCTCCGCTCCATCCGGATCTGCACTGATCACATACAATGACAAGATCTCCAAGATCGTAAACGAAAGAAAGAAAGTAGAAAAGGGTATCCGTACCAGCAGTGATATCGATGGTACTCTTCCACAGATTCCAAGTAACTACCTGGATATCGCCCAGCTGGAAGATTACTGGAGCCCACGTCATCTGAACCATCATACAGAAGCAACTTCCATGCAGTACGCTGTACATGAAGCACTTCGCTGCATTATGCTGGAAGGCCTGCAGGAACGTTTCGCACGTCACGCTCTGAATGACAAGGCTCTGTGTGCCGGTCTACAGGCTATGGGACTGAAGATCTTCGGTGATCTGAAGCACAAAATGCCATGTGTAACTGCTATCTGCATCCCAGAAGGTATCGATGGACCTACTCTTCGTGGACAGGCTCTGCGTGACTTCGGTATCGAGATGGCTACTTCCTTCGGTCCTCTGGATGGCAAGATTATCCGTATCGGTAACATGGGTTATTCAAGCCAGAAGAGAAACATTCTCTTCACATTAGGCGCTATCGAAGCAGTCCTGATTGACAACGGTGTAAAAGTACCGGCTGGCGAAGCAGTTGCTGCAGCACTTCAGGTATACAAAAACGCATAAGATACAAAAATCCGGGTGACTTTTACAGTCCCCGGATATTTTTTTGCTCTTTTGCCCGAAACACATCCATACCATACAGATCGCTGCTGTGATCGGTAAATGCCGGGAACAGGAAGCCGCATCTGGCATCCCCCGCGTCGTAATCTCCTGATACCGGACAAATGGCGCAAATCAGGAAATTATAGACTTCTTCCGAGTCCCACAGATTTTCTTTATCTTTTGCTTTTACCGGCACATCATAGCTTCCATAAAACATATAAATTGCATACTCCCCATCTGAACGGTAACGGTCTGCCACAAATTCATAAAAAGATTCCAGCAGCGCATCATTTTTCAGTTCACAGTTGCGCAGCTCCATCAGCACACTCCAGATATTCCCCGGTTTTTTTGCTTCTTCTGAAAAATGGTATAATTTTAATTCTTCGTTTGTCTCTGAAAAAGGAATTGCTTTGGCAATCTTCAGGTTCTTTTCCTGATCTGGCAATGACAGCTTCTGAAAATGAATATTGAAGGTTCCGTCAATAAATCCATCTGCATCCAGATAAGCACCTGCTATTCTGTGAAAGCAGTTGCGCTTCACGGTCATTCGTCTGGTCAGCTCTAGCATATCTCCTCGGTCAATTTTCTGCATCTCTCTTCCTCCAGCATTTCAGATACAAGGCCAGAAAACTCCGTCCCCAATGGCTTATAGATCCCTAAACAGTTCAAAATGTTTTGTCAGCCATTTTCCCATCCAGCTGATGACCGGTCCAATCATGAGTACCATCAGTACGGTAACTGCTCCCGGTGTCTCTCCCAGTACCCATCCGATCAATGTCACAATCAGATCGAATGCGATTCGAATGGTTTGAAAAGACACATTCGGCAGTCTTACAGAAATCAGATATGGGATGGCATCATAAGGTGCTGTTCCCATGTCCACATCCATATAAAGTGCTGCGGATAATACAAACAGAATGATCGACGGAATTAATATTCCGATCCGTACACTCCATAACTGAAATATCTCCATCGGCAGAATCTGGTTCCACAGCCAGGTACAGAAATCTATCGTATAGCCTATTAAAAACATATTAAACAAGGAACCGAATCCAAAGTTTCTTGCACCAAAGATCAGTACAATAATCAAAAGAATCATATTCATCAATGCCTGCCAGTTTCCCAGGCTCATATGCAGTCTGGCTGCAACAGCACGGTTCAGCAACGTACATGGGTCAGTTCCCAGATTTACCTGTATCAGAAAAGATAATGTCACACCCATACTCAGAACGGCCAGCAAAGCAATTAAAAGTCTTGGCCAGAAGTTCTTCTTTCCAATAAATCCACTCAGTAAATTTTTCATAGTTTTCCTCTTTTCCTATATTACTCCATACAGTATCTTTACTGTACATTCCATTGGCGCTCATTTTTGCATGAAACAGATATCTGCTCCATTATTATCCTTCAATCAGATTATATATATCCGAAGAGATTCCTGCAATGTTATTCTGCGCCGCTCCCACATCAGACAGATTTTCTGACATAATACATAGAATATAAGGTGTATCTGCAAATACAATCGCCGCATCATTCTCTACTGTATCCAGTTCGCCTGTTTTATTGGCGCTTTCCACACCATCCGGTAGTCCTGCAGGGATCTTGTGGGTACGCTGCTGATTCTTCAAAAAGTCCAGCATCTCCTCTGCATGCGGAAGTTCGTTCTTGTATACTTTCCGCAGGAATTCTGCACAGTCACTGACCGAAGTCAGATTATCTCCTTTGTCAGCCGGAGCCAGCAGCATCCGCCCCATGGCAGTGCTCTCATAATTGTTGGACGCACAGTATTCATTCACTGCCCCACGACCTGTAGCATCGTCCCCGTCTCCCAGATAGTTCGTCAGGGTATTGGCTGCCGTGTTGTCACTGACGGTAATCATATCAGATAAGAGACTTTGTATCTGATCTTCACCGTAAGTGACTGTCAGGCTGTCGTACCGGTCATATACCGCGCCCATAATAAACAGCTTAATCAGACTGGCCGCCTGCATGGACTGATTGTTCACCGTGCAGCTGTCTTCTGCATCCAGATTCACGACTGCTGCCGACCAGGTCTCTCCGGCTCCGGCACGGACTGCCAGATCCTCTGCCAGTTCGTTTTCGATTCTGTTCATATCTACTGATGATGCCGTCTCTGTCACACTGCCAGTCTTCGTATCTGATTCTTTCTCGATCTGTTCTTCCGTCTTCTTCACCGGAATTTTATCTTCAAAATAATCATCTATCCCGTTGGCAATGCCCTCTGCCATCACTGGCTGAAAGTTCTCATCTGCCATTAACAGGTCATCATTTTGATTGCTCATAAATCCCATCTCCAGAATGGTAACCGGTATGGTGCTCCAGTTGATACCAGACATATTATCGTAATACTGCACTCCGTCATCTGCGATCCCTGTACTTTCACAATAGGCCTTTAAGATATCTTCTCCCAGTTCATAACATTCCTCATACATATACCCCACATAAGGATTACTCTGGGACGGCACCATGGCCAGCGCCCCGTTCACAGAAGTATCCTCACTTCCGTTGGCATGAATCCGGACCAAAATATCGGCGCCTTCCGCTGCTGCCAGTTCTGCCCGTTCCTTGTTGCTGATGGCTGTATCGTGGTCTTCTCTGGTCATTACTACTTCATAGCCACGATCCTCTAACTCATCTCTTAATAAAAGAGATACCTGCAGATTTAATTCATATTCATTTAGACCGCTGAACTTTCCGGTGGTTCCGGTCGTGGCCTTCGCCTTCGTCTCGGATGATCCCGGCGCCGATGGTTCCTGAGCACTCATATCCACCCAGCTTCCCTGATGTCCCGGATCAATAGCCACTTTCCAGCCATTTTGCTTCTCCGTCACGGACTCTGTACTCTTTTCTGTATCTCCAGATATTTTTGATGCATCCTCGTCTGCTCTGGTCTTATCTGGCTCTGTCGCAGAAGCACTGCCACTTCCGATTCCGATCAACTGCTTTGTTCCTCCGCCTGCTGCCAGAACATTGCTTCCAGTCGCTGCGCTCAAGAGGCAGAACGCCGCTGTTACTGCATATATGTTTCTTTTCATCATAGCAAATTCCTCCGTATTCTGTCTCTTCTCCCGTTTAGTTCATGTCCTTTCACGTTCTATAACGCTCTGGATAAAATTTGCTGCCGTCCACTCTTCTATGCCCGGCAGCCATTTTCTCTTACCGATAATTATATCTTCCCGCTGCTCTTTCCAGATGATACTGCATGGCCTCCGCTGCACCCTTTCCGTCATGCTGCAGAATGCAGTCATAGATCTGACTGTGTTCTTCTTCACTTTCCTTTAGCTGCTGTGCATTGACCATACCACTTCCGCTGACATGCTTCATCAGGCTGCTGATGGTCTGCATCATGCTCAAAATCACTGTATTCCGGGAACATCTGGCAATCCCCTGATGGAACTCCAGATCTGTCTCCAGAAATGCCTTGTAATCCTGTTCTGCGTAGGCACGGTTCATCTTCGCATCTACCGCTTTTAAGTTTTCCAGTGCTTCTGCGTCCGTGCACTCTGCCGCCAGCTCCGCTGCCTTTACTTCCAGGAGATTTCGCACCGTCAGGATGTTCTCCACCTGTTTGCCGTTCAAAAACAGAGACCAGGATAATGGGATAATAAAAAAGTTCGTCTCATCGTTGCTGATATAAGTGCCCTGTCCCGGACGGATATCGATCATCCCCAGCACATCCAGTACCTTTAAAGCCTCCCGGATCGCTGAACGCCCCACGCCCAGCTTCACCGCAAGCACACGGTCAGATTCGATCTGATCTCCTTTTTTCAGCTTATGATCAAAGATCTGATCTGCAAAATACATGGTCAGACGATACAGGAGCTGGTTAATATTTCCTTTTCGCATACCGTTTTCCTGAATCTGTCTGGTACGCTCCTGACTCGGCAGAAGCATATCGATCTTCTCTGCAAACTCTGTGGATTCCATGGAAAAAATCATAGAATTGACAGATAACTGATCTGCCACCATCAGTACCACGTCATTGAGCCTTACTCCTCCTCTGGATTCCAGATTAGAATAAGTGGCAATGCTCATCTTCGCTGTTCCGTCCGGTTCACTTAAAAAACGCTCTATAAATTCCTTCTGTGTCAGTCCAAGATACCGTCTCAAATATCTCAGATTATTTTTTTTGTGGCTCGAATTTAAATTTGTCGATTCCATATACTCTCTTTCACACCCGTTCAGTACCTTCGCAGACACCACAGGCTCTGAACAGTTACCCTCTCTCTATTTTCTATACATCCGGTCAATAAAATACACTTTCACCGGTGAATATAACATAGCTGCTACAATCATCAGGAATCCCACCGTGCACAGTCCGTTTCCATCAGACTGCAGTCCTGTTACAATCAGTATAAATGCCACTGCAATCACCAGAAATGCAATAGTCAGATGTCCTGCTTTTGTCTGAAAAAATCCATTTTGTTCCATAGTTTTCCCCCCTAAATAATCGTAAGCAGGTACCCTATTATACCGATAATCGCAGTACCCGTCAATGTAATCGGCATGATCTTCCTGATGACTTCGCCTTCCTGTCCAAGAATATTCGCTGTAGTAGTTCCCAAAATGATTTTACTCGGTGCAATCGTACTTCCCACTGCGCCTCCGGCTGACTGGCGCCCAGTACTACCGATGCATTCACATTCAGCAAATTTGCCGTAGTTGCCTGAAAGCCGCCAAACAAAATGTTGGAACTCATGTTACTTCCTGTCATAAAGGTTCCAAGAAGACCTATAAATGGTGCCAGCAGTACATATACTCTTCCCAGTACACTTGCAATACCGTTGGCAAGCACAATGGTCTGTCCGGTTCCGTCCATGACCTTTGACATCATAACCAGACCAATGACGGAAATGCCGGACGGCATAGTCATAGAAATAGCATTTACAAATACTTTTTTCACGCCGCCTTTTTTGATCCAACCCTTTTTTCGATAGTATACCAGACCGATCACCGCGGATAAAAACAGGAACATGCCTGCATGGGTGAAGGGCCGGATCGGTGAGTAGCAGTCAGATGCTGCATTCACTCTTCCATAGCCGGTGACAGTCTCCGGAAACGGCAGCCCCAGTGCCACCTGATTCAAAACATTGTTCAATGGCTTAATCAGCAGTACTGCAAGTGTAATCACCGACAGCAGAATATACGGCACAAATGCCTGCAACAGTGTCATATCTGTGGACACCTGGCTGTTTTCTTTTTCCGTATGCTGACGGTTCATAATCGGGCTGTCTTCCACACACCATTCTTCTCCATAAAATCTGGTCCGTCCCAGGAATAAAATTGCAATCAGTGAGACGCAGGCCGGCACAAAACAGGACAGTGTGGTATTGATCTGACTGAGAAGAAGTTCTCCACCACCCTGAATTGCAGACAGTAGCAAAATCGCCGGAAAGCCTTTTTTGATGGCTTTGCCTTTTCCATAGAACCAGCAGACTGCAAATCCGCTGACTGCATTCCAGAACCAGATGAAGGCGGCTGTCCAAAACGCCGTCATCAGGTAGACACCAGTTCCCTGTGTCAGGCCCGCTGACATGGCAAGGGCATCCCATGCTGCTGCCAGTGTTCCGTAGGTATTTCCCCAGGACTCTCCAAACAGAGGAAGGACTACGGCCCACAGTGGATTGACTCCTATTCCGATCAGCAGAGGCGCACCTACCGCATCTGGAACACCAAATCCGGTGATTCCCTGTAAAAAGCTGGTAAATACATATCCGATTGCCAGTACCAGAAGCAGTTCGTTTGGCAGAAACTTCTTCAGTCCGTTTCGAATCACCTGATAGGCATTGGCTTCATTTCCCACCTGGTACAGCAAAACGGCAGTCCAGATGATAATCAGAATCACCAGCGCACTCCAGAATCCCTTGGCACTCTCCGCCGCCAAAAGCCGCACATCTGCTTTATAAAAGCAAAGCCCTGTTACAATCGCAATCATCAATCCCAGCGGAGCCGCTTCTGTGGCTCCCCACTTGAACTTCAACATCAAAATCAGCAAAACAATGATCGGCAAAAATGCCATCACCCACATAAATGGTGTTACCGGTATGTTCATAATTTCTCCTTTTCTTTTGCAAAAATGCTCCGGAGCTCTGCTCTTGCTGCAAAACCCCGGAGTCTTTTTCTTTCTCAAATCCATCAGGAATGTATCATAGTTCCTGTTTTTCCTGCAATTCCCTCTGCCGCTTTATCCAGCAGAGTAATCAGGGTACTTCTTCCTTCCCCGGATCTGGCAAAGCGTACCGCCGCTCGATCTTCGGAAGCATAGAACCTTTGGCAAATTCTCCCTGCTCCATGTATTTTTCTGCCTGCTCCACGGTCAGATCCGAAAGCCACTGTTGGTCTTCCTTTCCAAAATGGATAGCAACCTTTTCTACCGCCGTCAGAATCACCAGATAATCTGCATCCAGCTTCTCTGCCAGCAGGCTGCTGGCATTGTCTTTATCAATAACTGCATTAACGCCCTCCAGACGGCCATTTCTGGATACCACCGGAATTCCCCCGCCGCCACAGGTGATAACGATATGTCCTGCCTGTACCAGCGTCCGGATCGTCTCCAGCTCCCGGATCCGTTTTGGCATCGGGGATGGCACCACAATGCGGTAACCCCTGCCTGCATCTTCCATGCAGGAAATGCCATGTGCCATATTCTTCTCTGCTTCTTCCTTCGTCAGGAAACGGCCGATCGGTTTGGTTGGATTCTGAAATGCAGGATCCTGCTCGTCTACTTCTACCTGTGACAGAATGGTAGATACCTTTCCGTCAATTCCACGACTGTATAATTCATATTTAATGGCGTTCTGCAAATCGATGCCAATGTATCCCTGGCTCATGGCCACACAGGTCGGCAAAGGCACCTGTTTATAATTTTCGTGCTGCACCACCAGACTGTCCATGGCATCCTGTATCATGCCAACCTGTGGTCCGTTTCCGTGGGTAATGATAATATCAAGTCCCTGGGAGGCCAGATCCACAATTACTTTTGCAGTCTTTGCTACTGCTTCCTTCTGCTCTTCCACATTTTTGCCCAGGGCGTTTCCGCCCAGAGCAATCACTACTTTTTTCTTTTTCATTGTTTCACACCAGTATTTTTACGCTTCAAACCCCAGTTTCTTTGCATATGCCAGAATTGCTTTTTCAAAGCATTCCATTGGCGGATGAACCGTTCCGGCACCTACCTGTCCGTAGCCTGCGATCTTGTGAGCGATACCGGTATTGATCACCGGAGTAATGCCTTTTTCCACAACCAGTCTGGCATCAATACCCAGGCAGGTTCCCTGGAAATTCCAGGTCGGAATGATAAAGTTCGGATTGTGATCAATGGTTATCTCTGCCATCTCATTGCTGACACGAAGAGCATCTTCGTATCCACCGGCTCCTACGAACCGGGTAACGGCCGGAGCAGCGATCATGGCCATGCCACCTACACCGAAGGTCTCTGTGATAGCGCTGTCACCCATATCCGGGCATCCATCTTCTTCGTCATATCCGGTAAAATACAGCCCCTTCGGGGTATTTACAGGGCCTGTGAACCATTCATCTCCCATACCGGCAATACGGATACCGAATTCCACACCGTTGCGGCACATAGCTGTGACGATGGTTCCGTCTGTGATGGTACGTGCACCGTCCATGACAGATTTTGCAGTTGCCATCATAATGTTCAGGAAGAACTGATCCGTATCTGCCAGGAACTTGATCACATCATAGCGATCTTTTTCGGACATATCCAGTCTGGTGATGGTTGGTGCGACCTCTTTCATAAAGGCCAGAGATGCGGCAATGTTTCTCTGATGGAATTCATCTCCCATAGCCACTGCTTTTGCAACCAGAGGATTGACACTTAAACCGCCCAGCTCTGTAATCGCACGATCCAGTGTCGGTCCAAGGACATCTCTCATCCAGCGCAGACGATTGACTACTTCTTCTGAATAAGCACCAAATCTTAATACTTTTCCGATCCCTTCATTCATCGTACAGTAAGCTTCATTGCCGTCTGTCTCATTCTTTACTACAAATACCGGCATATTGGCAGAGGTTATACCTCCCATTGGACCTACTGCATTGCAGTGATGGCATGGAATGAACTTCACTTCCCCGGATTCCAGAAGTGCTCTGGCATCTGCTTCATTATCTGCCCATTCTTCGAAAAGAACAGCGCCCACACAGGATCCCTGTACCGGATCCGGCATATTTTTGTATTCGATTGGCGGACCTGCATGAAGGATCACTTTTCCTTCTGCGATCTGCGGGATCACTTCTTTGGCACGTTTTACATGTTTGATTACCGGCTGGCTGGCTACCACTTTGGCAATGACACGCTTGTTGGCTTCGTCAATACCTTCGTAGTTTCTCAGAAAATTCAGAGTCTTGATCAGACGTACGTCTCCTCCTGCCGGTGGCATCCAGTCATACTGTATTACTTCACAGCCAAAGTCTTCTGCTACTTCTGCAAAACTCTTCAGACCAATGTTGATAATCTTCGGCTTCTGGGAAAGCAGCTGCATCAGTTTCTCGGATGGCTCTGCTTTCTCTGCGATGGCTGTTTTCTTTGTGCGAATCTCTTTTGCCGGTTCTTCAAAGTCCAGTCCAATGGCCTGAATAGCGGTACGAACTGCCAGTTTATTGTTCTCGCAGACAATCACACCAGCGTCTTTTAACTTCTTCACAGCTTCATCATAGCCCTGGAAGTCTTTTCTGGTTCCGCATACGGTCGCTACAAAGAAGACCTTCCTTCCTGCATTTTCCGCCTTTTTCTTCAACTCTTCAATTGTTGGGATCAGCGCTCCTGCCATATCTTCATGAGAGCCGTAACCTAACATAATATCGAACAGAATAGCTCCGGTACTTTCATCGTCTACAGCTTCCTGCATACACTCGATACGTTTTGCCGGGTCAATCATCGGATGTGGTTTGCCTTTGGTATAAGCATCATCTCCCAGTCAATGACGACATTACCATTTAACTGCAGCATATATCCCTCGATATCTTCCGGTGGAATCTCACAGTTCATGGCATCCTTGATCAGCATCGCAGCCTCATTGGCCAGTGTTCCTCCAGAATAATATGCCTTGATCGTTTTCTTGTCTTCTGCCTTGTAGAATTCGGAACTGTCCACATCTGCTGTGGCCTCCGGGATCTCCTCGCCTCTTACCAGGCTGACTGCCAGACGGGCAGTCTCATCCAGCGTATACGTATGATAAAAGTTCTCTTCATGGTATTCTGGTTTTTCACCCAGGAACAGAGTGATCACCGGTTTGCTGAAATTGCTCAGACGATCTGAGATCTTTTCTCTGACTTCTTTTGCTGGTGGCTTGGAAATAACGATCAGTACCTTTACGGTATCATCTTTTTCCATGGCATCGATCATATCCATCATCGTAATACCACCTACGCTGTGGATAAGTCTCTTCCGCCGGTTCCGATAGCATTGTTCACGCCTTCGCCCAGACGGTCGATGATCGTGGTCAGTTCCTGAATTCCGGTTCCGGATGCTCCGATGATACCGATGGAACCTGGTGCTACTTTGTTGGTAAATGCGATCGGCACACTCTGGATGATTCCGGTACCGCAGTCCGGCCCCATCACAGAAAGTCCCTTTTCATGCGCCTTTTTCTTCAGCGCCACTTCATCTTCCAGACTTACATTATCACTAAACATAAAGACATTCATGCCTTCATCCAGTGCACGGTCTGCTTCCAGCGCTGCGTACATGCCCGGAATGGAGATCACTGCCAGATTGGCATCCGGGAGCTTATCCAGAGCCTTATCCCAGGACTTTACACTTTCTTCTTGTTTACCTGCGCTGATCGTTGACTGCTTTTTAAAAAATTCTTCTGCTGTTTCCATAATCTGATCCAGAAGACTGTCGTCCTCTACATCAGCTACTACCACCATATCATTGGCCGTTGCTCCATCAGTTCCTGTGTATCCAGTCCGCTCTGTTTAAAAATATCTTTATTTGCCGGTGTTGCCATCATGATGGATGCCTTCTTTACGCCTTCCAGTGCGGAAATCTGGTTGGTCAAAAGCATCAGAACAACGGAATCATGATAACTGCCTTTTTTCACAATTGTCTTTAACATGAACATTCCTCCTGTTGTGGTCAGCCACTTTTTACTATCTCTATTATGGCAAGAAGCAGGCTGTTTTTCAATAGATTTTTAAATTAATTTTTGAATATCTGTGATGCATGATTGAAATGAATCTCCTGTTATGCTAAGATCCAATGGGAACAATAATGGACTTAACACGAGGAGTTTAGATTATGTATACTATGAATACGATTTCGATAAAGGGCAGATTCTGTGAGAAATCTGCCACGATATACAAGAACCCGGACGCAACCTCAAGAGCCTGTATTCTCTACTTTCACGGTGGCGGTCTGCTCTATGGATCTCGGTGTGATCTTCCGGAAGCACATCTGGAACAGTTCACATCTGAGGGTTTTCCGGTGATTGCCTTTGACTATCCACTGGCACCTGCCTGCGATGTGAAAGCGATCCTGCAGGATGTGACAGATTCTGTAAATCTCTATCTGACTGAGCCAGATCTGTTCCAGATAACTGCGCCGGGGGCTGATCCCCTGCCTTATGTGCTCCTGGGGCGTTCCAGTGGCGCTTATCTGACGCTTCTGGCTGCTGCCAGCATGGGAAAACATGATTTTTCCATACCAGATGATATGCCTGTATTAAAAAAAGCACCTGTCGGCGTCCTCTCTTATTATGGATATGGTTTTCTAGAAGATCTCTGGTATGAAAATCCAAGTCACTATTACCAGACGCTTCCGACGGTGTCCGAAGCGATTCTGGACTCTCTGCCATCTGAGCCACATACAGAAGGACCACTGGATACCCACTATTCTGCCTATGTTTATGCAAGGCAGTCCGGAAAATGGAAGTCTCTTTTCTACCATGATCGGGAAAAATACTTTTTATTATACTATTCTCTGCGTCTGTGCAGCGAACTGCCATGTCCTGTTTTCTGCGCACACAGCACCGGAGATACCGATGTGCCATTTACAGAATTCCAGAAACTGACGGAAAAATATCACGCAAAGCGTTTTATTGCCTCCGGCAGTCAACACGACTTTGACCGGGACACCAGCAGTGCCCAGACAAAAGAACTGCTGAAAGAAACGATTATATTTTTACATACTCTGATATAAGGACGGTATCCAGCCATGAATTTCATTCCATTTTTGATTATCTGCCCGCTTACTTTTCTTGCCGGTCTGGTGGATTCTATTGCCGGAGGCGGCGGTCTGATTTCTCTTCCAGCCTTTTTGCTCGCAGGTCTTCCGCCTCACAACGCACTGGCCACAAATAAACTTTCTTCTTCCATTGGCACGACTGCATCCACTGTGCGCTACTGCAAACATGGATATTTCGACAGGCTGATTGCTATTCCTGGTATTCTCTGTGCATTAGCCGGTTCCACCTGTGGATCCCATCTGGTGCTGCTGACCAGTGATGTCATTCTGAAAAAAATCATGTTAGTGGTTCTTCCTGTCGTGGCTGTCTGTGTGCTGACTGACAAAAAGGAGATCCGGCACGATACTTCATTTTCCCTGAGAAAACGCATGGCAATTGTCTCTGTCTGTGCCTTTCTTATCGGCATATATGATGGTTTCTATGGTCCCGGAACCGGCACTTTTCTTCTTCTTTCATTGACCAGACTCGCTCGCATGGACATACGAACTGCATCCGGAAATGTAAAACTGATCAATTTATCTTCCAATATCGCCGCTCTGTTTACGTTTTTAAGCAACGGATATATTCTATATGCCCCAGGTCTCGCCGGTGCAGCATTCTGTCTTGCCGGACATTACATAGGCAGTGGTATGGTCATGAAAAACGGGACGAAAATTGTCCGTCCCATTATCATTGTTGTCTTGATTTTACTATTTATCAAAGTTATCTCCGGGAATTAAATCTGCCCGGAGATTTTTACACTTTCCATAGACCCCGGGAAGCCGGAAAACTCCGTCCCCAATGGCTTACGTCCCCAATGGCTCAGATTTTCTGGATCAGCTCATATAATACCTGTACTGCCTTGGAGAATGCCTCATATTCGGTGTGTTCTACCGGGCAGTGACTTCTTCCTTCTTTACTTGGCACAAAAATCATGACCGTATCGATAGACTGTCCGATGGCCAGTGCATCATGTCCGGCACCACTTGGCATTCTCTTATAGGAATACCCCAGATCCTTGCAGCTTCCTTCCATGATATCCAGCATAGGTGCACTTAACTGTACCGGTGTAATCGTCAGCTTACGGTCTACGCTATAGGTAGCCCCTGTTGCCTGTGTCTCTTTGTCCAGCTCAGCCATGATCTGAGATGCGATCTTGTCGATGATCTCATTTTCTGTGGAACGGATATCTATGCTGAAATCTACCGACTGCGCCACTACATTCATAGCACTGGGTGTTACCTTCATATAGCCTACGGTAGCGACTGTACCAGGCTTTTCTGCTCTTGCCATATCACCAATCTTGCTGATGACTTTCGTTGCGATATCTACTGCATCCTGACGCATATCCATCGGGGTAGTTCCTGCATGATCGGAACGTCCGTTTACCGTGATCATGTATCTCTGAATTCCAACGATACAGTCTACCAGCCCCAGTTCAATTCCTGTTGCGTCCAGAACCGGTCCCTGCTCGATATGAAGTTCAATAAAATGTCCAATCGATCCCTCCGGCCATGCCGCATTAACCAGTTCTTCCGGAACCAGTCCATAAGACTTCATGGAATCATATACAGAAATATCGTCTTTATCGGTAAAATGTTTACATTCTTCTATGGTCATCTGGCCCAGCATACACTTGGAGCCAAAGTATCCGGTTCCAAAACGACAACCCTCTTCGTCCATAAATGCAGCTATCACAAAATCACATTCCAGATTCTTGCCTTCTTCATGAAGGAGTCTTGCCAGTTCTACTGCACAGATCACGCCGGCGATTCCGTCATAATTCCTCCATTGTATACGGAATCATAATGAGAACCAGCCATGATACATGGCAGACTTCTGTCTTTTCCCGGAAGTACACCAAATACATTTCCCACGCAGTCCTCTCTTACTTCCAGACCTGCTTCCTTCATGATTTTTTTCAGGTATTCTGCTGCATCTCTGGTCTCTCTGGTAAATGGCATTCTGGTGCAGCCATTTCCAGGTGTTGCAGTAAATGTTTTCAGGAAATCCAGGTCATCTGCGATCTCTGTTGTTATTTTCTTTAAATCCATGTGCTTTCTCCTTATTATTCAGCGAAAGCAAATCTACATTGCCTATAGATTTGCTTTGCCATAATCTCTCTTATTGATTTTCGTAAGAAACTTTCTTCTTCTCATCGTATACATCTTTATCAAAGACACCACATACCTTTGATACGATCATACCAACCATAACGTCCACATCTACGTTCATCAATGTACGGAACATACCGGAGAACCAGTCGATACCGATCAGAATAGCGACTGCTTCTGTAGGCAGTCCCATAGTTGCTGCAAAAAATGTATAAGTAACTACCATTCCACCAGGAACTACGATCGTTCCCATGCACACCAGGCAGGCCAGAAGAATGGTCATGGCAAACTGTCCCATAGTGAAAGTCATGCCGGTCGCCTGGCTCATAAAGAGCATAGCCAGTACATAACACTGCACTGCGCCACAACTGTTCATAGACATGGTGATCGGTCCTACAAAATCTGACACCTTACGATCTACACCAAACTTGGTTACCATATCTTCCATCTTGGTTGGAAGGCAGATTGCAGATGATGTGGTAGTGACCGCCATCATAGACATCTTAGAGTATTTCTTTGGCATTTTTGCAGGGCTGACACCACAGAATGCTGCGGTAAACGGTCCGTAGATCAGGAACTGGATCACATCACCAATCAGCAGACACCCCAGGAACTTTAACATAGGAAGGACAACTGTAAATCCTGTACCACCAGCCACATCCGCCAGCAGACAGAAGATACCGATTGGTGCAAGGTTCATAACAATCTTGATGATGTTCATGATGACACCATTAATCGCTTTGATCAGATCCATCACAATATCATTACCGCTTGTTCTGCCATAAGATCCGGCACATACACCGAAGAAAATAGAGAACAGAATACAAGGCACCATGTCACCATTCGCCATAGCACTGAAAATGTTCGTTGGCACAAAGTTGGTCAATGTCTCCGTAATGCTGGCAGATGCCACTTCCACGGCAGCAGCTTCTGTACCGATGGTTACACCTACACCTGGTTTAACAATCAGTCCAAGAGCAAGTCCTAAGCCTGCGGAAATCATAGTAAATACAATAATACAGATAAAAGTTACCAGCCCCATCTTACCGGCGCCTTTTCCTTCAATTCCCCCAATCGCAGCTGCTACCGATGTCATAACCAGACATACGACAGACATCTGAATCAGACGGATAAAAATGGTACCAATAAATTTCAGATTAGATGCCCACGGCCCTACGATAGAACCAAATATGATTCCAGCCAGTGTAGCAATGATAATCCATGTTGTAAGTGACAGTTTCTTCGTCTTCATATTCTCTCCTCCTGCTTGTGTTACACATTACACTATATCATTACAGGTTCCAGGGTCATGTACTCATCTCTGTGCAGGCACAGATGTGTACCGGCTTTTGTCCACTGTAATTATACATAAAAAAATAGTAACCTCCGGTTCTCACCCTGCAGAAATGGTGTTCTCATTTCTGCTGTGCTGTCCAGGTCTTCTTCGTCCCGCCAGACACGTTTGTTGAAATCTTCAGTTACCTTTTTGTGTTCCATGTGTTTTTCTAATGGACATTATATAATAAAAATTTTATAAAAACAACCAGAATTTAATCGTTATTTATTTATCAAAATATTGAGTTTTCCTTTATTTATGCAAGCTGTCAGATTTATAAATTAATCAGTCCAGTAAAATTCATTAAAATTGGAATTTTTCTTTCCATCCTTCCCCCTGTCTGCTATGATAGAAGTCAGGACTGGCTTCTTTCTTTTACAGCAGAATCCAGATTTTTATTTCAGACAGGCAGGACAACACTATGCAACTCAGGATCTTACAGGCCTCCACTTTTGCACTTGACAATTTTAAAAAAGCCTCTGTGCCCACCGTTCACTCGGTTTATCACAAAGCCGTAAATCTGAGAACCGGCGATCAGATGCTGACACTTCAGCCAAGGGCTTCCGTCCTTTCCCCTGTCAGTCTGATTACCGATTATACGGAAGAGATGCTGGCTGACCTCACTTTTATGATCGGCCAACAGCTGACTTTCCATCTAAATACCAGTCATACCTGCTGCCAGGATCTGTTTTTACCTCTTTCTGGCTCAGAAACAATGCAGTCTTCTTTGCATCTCTCCGGACTGGATACCAAAATCCGTGAGGCTATTGCCATGGCAGGTTCTTCCCCGCTTCCAGCTCATATGCGTGGAATGGAACTGATCCTGAATCAGCCAGAGTTACTCGAAAACTCCCTCTATATGCGCGCTGCCAGTCAGTATCTGACACAGTTTATCCAGATTCTCCGGACATCTGAGGACTTTTACAAAATGGCCGACTGCCTGTGTCATCTGATTGGGCTGGGGATTGGTCTGACTCCAAGCGGTGATGACTTTCTATGCGGTTTTCTTGCCGGGCTGAGATTGTCCGATGGAAGTTCTGTATTTCTGCCATTTCTGGAGCAGCATATTCTGCATACCCTGGATCGCACCAACGAAATCAGTGCTACATTTTTACGCTGTGCAGTGCTTGGACAATTCAGTGCTCCAGTGCATCTCCTTACTGATCCTGATGTAACAGCCAGACAGATCTATCTGGCCTTTTCCAGCATCGGTCATTCTTCCGGTATCGATACACTGTGTGGAATTTATATCGCATTCACTTCCTCCATTTTTGCAGACAAACATCCAAAAAAATCTTGACATTCTATTTTTTCCTTCATATAATTACCATTGTTAATTATCTGTGATAACTATGTGGTGTGTATAAAAGGAGGCCAATTATGACAATTGAATTATTAAAGCGCATGATGGACGCCTGTTATCAGGCTAAACGTACCCGCGATATGCTCCCACCTCTGCCAGAGGGTGTAACTTCTTCTTATATTCAGTATCTGGATATTATCGAAGCTATGCAGAATGAGGGACTTCAGGCGAAAATCTCAGACATCAGTGACCGTTTATCCCTGCCAAGACCGGGTGTCACCAGAACCGTAAAAGAAATGGAACAAAAGGGCTATCTGAAGAAAACAGTTTCCCCGGAAGATGGCAGGGTCACCTACCTTACTCTGACGGAAACCGGACAGATGCTTTCTGAAAAATATAACCAGCAGATTTTTTCCACTCTTGCCTCTTATATGGAAGGATTTTCTGAGGAAGATGCAGAATGCATGATCCGCACCATAGATCAGTTCTACCATATTATGTGTGAAAGGAGAATGCATCTTGAAAAGTGAAAGAAATGATTTTACACAGGGCAGTATTCTAAGGAAACTGTCCCTCTTTATGCTCCCGATTCTGGGAGCGCTGGTACTACAGGCCGCTTACGGTGCGGTAGACCTTCTCGTGGTAGGAAGATTCGGTTCCACCTCCGGACTTTCTGCCGTATCCACCGGAAGCCAGGTACTGAATCTGGTAACCTTTGTGGTGACTCAGTTTGCCATGGGGATTACCGTACTCATTGCCCGTTATCTGGGTGAAAAGAAACCGGAACAGATCGGTTCTGTTATCGGTGGTTCTGTCGTAGTATTTGCCCTGTTTTCTGTCGGACTGTTTATTCTGATGGTCTTTTTCGCCCGTCCGATCTCCATCCTGATGCAGGCTCCTGCGGAAGCACTGGATCTGACCACCAGCTATGTGCGTATCTGTGGAGGTGGTATCTTTTTCATCGTAGCTTACAATCTGCTGGCTGCGATCTTCCGTGGTCTGGGTGACAGCAAATCACCATTACTTTTTGTTCTTGTGGCCTGTATTGTAAATATCTTTGGTGACCTGATTCTGGTAGCCGGACTACACATGGACGCATCAGGCGCTGCCATCGCTACTGTCTGCGCTCAGGCCATCAGTGTCAGCTGTGCCATCGTGATCTTACTCAAAAAACATCTTCCATTCAAAATTCAGAGATCCGACTTCCGCCTGAACAGCCAGTGCCAGAAGGTCTTAGGCATCGGACTGCCGCTGGCGCTTCAGGAATTTCTGACCCAGATCTCTTTCCTTGCTCTGTGCGCCTTTATCAACCGCCTTGGTCTGGAAGCATCATCCGGTTACGGAGTTGCATGCAAAATTGTCAATTTCGCCATGCTGATTCCAAGCTCTCTGATGCAGTCTATGGCTTCCTTCGTTTCACAGAATGTGGGTGCCAATAATCCGAAACGTGCCAGAAAGACTATGTTCACCGGTATCGGACTTGGATTATTCTTCGGATGTATCGTCTTTATACTTGTGATATTCAAAGGCAATCTGCTGGCCGCACTGTTCACTTCCGATGCAGCTGTTATTCAAAATGGATTTGCTTATCTGGAGGGATTCGCACCAGAGACACTGGCCACCGCAGTTCTGTTCAGTATGGTGGGATATTTTAATGGAAACGATCAAACACTCTGGGTGATGATCCAGGGACTGATTCAGACACTGCTGGTCAGACTTCCAATGTCTTACTACATGAGCATCCAGCCAAATGCCAGCCTGACCAAAATCGGTCTGGCAGCACCTGCCTCCACCGCTGTAGGAATTGTGCTAAATGTATTGTTCTTTTTTTATTTTACAAAAAAACAGAGAAAGAACAATTCCTTATAAAAGCAGAGGTCATCGGATATTACCGATGGCCTTTTATCTGCTCTGTTATACTTTAAACCGATATCCAACCCCCCAGATTGTCTCTATATACTGTGGCTTGGCTGTGTCAAATTCGATCTTTTCACGAATCTTCTTGATATGCACCGTAACCGTTGCAATGTCTCCGATGGACTCCATATCCCAAATCTCACGGAACAGTTCTTCCTTGGTATATACATGATTCGGGTTCTCTGCAAGGAAGGTCAGCAGGTCGAATTCCTTCGTTGTAAAGTTCTTTTCTTCCCCGTTGATCCAGACTCTTCTGGCAGTCTTATCAATCTTAATTCCACGAATCTCTACGATATCATTCTCCTTCACATTGGAATTCACCAGACGTTCATAACGGGCCAGATGAGCTTTTACTCTGGCTACCAGTTCACTTGGGCTGAATGGCTTTGTCATATAGTCATCCGCACCCATGCCAAGGCCACGAATCTTATCAATATCATCCTTCTTGGCCGATACCATGAGGATCGGAATATTCTTTTCTTCTCTGACCTTTTTACAGATCTCAAATCCGTCCACGCCAGGAAGCATCAGATCCAGAATCAACAGATCGTATTTCTCAGCAAGGACTCTTTCCAGTCCCGCCTTTCCATCTTTCTCTGTCTCAACCTCAAAACCGCTGAGTTCCAGATAGTCTTTCTCCAGTTCTGCAATACTTTCTTCATCTTCTACAATTAAAATCTTACTCATCAGAGCAGCACCTCCTGATATTTTCTTAATACGAAGTACATCACGGTTCCTTTGCCCAGTGTACTGCTGGCCCAGATCTTTCCGCCATGGTCTTCAATAATCTTTTTGACAATAGACAATCCGATTCCGCTTCCACCGGCCGAATGCCGGGAGGCATCCGCACGGTAGAAACGCTCAAAGATATTCGGAAGTTCCTTCGTTCCGATTCCCCGTCCGTTGTCTTCGATCTCAATCTGCACAAAATCTCCCACATCCTTTACACGGATGTCGATCCTTGGATCACTCTTATCCATATATTTTACAGAATTGCTAACAATATTGTTGATAACACGCTTGATCTGTTCTGCATCTGCAATGACCTCCACGCTGTCATCTACTTCATTCTTATAGGAAAAGGCAAAACCTTTGGATTCCAGCTCGATTCCCATCTCCTCCACACAATCTTCAAAATAATTCTTCACATTAATCTTATTGAATGTATATGGAATACGGTTCGCATCGATCTTGGAATAAAAAGTCAGTTCATTAATAAGGCGATCCATATCATTAGTCTTATTATAAATAGTTCGAATATAGCGATCCATCTTCTCTGGCGTATCAGCTACACCATCCATGATCCCTTCCACATAACCCTTGATTGCTGTCAGCGGAGTCTTCAGGTCATGGGAAATGTTGCTGATCAGCTCCTTGCTCTCCTGATCATACTCCAGCTTCTGCTCCGTACTCTCCAGCAGCCGCTTTCTCATCTCTTCAAAATCCCGGCACAGATCACTGATCTCATCCTCTCCGGTGACCTCCATGGTAAAATTCAGATTTCCCTCTGCAATCTTGTGGGTGGCATTACGCAGCTTGTTCAACGGCACGCTAATCCCTGCATAGATCCATAACATCAGTATCGCTGCTGTCACCACCAGAATCACGATGATGATCGCCGCCATATCATATAAAAAGCTGCGGAACTCCGGTACGATTCCCGACGCATAATCGGTCACATCCTCTGACAGGCTCCCTCCATCCGGATCTCCATTATCCTGAACCTGTTCCTGTTCATCCGCATCCATAGAATTCTTCTGTTCCACTTCATATTGTTCCTGATAGATCTGATACTTCTGAGCATACTTCTCAAGTGTCTTAAACTGACGATTCCCTACCGTCAGCATAACCATGCTCATCAACATAATCGGAATAATCAGTATCGCCGCAAATGCGATAAATAATCTTGTCTTTAACTTCATATAAAAAACTCCCTTACGGTATTCCTTATTCAGTATACCATAAAGGAGTTTTGAATTCATCTAAACAAAGATGGTGTTTTCTAAATTTTCTGTGAACTATTACAGATATTTTTTCAGATCTTCTACTTTATCCAGTTTTTCCCATGGGAGATCCAGATCCAGTCTTCCAAAATGTCCGTAAGCTGCTGTCTGCTTGTAGATTGGACGGCGCAGATCAAGCATCTTGATGATTCCAGCCGGGCGAAGATCGAATTTCTCACGTACAATCTCGGTGATTCTCTCATCAGAAAGTTTACCTGTTCCAAATGTATCTACCATAACAGATGTTGGCTGTGCTACACCGATGGCATAGGAAAGCTGAACTTCGCATTTATCTGCCAGACCTGCTGCAACCACATTCTTTGCAGCATAACGTGCTGCATAAGCTGCTGAACGGTCTACCTTTGTGCAGTCTTTCCCGGAGAATGCTCCGCCGCCGTGTCTTGCATATCCACCATAAGTGTCTACGATAATCTTACGTCCGGTCAGTCCGCTGTCTCCGTGAGGTCCACCGATTACAAAGCGTCCGGTCGGATTGATGAAGAACTTGGTATTTTCGTCTACCATTTCCTGTGGCAGAATCTCATCAAAGACATATTTCTTAATGTCTGCATGGATCTGTTCCTGTGTCACATCCGGATCATGCTGTGTGGATAATACTACTGCATCCAGTTTTACCGGTTTGCCATTATCATCATATTCCACTGTTACCTGAGTCTTTCCATCTGGACGAAGATATGACAGTGTACCATTCTTTCTGACTTCTGTCAGACGACGGGACAGCTTATGTGCAAGGGCGATCGGATATGGCATATACTCTTCTGTCTCATTGGTCGCATATCCAAACATCATACCCTGGTCTCCGGCACCAATCGCTTCAATCTCTGTATCAGTCATCTGATTTTCTTTTGCTTCCAGAGCCTTATCTACGCCCATGGCGATATCACTAGACTGCTCGTCAATGGCTGTAATCACACCACAGGTATCTGCATCAAATCCATATTTACCTCTGGTATAACCGATTTCGCGAATCGTATCACGAACGATCTTCTGAATATCCACATATGCTTTTGTGGTGATCTCACCCATAACCAGAACCATACCTGTAGTGGTAGCAGTCTCGCAGGCTACACGGCTCATTGGATCCTGTGCCAGTAATGCATCCAGAATCGCATCTGAGATCGCATCACACATTTTGTCCGGATGTCCTTCTGTAACGGACTCGGATGTAAATAAACGTCTTTCCATCTTTCTTTTCCTCTCGTAAAAATAATTCATTGGTTAATAGTATTTCGTACATCATCCTGTAAATAACTGTACCACATTAGTCCAGTTAATATTAGTATGATGTACTGATCCGGCATTTCCTGCTTTCGAGGAATTCACTTTTCGACATTGGTGCATCAAAAAATGTCCACTCAAATAAGCGGACATTCTATCATATATGACAGTTCATCCTCTTATTGTTCGATTGCTCGCTCAGGTTGGCACCTTCCGCTGTGCGGGGTTGCCGTGGTTTCTCAGGTCCTCTGTACCTCCACCACTCTGAATAAGAGAAATACCGTATCTATTCAGTCCCCATACAAGATAATAGAATCTGAATAGCTACAACATACTTTATGCTGTTTTCTGTGTGACATCTGTATCACACGCATATATAAAGATATACCCAGATTTCTCTTTCGTCAAGGGTAATCTGGGCATTTTATAGTTTTTTTATAATACAAGTTGGTAAATCATCCAACTCTCAGTTTGAACTTCTGAATCTCTTTTTCACTGGAGACACGCTCGATCTCAGCGCCAAGTCCACGAAGCTTCTGTTCAAAATTTTCATATCCTCGCTGAATGTATACGATATCGTCCACAATGGTGATCCCTTCTGCAGCCAGTCCTGCAATCACAAGAGCTGCTCCTGCACGAAGATCCGGTGCACTGACTCTGGCTCCCATCAGCTTCTCCGTACCATAGATCACTGCCGTATTACCTTCTACCTTAATGTCTGCTCCCATACGAATCAGCTCGTCCACATACTTGAATCGATTCTCAAAGATACTTTCCGTCACAATACTGGTTCCCTTCGCAATCGCCAGTGCCACACCGATCTGTGGTTGCATATCGGTAGGATATCCAGGATATGGCAGGGTCTTCACATTGGTATTATTCAAGCGTTTGGTCGCTACCACACGTACAGCATCATCAAACTCTTCCACCTGACATCCGATCTCTACCAGCTTCGCCGTTGTGGCTTCCAGATGCTTCGGAATAACATTCTTCACGATGACATCTCCTCTGGTAGCTGCTGCTGCAAACATAAAGGTCCCAGCTTCAATCTGATCCGGAATAATCGAATATTCGGTAGCATGAAGTTTTTCTACACCGCGGATACGGATCACATCAGTACCTGCTCCCTTAATATTGGCTCCCATGCTGTTCAGGAAGTTCGCTGCATCAACAACGTGAGGTTCCTTCGCTGCATTCTCGATGATCGTGCGGCCTTCAGCCATAGCCGCTGCCATCATAATATTAATGGTAGCACCAACTGATACGGTATCCAGATAGATATGGCTTCCTCTCAGATGATCAGCCTCTGCAATGATTGCACCATGAGAGATGCGTACCTTGGCCCCCAGCGCCTTGAATCCCTTCAGGTGAAGGTCGATTGGTCTGCTTCCAATATTGCATCCTCCCGGAAGCGGCACCTCTGCCTTCTTATACTTGCCAAGTAATGCACCAAGCAAATAATAGGATGCTCTGATCTTCTTTATATATTCATAGTCAACACTGACGCTTCCGATACCGGATCCGTTAATCAGTGCTGAAGTTCTGCTTACTCTGGTGACACTGGCGCCGATCTCACTGATTGCTTCTAATAACACATTAATGTCCTGTACATCTGGAAGATTCTCGATCCGTACAGTCTCATCTGTCATAATTGCTGCAGCAAGAATACCCAATGCCGCGTTCTTCGCACCGCCGATCTCTACTTCACCGGCAAGCGGATTTCCGCCTTTGATTATATACTGCTCCATTTGACACCTCTGAATTATATTTATACTCTTCCCATTTTCAGGTTACTTGATATTCTCGAAGCGGCTTTTTCCCCTGTCCGCTTCTACCCCTTATAAAAATATCTTTATCTATTATACCACAATCTTAAAATTTGTAAACAAGAATTCATATTTCGCAATAATTGCGACTTTTTTTGCAATTATTTTGCAACACTATCTTGTGCTACTTGTCTTGTTTTTCCTTGTCATCTACCATATATAGTAACCTTTCGCACAATTTTTACACAAGGGAAAAACAGGATATGCGCAATTTTTTCTGTTTTGCACATATCCTGTTTTTGAATTTTTGTTAATATACAATTAAAACTTGTAACTGTTCACGTATAACACACTAAAGTTGTTATATCTTGTGGCAGGAGATTTATCTAATTCAATATCACGTTAATGCATTTTTTGCATAAAGTGATATGTTTCATCTTACTTTCTCTTCTTTCTCACTGAATACCCGAAGGTCCCCAGTGATTCCCCCAGTGCTTTGTATTCCCCATGGGAATAGGCCATCAGCCCGGTATCATTGAGATGAAACTTTCCTTTTTCATCCATGTAATCCTCATCCACATGCACCTGCAGCACATCAGCCAGGAACATGTGATGGGAGCCAAGCTCCAGTACTTCTTTTACCCGGCACTCGATGTTTACCGGACATTCGGCAATTCCCGGTGCACTGATCTGTACAGATGGTTCTTCTGTCAGATGCATTTCCTTAAACTTGTCTACATCCCTGCCGGAACGTACTCCACAGAAGTCCGTGGCTCTGGCCAGCTTTTCCGTAGTCAGATTCACTACAAATTCACCTGTCTCACGGATGATACCGTAAGAATACCGTTCCGGTCTTACGGAAATGTAAAGCATGGCCGGATTCGTACAAACGGTACCGGTCCATGCTACTGTAATAATATTGGCTTTCTCTCCCGGGCGCTGACAGCTCACCATCACCGCCGGCAGAGGATATACCATATTTCCTGCTTTCCAAATCTGTTTTGACATAATCTTTCTTTCTATTTCTGTAATTTACTTAACAGGCTCGGTATGAGCTGTTTCTTTCTGGAAATCACATTCGGCAGTATGACGGAGCCTTCCTCCACCTCAACGCCAAATGCCTCTTTTGCTGTCCGTTCAGCCCCATCGCCTTCGCACAGCAATTCTGTGGTCTCGCTCATGATATCTGTGAGCATAAAGAACAGCATATTCAGTCCCTGCTCTTTTCTGGCTTTTTTCAGATATTCTTTTAGCTTACTCTTGGCAATATCCAGATCTGTCTTCGCCATACAGCTGATCTGTGCCACTCCCACACTCATCTTCTCTACTTCATAGACCTTGAAGTCCTGGAAAAAGATCTGTTCTGCTGTCTTGCTCTTCATATTGCTTCCGGCTTCGAACATTTCCAAGGCGAATTTCTCACAGTCAATACCAGCCAGCTGTGCCAGATATCTTGCTGCATCGCAATCCACCGACGTACAGGTCGGAGAACGGAATAACAGCGTATCTGAAATAATCGCTGCACACAAAAGCCCTGCAATATGCGATGGGATCTCGATTCCCTTTTCCACAAACATCTGATAAATAATCGTTGCCGTGCATCCCACTGGCTGATTACGGAAGAACACCGGCATTACCGTCTCCAGAGATCCCAGTCTGTGATGATCGATAATCTCCAGAATCTGTGCATCTTCGATATGATCCACTGCCTGTGTTGCCTCATTATGATCCACCAGAATCAGTCTGCGCTTCTTGATACCCAACAGATTTCGTCTGGAAATGGTACCCACATACTGTTCCTTTTTATCCAGGATCGGGAAATCACGGTGCCGTTTGCTGGCCATGATGTCCTTGATATCATCTGTAAAATCATCCTCATGAAACAGGATCAGATCTTCCGCCTTCATAAAATAGCTGATCGGCATACTCTGATTGATCAGATGCGCTACTGTATAGGTATCATATGGTGTGGCAATAATCGTACAGTTCTTCTCCCGGCCAAGGATCTGAATGGTCTTGGTCACTTTGGCATCTCCACAGAGAATAATACAGCCTGCATTCATCTCGATGGCACAGAGCTGTGTCTCATAGCGATTGCCCAGGATAACCATATCATTTGGTTCTATGTAAGACTCCATCACTTCCGGACTGGAAGCTGCTACCACAACTTTTCCTTTGTCAAAATAGGCCTCTTCGTCTCCCACATAGAGCGTACCGTCCAGTGTTTCCAGAATATTCTTATACTGCGTATGAGCCTTAGAAAGAATAGCACTGTCAATGACCGCCATATAGGATCTCGCAATATCACCAATGCTGATCAAACCTTCCAGCATATTATCATCCGTCACAATCGGAAGGGTCGTGCCCTTGGTCTCGTTCAGGATCGTCCATGCATTCTTCAGAGAAATGCTTTTCTTCACACCTTCTGTATGACGAATCTCCATGTCGCTGACCTTCGTCTTCACATTCGGCACATACCCTGGTGTCTCCATCTGAAATCTGTTCAGTACATACTGTGTCTCAGTACTGATACTGCCTGCCCGTTTCGGTACAAATTCTCCATCATCTGTCTGATTCTTCAAATATGCATATGCGATCGCCGAACAGATCGAATCTGTATCCGGATTCTTATGACCTATCACATAAATCTGATTCTTTGTGTTCTCTTCCATACACCCTCCTGCATTTTTCTTTTGCTGCCATCAAAAGAATATCCGCCTTATGCTCTTTCCTATTCACTATATCACATCTATATTTTTTTCCGCAACCTTTTCCAAACACCACATGATATTCTAAAGATTGCCGCTTGCATTCTGTTATCTGCTTATTCGGTGCTACGTCCCGGAGCAGTTTAAATGTCCCCATAAATGAGGAGTGCCCCCGATGTCTGGTACACCGGAGGCAATTATGAAAAAATTTATCTATTTGTCTGTTTCATCTTTTGTAACTGTCTATATGATAGCAGGCAATTATGAACATTCTATGAACATTTCATAATTTTCTTGTTATTTTTTATATTTTTTTCATTGTCTTGATATTTTTTTTGTAAATTATAACCAGATCAACATATGTTTTTCTCGCTTTCTGGAGTCTTATTCTTCTTCCTGGGAGGTCAGTAGCCCCGGATTTCACAGCTTGCTTCTCCTCCGGCGCCTTTATCCCTCATTCCGGGACTCCATAGACCCCGGATCTCACAACTTGCTTCTTCTCCGGCGCCTTTATCCCTCATTCCGGGACTCCATAGACCCCGGATTTCTTAACTTATTACTCCTCCGGCGCCTTTACTCCCAGCATCAATTTTTATTGCAAGAAGCGCCTCCGATGCATACCGCATCAGAGACGCTTCTGAATAGTCCCATATATTCTTGGTCATTTAGGAAATTCGTATCTATTCCGTACAGACCGAATAATTAAGAAAGTTTGATGTTTGCAAATAAGGATCCCAGATTGGTTGTTAATTCTTCTGTTTCCGGCAATTCAATGCTCTCTTCCTGGATCTCTTCTGCTGCCACATCCTGCAGAGCCTTCATGCTCAGACTCAGCTTGCCATCTTTGACTGCAATGACCTTTACCTTTACTTCATCTCCTACATGAAGTATTGCGGCAGGAGTCTTAATTCTCTTCTCACAGATCTGAGAAATGTGCACCAGCCAGTCAGTCCATTTCCAAGGTCAATAAACGCACCGTATGGCTGGATAGACTCTACTTTTCCTTCTGTTACTAATCCCACCTGTACATTGGAGATACGGGCTTTCTTCTCTTCTGCTTCTTTTTCACGCAAGATTTCTTTTGCAGAAAGTACCAGCTTACCATCTTCTTCATCTACGGTAATAACACGCACTTCCAATTCCTTTCCCAGCCAGTCATTCAGATCATCTTCATCCACATAATCCAACGCCAGCTTGGAAGCCGGGATAAATCCACGGATGTCTTCTACATAAGCAATCACACCAGATTTCACAATACCTGCTACTTTTACACGAATATTGCTCTGGGTCTCTTTCAGGCTTCTTAACTTATCCCAGGCAACCAGATTCGCTGCATCCTTCTTTGACAGCATAATCTGTCCCTGTCCCCCATCTCTTCTGACTACAGTTGCAGAGATCTCATCTCCCACCTGTACTGTTTCTTTTAAGTTCAGGGTAGGATCTGCACTGAAATCTTCCCGTCTGATTACACCTTCCGTATAATACTTCAGATCCAGAACTACCTCATCTTCTGTCACATCAATTACGGTACCTGTGATCACATCACCTTCATGTATCTGTTTTAAAGATGCATTCAGTTCCTCCTCAAAGTCAGCCATGCTCTCTGTATGAGCTGCTGTATCTACTTTTTCTGTAAGTTCCTGTCTTTCTTCTTCCATCGTGCTTATCCTCCTGCAACCATCGTTTTTTGTCCAGGATTCTTATCCCGGTGCAGAAAAATTATACCATTTTTAAGAGTATTCCGTCAATTCCAGGCGAGCCGGTCTGTCAATGTAAAATCCTGATTCATATCGAAGCAAAGTACCTCATCCTGATCTACAATATAGAACTCATCCCCTGCATAGACTCCTCTGCAGCTGGCATCACCATCCCAGTACTCCCAGTCACTCATCGTGTAAGTCAGAAGATTCTGAAATCCCTTCTCTTCGTCGTAAGAAAATACCAGATATTCTCCATCGCAGACAAATCCAATCAGATTCTTCTCTCCATCAGCCAGAATTGCCTTATAGTCATAATCGGATGGCAAATAGGATGCCCCTTTGATCACATACTTATCCAGTTCCTCTACCTGTGACGGTTCTGAGATGTCAAACATAGATAGTTTCACTCCTGTCTGACTTCCGGTTTCTTCCTCTGCCTCATAGCCAACTCCCAAAAGCAGATGATCTCCATACGGATGCAGGTACGAAGAAAATCCCGTGAGCTTCAGTTCACTTAAGATCTGGGGATTGTCCGGATCGGACAGATCTGCACAAAACAGCGGATCCGTCTGACGAAATGTGACAAAATATGCTATTGTTCCCATAAATCTTGCAGATCGAATCGTCTCGCCATCCGCCAAATCGCGAATAGCTCCTGTCACCTGCATATCTTCATCCAGTATATATAGGCTGTTGCTTTCCCCGTTGCTGTCCTCTGTCAATAATACCCTCAGATACCCCTGATATTCATCCAGCGAGAACGTATCATTCAGAAATCCTGGTAATTCACACATTGCACCAGCGGTAATCTCTCCATCCTCACAGGCAAACCGCAGAATCTCCGTACTGCTCTTTCCGTCATTCCAATTATTGTTGCAGATGAACAGATTGTCACTGCTCATATAAAAATCCGCTGCGCCGGATACAATAGCCTTGGAACTGATCACGTTTTCCGGATCCTGAATATTGATTCCAGATGCCACAAGATAGTCTGGCTGGCTGGTCTGATCTGGCAGATAGACATCGGATATTGCCAGCTTTTGTTCATTGACCAGAGGTATCACGCTGCTGTCTTCAAAAGAATCCCCTAAAGACGGGCTGTACTGTGTCAGCAGATACACATAATCTCCATTTTTCCGGCTCTGCCGGTAATCCCCCTCCTGCGTGATCCTTCCGGTCATCTCCGGATGCTCACGTTCTGTGATATCATAAACAGTCAGGGCTGTGTACTGATAACGATTCACTGTATACATATCGCTCTCAGCTTCTTCCATACTGCTCTCATATCCGGTGGTGACCAGCATCAGCTTGTCCCCATCCAGATACAGATCTTCTATACTCTCATTCAGCTTCTCTGGCTGAATTTCAGCAATCTCCTTCATCTTCGTCCCCCGGATATCCACAATCCGTACACTGCCAGAAGACTTCAATATATACAGATAGCTTCCATCTGTCTTCACTACATCTCCTTCATCTACACCTGCCTCCCGCACATTTGTCTGTGAATAATCAGCTTCTCCTGTCACTTTTTGATTTGCTGCTGTATCAGCAGCTCCGGCATCCATCGTGGTGATCTCTGCTGATTCTTCCAGCAGCATTACATCTCCACCCCGTGCATAACTGCCCGTCTGCTTTTCAAGTTCCTGCAATGTCTTATACAGTTCTTCTTCACTGTCAGCCTGCTTAAATTCACCTGATGCATCGACTTCCTCCGGCTGTACACTGCTCTCTGTATCCTGTTCTGCCACAGGCTTCTCCATATCAGCCTCGGAAGACAATGCTGGTTCCTTCCACTGCTTATACAACTCTGTCTGTGTCCCGCCTGCTGCCACAATAGCCAGCACCGCCGCTGCTTCCATCCATCTAATCATGATCTTCCTCCTTTGTATCTTCTTCTGTTGTGCTTCCCTCTTCAGCTTCTCCTCTACACTCTGCGGAGTCAGCTGCTCCGGTATCTCTATTCCTTCCGCAGAATGTCTGATCTTATCCAGTAATTCCTTCTGATCCATTCTGGTCTCCTCCTACTTTTCCAAATATTCTGCCATCTTCTCAAGTGCCCTCTTCTGTCTGGAACGCACGGTATTATCATTCAGATCTAAGATTCTGCCAATCTCTTTGCTGGTGTACCCGCCGAACAGATTCAGCGACAGAATCAGTCTCTCTTCATCCCCAAGTCTGGCAAATGCTGCGCGCACATCTGCCGACTCTTCGACATCTCTTCCTGCCGCTTTCAGATCTTCCGGTATCTCTTCTGTCTTATTCAAATAATCCTTTAACCGCATTCTGCATTTGTTGGATAGTATACGAAATATCCAGGATTTAAATGACTCTGCCTTCTTCAGGCCACTCATCTGTGCCCAGGCATCTGCCACTGTATCACCGACCATATCTTCTGCATCATGACAGTTCTTTAATGTATAAAGAGCAAACCGATACAGATCCTGATAATATTCCTGATACAGAGCAGCAAATGCAGATGCATCTCCTCTTCGTGCCTTCCGCACAAGTGCCGTCTCTTTTTCCATCTTCTTTCTCCTTTTCTTCTGTTCACTTATATAGTGTAAAAAAAGTATAGTTTTGTTGCATTGTTTTTATAAAAAATGATACCAGTACCCAAATTCTTTTTCTTCTGCCGCTTTGTATTCCGGAAATCCGTACATGGCCGCCAGATTCCGATCCTGCGTTCCCCGGTTCAGACCCGGCACTGCCAGTATGTATTGCCCATTCTCATGACGCCCCAGCATCAAATGATGATATTTCATATATTTTTGCTGTACAAATGGACTGGACGCATACACACTCTCTTTTTCTCCCAGAAACGTAATATCCTTCGGAGCGATCTGAATGCATTCCGCAATCTCACTGTCTGTAAATGGTATCATATGCGGATAATGAAACTGAAACTGTTCCCAGCGACCGCTCAGACTGTATTTTTCTGGCTGGTCGCCTTGCCGGTTCTGTGCTTCAAGTTCCTGCTGCTCTTCTGCCTCTTTCTTGCTGTCAGCTTCAGGCTCTGCTTCAGATTCTGTTTCATCCTTTTTCTTCTCTGTAAAATGTTCTGTTGTCAGCTTTCTGCTGTCCACCGGCCGTTCATCCCATACGGTAAGGAACAGGCCTCCTGACTGTTTTTCTTCAGTTTCTGCCTGTATCCACACTCCGCTGATCTGTGTAAAAGAATATCCCTGCTCCTGAAAAACATTTTCTGATGTCGTCACGGTGCACTCACAACTTCCACCACGCATTACCGCTCTGCCCATCAGAATTCCATACAGCCATTCTCTCTCATGAAAAATCCATAAATCCGACATTCCATCGGCTCTTTTCTTCCGCCCCTGATCTTTAGCTGCATCCGACAGATTCCATTTCGCATATTTACTTTCACAAATCCGGCATTCTTTGTCTTTTTTCCATCCTCATATTCATACATATATGCTATAAAATGGCGATATTCTGACATACTCCACCAACCTTTTTTGTTTGTGTAAGTATATGCCAGAATACCGCCATTATGCTTATCTCTATCTTACCTGTATCTTCAGTTTTGCTGTTTTTCCGCTGGCACTTCGAACTGTAATCGTTGCTTTTCCTTTCTTTTTTGCCTTTACTTTCCCGCTGGCACTGACTGTTGCCACTTTTTTATTCGAAGTCTTATAAGTTACCTTATCATTTGCTGTCAGAGGCGTACGTGTATATTTTATAGAAAAGCACTTTCCTTTTTTCAGTTCCACACAGGTCTTTTTCAGCTTAATCTTTTTTGTAGCTACTTTCCCTTTCTGCACCTTTATCTTACAGGAGGCTTTCGCACCCTTCCGACTGGTTACAGTAATGACTGCCGTACCTTTTTTCAGTGCGGTCAGTTTTCCAGTACGACGATCTACCTTTACTACTTTGCTGTTGGAAGACTTCCACACTTTGACGCTGTCCCCGGCCTGCAGCGAAGTTACCTTCAATGCTTTTGTACTCTTCTTCGCCTGCATCGGAAGGCTGGTGACATTCAGGCTAATCTTATAAGACGCCGCAGCGTTCTGTTTTCCCTTCACTGTCACCTGGCAGGAAGCCAGTACTCTGGATCCATAGGACAGTGTGATCTGTGCTGTTCCTGCTCCCTTTGCAGTAATATAAGCCTGATCGGCTCCTCCTACTTCAATCACACTGGCTACCGCTGTATTAGAGCTGTGCCATTTCAGTTCGTCCGTTGGCACAGAGGCTGGTTGAATCGTTGCTGTCAATTTCTCACTTTTTCCAATATTCATCGTCAGGCTGCCTGGTGTGAAATATGCACTAAACGGTATAGAACTATAACTGCCATCTTTTCGATAGGCTGTAGCAGATAGCTGTGGTACGGAAAATGGAGTATAACTGCTGCTTGTGAATCTGCCCACAGCCAGATGATTCTGGCCAACCGTCTCTGAATACAGTCCTGGGGTCTGATATCCTGCCAGGAAATGGGTCATCCGCGGTGTGGAAGTTCCCAGGTCATCCCATGTACAATCCACCAGATACCATTTTCCATCCTCCATCTGCACATAATTCCAGATGTGGTCCATCTGCACCTCTCCATCAATCATATCAGACCCGCCTGGCACCAGAATACATGCGATTCCTTTTTTCTGACACAATAGCTTGAACAATCTTGCATAACAGTCACAAACGCCCTTGTGACTGTACTTTTCCAGCAAACCACCGGTAATGGTATGATAGGCCATTCGATCATCCGTTGGATAAACCACCAGCCGAATCACTTCTTCATAGGCTCTCTTTACCACTTCATATCGGTTAGTTCCTGTTATCTTCTGCTCCAGTCTGCTCAGTTCCTCATCTGTCAGATTCAGTTCAGAACGAATATCACTGTAATAATCGGTAAACCACATTCGGATCTTACTGATTTGGTTGCTGGCTCCCTCCGGCACCCATCGATAACCATAAATCCAGTAATTCTCATTGTAATCAAACAGGAACGCATCGATCGCTTTTCCCACTTCACTGCACAGATTCTGATAAGCACTGGATCCCGTGCTGTTCACCAGGGGCAATACTACCTGTCTGGCCAGCGTAATCTCGATGGCGCTGCTTTGTGAAACAGCTCCTTTAATCCGATTCTGCTGTTGCGCCGCGACCAGCTCCGTATAAACCGTCTGTTCATTTGCCGTTTCCAGCTGTGCACCATAATAGGCCGCCACTCCGTTCCGGTACAGTTTCAATGCATTTTCCGGAGAATCATCCTGCCTGTTATTCTCTTCGGTCTTCGCCTTCGGCTGAAGACTGCCATTGCAAAAATGCTATCCTGCCCCTCTATTGGCCAGTCATACGCCTGTGCATCTCCCATACTGGATAACATTACCAGTAAAAGTCCCATCAAAACACATACGTGGAGTATCTGCCATTTGAATTTTTTCTGTCTGTGATATGATTTGATTTTTTTCACTGTTTTCCCCTTTTCCTAAGCAGTCCATTTCATAAGTCTCTATCTGGCTTCAGTCTATCACAGGCATTTCAAATTTTCCACAAAAAAACATTCTGCCGGGAGCTAAACTTTCCGGCAGAATGTTCTGTTTTTTTATGCTGTTTTTTATGCATTTTTCTTAGCAGCTGTCTTTTTTGCTGCTGATGTCTTTCTGGCTGTCGTCTCTTTTTTTACAGTATTTTTACGTGCTGTAGTCTTTTTTACGGTCTTGTCCTTTTTTTCATACTGGAATACGGCCACCCCATATGCCGGAAGGCTGTATCCGATGGAATATGGTTTATTGTCGCAGACTCCCTTTTTAGAGCGATAGCTGGATGCTCTCTTTTCTCCGCTTCCGCCAAAGCGAGCCTCATCACTGTTCAATACCAGCTTATAGCTTCCAGACTGTGGTACCCCTACACGATACTCCGGTCGTTCTACCGGTGTAAAGTTCACTACAAAGAGCAGATTGTTCTTGCCATCCTTAGAATGACGGATAAAGCTGAAGATACTGCGGTCGCTGTCATCTGCATTGACCCACTCAAAGCCTTCCCAGTTGTCATCAGTCTCATACAGAGCCGGGCTTCCCTGATACAGATGAAGCAGCTCCTTCACATACTCTTTCATCTGAACATGCTTTTCTTCCGCCAGCAGATACCAGTCCAGTTCTCTCGCTTCGCTCCATTCACGGAACTGGGCAAAATCCTGTCCCATAAACAACAGCTTCTTACCAGGATGTCCCATCATAAAGCTGTATCCTGCCTTCAGATTTGCAAATTTATCATCATATTCTCCCGGCATCTTATTGATCATGGAGCCCTTCATATGTACTACTTCATCGTGAGACAGCACCAGCACATATTTTTCTGAAAATGCGTAAGTCATAGAGAATGTCATCTTGTTATGGTTGTAGCTTCTGAAATATGGATCCAGCTTCATGTAATCAAGAAAGTCGTGCATCCATCCCATGTTCCATTTCATGGTAAATCCCAGTCCGCCGTCTTCCGGTCTTCCGGTCACCTGTGGCCATGCTGTAGATTCCTCTGCAATAATCATGGTTCCGTGATTTCGTCCAGTCACTACTGTATTCAGATGTTTGAAGAATTCGATCGCTTCCAGATTCTTATTCTCTCCATAGATATTCGGCACCCAGTTGCCTGCACTGCGGCCATAATCCAGGTACAGCATAGATGCCACTGCATCCACACGCAATCCGTCAATATGGAACTGTTCTACCCAGTACAGAGCATTGGCAATCAGGAAATTCTTTACTTCGTTCTTAGCATAATCAAATACCTTGGTTCCCCAATCCGGATGCTCGCCCTTTCTTGGATCTGCATATTCATACAGTGCCTGTCCGTCAAAATCTGCCAGACCTGCGGCATCCTTCGGAAAATGCGCCGGTACCCAGTCCAGAATCACGCCTATTCCATTCTTATGGAAGTAGTTCACCATATACTGGAAATCTTCCGGTGTACCATATCTGGCTGTCGGTGCATAGTAGCCAATCACCTGATAGCCCCAGGAACCATCAAATGGATGCTCGGCAATCCCCATCAGTTCCACATGTGTATACCCCATATCCTTTACATACTCTGTCAGTTCATGGGCGAATTCACGATAATTGTAAAATCCATCCGGATCCTCTTCTGTCACCGGATGCTTTCTCCAGGAACCCGGATGTACTTCGTAAATTGCCATCGGGATTTCATCCACATTCTGTTTCCCTCTGGCCTTCAGCCATCTGGCATCTGCCCACTTCAGACGAGAGATATCCGTCACCCTGGAAGCAGTTCCCGGACGGAACTCTGCCTGATTGCCATATGGATCTGCCTTATACAGCTTTCTTCCATCACTGGTAGTAATCAGGAACTTATATAGTTCTCCCACACCGATTCCTTCTACAAAGATCTCATAGATACCGATCTCACCGACACGGGTCATCTCATAAGCTTCCCGTTCTTCCCATTCATTAAAATCACCTACTACGTGTACCTTGGCAGCATGCGGTGCCCACACGGCAAAATAAACACCTTTTTTGCCCTCATTGGTCGCCAGGTGCGCTCCCAGCTTCTTATATATATCATAATGTGTGCCCTGCCCAAAGAGATACTGATCCAGTTCTCCAATCCGCACTTCTTTTAATTCCATGATTCTGTCCCCCTTTTTCTAATATCTTTTAACCTATATTCCGGTACTTCTTCCTCGCCGTTATGTCCAGATTCCATGCATAAACTGATGTATCAGACTGCCCTTCTGCTCTTCTGATACCGTAATGTTATCCTCGCCGTCATCCTGATATCCCAGAAACAATATGTAATGATTCAGCAATCCCAGGAAACCAATTGCGAACTGCTTCTGTCTGCCATTCATATTTCCCAGCTGTCCGGATGCCTGTTCGAAAAGCTGCACCGTCAGATTATACAGCTGCGTAATATATGGCCGCACAGCGGTATATACCTCATTCTCCCTGGCTGAATAGCTGAATGCCATAAACAGCATATACGCCTTGCGGTTCTCATTGGCAAAATCAATCAGTGTCCCGGCAAATGCAGTTAAGGATTCCTCTATGCCATTCTGAAACTGTGCATTTTCTGACAATCTTCCGAAAAATCCGGAAAATTCCCGCTCCAGAAGTACCTCTAACAGTCCGTACTTGCTTCCAAAATAATGATATAACGTTGGCTTGGTAATCCCGGCAGCCTGACAGATCTCCTGTATGCCGACTGCATCATAGCCTCTCTGATAAAAAAGTTCTAATGCACATGTCAGTATGTTTTCTCGATTATCCATTTTCCTGCTCTCCATCACCAGGCCAGTCTGCTCCTTCTCCCTTGCTGTCAACTTTTTCATTGTCTAAATTCAAGTATACCGAACGGTATATTCTATGTCAAGAAGAATAAAAAATACCCTGTAAAATCAGCAACCTGCCATTTTTACAAGGTATTTTTTGTATAACTTTTACTTTATCTTTCCAAAGTATTTTCCTTTAATGATGATACGGTCTTCTGCATCATAACGTTTGCCGGATACTGTGGAGAAAAGCTTGCCAAGACTGAACTTATTTGCCTTTTTGATCGCCTTGTCCATGATCTCTTTTACATCCAGAATCGCTACCGGCTGTTCCGAATTCTGCAGAACTCCGATACCGTCATACAGTGTCAGTACTGCAGAATCATCCATGACACAGTCATTCTGAAGTGCATAATATTTACCAAACTCTACCAGTTCATCATTCGTCAGGGTCGGTACATTCAATGTGATATCAAACTTCTGCGCAAACTGTGGATTGCGTCCCAGCAGATCCATCAGATATCTTCTCTCGTCTTCCAGGAATACAATCAGCCGTCTGTCTTAAAATCCATTGCCATAGACAGCTGTGCTGCCGCATTATCACTGAGATCTCCTGCTTCCTCGATAATCAGGATACCACCTGCGATCTTATTTACTGTTGCAGCAATGTCCTTGCCATTCAGATCTTCTGCATAAATCTTTGCAACCTTCTGACTCTGCAGACCTTTGCATCTTCCGAGAATCTTTGCCATGCCAAGGGCCAGTGTGTACGTCCATTTCCTGCGTCTCCGATCAGAAGTACATTTCCATGAGAGGATGTCTTATCTGTCAGGATGCTGCGCATCATCAGAGTCACTACTTCATTGACCTGCTCATTCATGCCACGAATACTGCTCCAGAATCCAAGAAGGCTCTTTTCCTTCTCATCCAGTCCGGTTCTCACATAACTCATAGGATCAATCTTCGGCTGCTGAGGTTCTGCTTCCTGCTGTGCTGTCTGAACAGGAGTCTCTTCTGCAGCTTCCGCTGCCTCTGCTGGCTTCTCAGGTTCTACTGCCTGAACTGCTTCCTGAACTGGCTGTACATTCTGAACTGTTTCCTGAACTGGTTGTACATCCTGCACCTCTTCCTGCACAGGCTGCTGCTTCTCTTTCTCTTCTTTATTCATAACCGGAACATCTTTCAACACTGGTTCTTTTACTGGTTCCGGTACAGGAATCTGTACTGCCGCTGCCTCTCTCTGCCTTGCTGCCAGTTCTGTCGCATAGGAACGCAGATCTCTGTCACCGATCTCTCTGTGAATGCTGTCAGACAGATTAATCGTTTCTGCACTGAGGATATCCTGTGGCTGTGTCTCCTCCACCTGTGCCTCCGGGGCTGCTTCGGATACAGGAGACTGCTTCGGTTCCTCAGCGGCACCCGTCAGAATATCATCAATTGACATCTGGCCTTCCATCTGCTGTTCTTCTTCTGGTTCTTCTTCCTGCGTTGCTGCTACTGCTGCTTCCGGAATCGGTTCTGGTTCTGCTGCAGGCTTGCTTCCTCTCATACCAGAAAGGATCTGTCTCATACTGTTGGCCAGTTCATTCTGCATCTCAACTGTATTAAAATCCTTTGGTCTGGCTGGTTCTGTCGTCTGTTCTTCCTGTGTAGTCTCTTCTTTATGTTCTGCAACGGCTGCTGCGATCTCTTTTTCTGTATTCATCATAATACTGTCTGCGATCACCTCTGTCTCAGACTTCGGCAGTTCCTTAGTGATCTCTTCATCCAGTGTAGGCACTGCTGCCTCAATAGCAGCTTCCTTGGTCTCCATATCTACAATACTGCTTGGATTATCATAAATTGTCTGCTGCTCCGGTGTCAGCGGTGCATACTTCTTCTTCAGTTCCAGCGCCTGTACCACATACTCCCCATTGTGGAACCACAATGCCAGATCATCACATTCTGCAATACACTTATCAATCATACCTGCCTGTGCATACAGCCTGGCCAGTTCGTACGCCCACTGTTCGGTATATTCCTGACTCTTCAGTTCTTCCAGTACCTGAATCTGTTCTTCTACAGAGGAACCTCTTCCTTTGTAAATCTCATACTTCAAAATGTATTTATTATTGTCATGAGGGGCAAGATTCACATATTCTGTATAGTATTCTACTGCGTCATCAAAATCCTGTGTCTGCACACATGCCTCTGTCAGGCGGTACAGAATCTGTCTGCTGCCTGGAGAACGTCTGTAAGCACGATATAAAATATTCTTGCTGTCTTCTGCCCGGCCAACGATCTCATAGATCTCACTCACCAGACAAAGGGTACGTACACTTCTGACTCTCTTCCATTCAATGGTATCTGCAATGGCAACTGCCTCTTCATATTCTTCTTTATCCACCAGTTTTTTCATCTCTTCCAGCTTTGCCTGGTATTCGTATTTATCCACTTTCATGCACCCCTTATATTTATTTTCTATCCTGATACCCACAGATCTCCATTGATCTGGATGATATCTGGTATTATTATTTAACATAGTTGTAACAATTCTATCACAGACATATAGCCTTGTCAAAGGGAAACCCACCTGTTTTCACACTTTACTACTATTCCATTATTTTACAAATATGTAACAATCACAAAACTTGCCAGAATCCCTGCCATCGTAGCCAGCAATGCTCCATTTCTCGTATAGCGTCCATTTTTTATGGAAACTGCCGCAAAATAAACACTCATTGTGTAAAAAACCGTCTCCGTGCAGCTCATAAATATAGACGCAAGCAGACCAATGTCAGAATCTGGTCCATACTTTTGAAACAGATCCAGCGTCAGCCCTGTCGCTGCGCTGGCGGAAAACAGCCGCATCACCAATACCGGCAGAATTTCTGTCGAAAATCCACTGTTTTTCAGCAGAGCTCCCAGCAGATCCACAATCTCATCCAGCAGCCCGGACCCACGCAGGACTCCTGCTGCTGTCAACAGTCCAATCCACGCAGGAAGTAACTGCGCAGTTGTTTTCAGACCTTTTGCCGCTCCTTTTAAAAAGATCGAATATACTGGTCTTTTTTTTAATATCCCGTCCATCACGATCACAGTGACCAGTAATGGAATTGTCAGTACGGATACATAATTCAGGATTTCCATAAAATCACCCGGGACATCTACTTTTTACAGTCTATGTTCCGGGTGTCTGATTCTATTATTCTTTTCTTCGTTTTTTTATGAGTACTGCTGCAAACAAGATACATGCAGCGGCCAACATAGACAGATAGAGTACCACATTTGTTGTATCTCCTGTCTGTACAGAATTGCCACCGGCCGCCAGTTCTGCCGCCGCTGATGCAGATCCCCCATATCCGGCGTATTCTGCATTGTAAGAATTCTTCAGTTCACTGGAAGATACTGCCTGTGCGCCCGCTGGTTCTGTTACATAATCATTGGTGATCTCCGCAATCAGATCCTTGCTGGTGTCCATATGCAGTCCATCTTCCGGATTGTTTACCTTGAAAGTCGCATTATTCTTTAATGGATTGCCGTTCTTATCGGTCTCCGCTACATAATATACTCCTGCCGGTATATTCTCAAAAGTTGCTTCCGCATAGACCTGACTGGTAGTCATGGTCAGTCTGCGCACACCTGCTGCTGTATATCTCTTTGTCAGATTCTTATCGGTAAACAGGGCACAGTAATAAGTTCCATTCACCTTGATGGCATTTCCTTTATAAGCAGCACGCATCACTACCCGAATGGTTCCGCTGGCTCTTCTGGTCTGCATGGTAACTGCTGCCTGATTTCCACTCTTATAAGTGTGGAACACACCAGAGCCTGCCAGATCATATCCGGTTGGAGCTCCGGTCTCTACCAGAGTATACTCCGTATTTGCTGCCAGTACACCTTCTACCAGATGGCCGCCCTTTTCACTGGATGTCCAGGATACCGCATTCCCATTTTTATCTTTTACTACATTGCCATCCTTGTCACGGATCTCCAGCTTTGCACCGGACAGAATCTTCAGATTCGTATATTCATAAGCTTTTTTTCCATTCCTGGTCACCTGTGTTCTGCTGTCGTAACCTTTTCTGGTTACCAGAACTTTTACGGTATCTGCTGAAATCGCTACCGTTTTTTCCTGTCTGGTTCTGGAAGAAAGTGCGATCTGTTTACCGACACTGTAAGATCCTGACGCTGTAGGTGCTCCTATAATGTAACCTGCCGGAGCTGAGGTCTGCACTATCTGGTACTTTGTGTTAGGATCAAGCAGTCCCACAACTTCTGTCAGCTGTCCTTCTGTGGTAATCGTCTTCAACACAGCATTCTCTTTTTTAATTGCAATGGTTGCTCCACTTACATAGCTTCCTGAATATGGTGACGTCTTGGATACATTATCAATAACTCCTACTTTTATCACTGTTGGCTGATTGGAAAATGTAATAATCGGATCTGCACCTTTGGTATCCATCTTGTAGGTATTGCTCTTCAGATCAGAAGTAGTGGCATTATAATGTCCTGTCACTCTGGTCTGTGTAATCGTATACTTCATACCACGTTCCAGCATGCCAACCAGCTTTGCCTGACCATTGCTGTCTGTGGTAACAGTGGTACCCTTATCTGCTCCATCCGACTTCTTCACAGTAATCTTCACATTCTCCAGGGCTTTACCGCTTCTGCTGTCTACTGTCTTCAGTGTCATTATCATCGGTTTATAGGACAATTCTGCGGATGGAGTCAGACTCTTCTGATCATCCACTGTGATCTCCTGCGATTTGCTTTCCATCCAGTACTGTGCCGGAATAGTATCTGTATCTCCCGTTACCGTATACTTTCCTTCCGGGAGACCCCTGATCACAGCAATACCACTATTGTCTGCTGCTGCGGTAATCACCGGTGTTGTCGTACCTTCTGGTGTGACACTGAACTTCATACCGTCAAACTTTTTATCTGGCTTGTCCGTTCCGGTTGCAGAAAGCGTAACCTCAGAATATACATTCTCGATGGTAATACCAAAATCTCCATCCAGACTGAACTGACTGCTTCCGTCTGCACCTGATGTCAGGGCAACACCCGCTGTATTCTTATATATGGTATAATAATCTGCATTTCCGACAAATGTATTGTTACTGATATAATTGCCACCGGCATTGATGGTATATGTCGCTTTCAGCACTACTTCGCCTTCTGCTACTGTTCCATTTACAGGAAGGCCAGAAATCTTAATTCCTTTACTGCTATTTACAATAGCTGCCGCAATTGTTATTTGGCTGCCTGTTATCTGGACTGCATTTGTATCTTTCGTGATATCTTTTTCACCGGTGTCTGTAATCTGCGTAATTGTTATTGCAGGCACGGCATTCTGCAGATCTGCAATATTCGTTGCGCTGATAACCAAATCTTTCGCTGTCGGTTTATCAGTTCCAACAGACTGCACTGTCAGTGTGAGATTATTGGCCGGCTGCGCCTGTGTCTCGCTTTCCTGCACTGCAATCTGCGGTGCTGTCGTCTCTGATGTTACAGTTTCCGGTTCCTTTGTCTCTGGAGCCGTAGTCTCAACCTCCGTAGCCGGAACTTCTGTCTCTTTCACTGTCTCGGATTCACTCTGTTTTTCTGTCTCTTTTTCTTTGGTCACTGCAAAAAGATAATCAGAAAATCCATCGGTAGAAAATGTGATGGTCTCTTTCCCAGCTTTTTCTTCTGCTTTTTTGATCTCCAATTTCTCGGCAGTCTGGTCTTTTTCACTGGTGGGTCCAGCTTCTGTTGTCTTCTCAGTCTCTGCTTCAGACGCTGTCTCTTCGCCTTCTGCATTTTGCCTCTTCATTGCATCCAGTTCTTCGTCTGTCAGATCACGGATATGGAATACTTCCAGACCTTCTTCTTTCAGATCCTTCTGGAATTCCTTCTTATCGATCACTACTGTCACCTTAATGTCTGCTTTTTCTCTCGGTGTCAGCTCGATCTCTTTGTTATTCTTTTCAAAGTGCAGATCGTAGATCTGATAGCCGGTGATCTCATACCGGCCAGCAGCTTCTTCTGCCAGTTTCAGATCCTCTTTTGCTTCTTTCGTATCCTTTTTTACAACATCTGCTACCAGTTCTGCCCCTTTCGGCAGATCCATGTCATCTGGCACCTCTACACTGACGGTATAGTTCTTCTCCCCAGCTGTGTAGATACCATCTTCCGTTTCTTTTTCCGTCTTTTTCTCGGTATCGGTCTGCTTTTCGGTTGCCTGCGTACTGCTCTCGCTCTGCTCCTCTGTTGGAGTCTCCGTTGGTGCCTCTGTAGCAGGAGCTGGCGCTTCTGTCGGAGCTTCCGTGGCTGGTGCCTCCGTTGGCGCTTCTGTCGCAGGGGCTGGTGCCTCCGTTGGTGCTTCTGTCGGAGCCTCTGTGGCTGGCGCCTCGGTCGGGGCTTCCGTGGCTGGTGCCTCCGTTGGTGCTTCCTCTGCCTGCGTAGCAATCTCCTCTGCCTGCGCAGACTCTTCCTCTGCCAGACCGGTCATACTGATATTTGAAAATAACATAGAGGCCGTCAGCAATGCTGCCGCTCCCCTTTTCCATCTATGTCTCATTTGATATCCTCCATTCTCTCATGGTACGGTTTCTTTTCCTCAGTATAACACGGACAGTTCGGTTTTCCTATCTTAAAATTGTGAACTTTTCTTTAAACTTTTTTTGAGGTTGCTGCTGAAAAACGTTTTTCTCCAATCATCTGCAGCCCCATCGGCAGCAATAACAATACTGCATAAGCTCCATAGAACACCACCGACATTCCCGTGATCCGGTTCATCATGATAGTTGGGTTATACTGAATGCTTGTCTGGTTAAATGCCACCGCCATAAGAGTGACTGTGATACAGGCAAATATGGCAATGACAAAGCTTCGGTCACGGTTATCGAACCGGTAGATGGAGAACGCCGTCCGTCCCCGCAGGAATATCCGCGGCATTTCATGGAAGCTGCACTGTCCATGAAGTCTTCCAGCGTCCAGGTAATTAAAATAGAAAGAAAGCTGCACATATGCAGCAGACACTGCAGCGGATTGCCCTGAAAGCAGCCCTTTCCGATGCCTCTGCGGGACAGCTCGATTCTTCGTCCCCTCTGTTTTATCCTCGGTACAAACCGGAGCAGAATAGACAGATACAGGGACAGTCTTGGGGAAATTCTGCCAAATAAATAGACTACTTTGTCTGCGGATACCACTGCAAAGATGCAGGAAAAGATCATGATTACGGCAGCGATCTTCGTTCCCCGGATAATCCCCACCGTCACAGCTTCCAGCGTGATTTGATTGCCGATAAAATTCATCCTCAGATTGGTAATTCCAAAGTGGTTATAATAAGAATACCAGGCTGTGTAAGCCCCGATCAGCGGAATCAGACACAAGTTAAAAATCAGCGACCGCTTTCCATTTAATTTAATGGAATAGACAAATGCACACAAAAACGAAATGGCCAGATAAACCGGGTGGTCGAAGTTCACTGCACAGACGATGGCGGTCACAAAATAGATCAGGTTGATCATTGGATGGTAACTGTCAAATCTCATGCTTCATCCTCTTCCATCATGCCGTATTTTACTTTGATCCGGTCCAGCTTCTCCATGATCGGCTTCTCCAGAAGCAGTACCGTCAGGAAGGTCGCCAGTGCATGGATGGCATTTACCGGAAGTCCGGATGCATAAATGGCGGCTGCAGAAGCCTTGTTAATCTCATTGGTCATCAGGAATAACGAGCAGGTATCCAGGAGAGGCCCCGTCACCAGCAGTACTTCCAGTCCGCCAAAGATGGCTGCCGGCACATTTTTGTCCTTCTTCAGTACCCCCGCATGGGTCAGAAGGCCTGCCAGAAATCCTGCGATTCCATAGGCAAACATCTGCCACGGGGTCCACGGTCCCTGTCCAAAAATAAAGTTGCTGACAAAGGCACTGACTGCACCGGTCAGGAATCCAGATTCTGCCCCAAATGCCATCCCGGTAATGATGACGATACCCACCAGCGGCTTAAAATGCGGCAGCATGATAAAAGCTGCACGGGAGGCCACGGCAATGGCACACATCACCGCCAGCGTCACGATCTCACGGGCTTCCGGCTTGCGCTTTTCAAAGCTTAAGAAGAACGGCACCATGGATAAAATGATCAGCACCATGCTGCATAAATAATACTTCCGGTTGCCAAAGTAACGGGAAGCCAGTAGCACCACCGGAATCATCAGGCAGATCACCACTACACTGATCAAGGTGTGGGCTGGTATCTTTTTCTTATTCTTTTCTATCTGTTTTTCTGACATAATTCGATCACATCCTCATTGGTAATGGCATTGGTAAACACATGCCGGCTCATACGGTTGGCTGCCGTGGTATAGAAGCTGTTGTGAGAGAAGAAACGGTTCGGCGTATTGGTGGTGACGATGCCGCCATCAAAAAACATGCTGACCAGATCCGCATACCGGGCACAGAATTCCACATCGTGGGATACCATAATAATCGTCACGCCCCGCTCCTTTAACTTCATCATGATATCTGCAAACTTCTGCTTGAAGAAGCTGTCGATGCCTTTGGTCGGTTCATCCAGCAGTAAGACCTTCGGATCTGTCAGAAGCACCTTCGCCAGTGCCGCTCTCTGCTGCTCGCCACCGGACAAATCATAGGGATGACTCTTCAGCAGACGGGTAATGTCACAAAGTTCTGCCATTTCCGCCACCTTTTCTGCCTTTTCCTCTTTGCTTCCGGTCAGCATCTCTTCCAGTTCTTCCTGCACACTCTTCTTTGCAAAGAGGCTCTGGGGATCCTGCGGCAGCATGGCCAGATTACCCAGGAACAGCTCCCCGGACTTATACTTTTTCACTTCTTTGCCATTGATCAGTACTTTTCCTCGATAAGGCTTACAGATATTGCTAATCACTTTTAATGTGGTGGATTTACCCGTTCCGTTGCCGCCTACTATGGCATAGAGCACATGTTTCGGTACCTGAAGCGTGACTCCTTTGAGCACATCCGGGCTGTCCTTTTCATAACGGAACCAGGCTTCCTTCACCAGCACCGCAGGATCTTTGATGTTGTCCGGATCCAGGTTGGTTTCCGGCGTATCATCCACCGCAGTCACCTGTGGGGCATGGTCTTGAAACACCTGATCCAGCCATTCTGCACCTTCCCGGACGGTTAAGGGACATCTGCCCTTTCCTCCCACACCATAAAAGATCTGTACCGGAGTCGGCATGGCAGTAAACATCTCATTGCCGCACTTCTTCAGGTAATCACCCACTTTCCGCGGTTCATCCTTTGCAATCATTTTCCCGTCTTCGATCACCACCACTTTATCTGAGCAGTAGTAGATATCTTCCAGACGATGCTCGGTAATGATGATCGTGGTACGCAGTTCCCTGTTGATCTTCTTCACCGTATTCAGGAAATCCGATGCGGCGATGGGATCCAGCTGGCTGGTCGGCTCATCCAGAATCAGTACACTCGGCTGCATAGCATGATGGATGCCAGATTCAGCAGCTGCTTCTGGCCGCCGGACAGTTCATTCACATTCTTGTGGAACCATCCCTGGATGCCGAAGTAACTGGCCATTTCTGCCACCCTCAGACGGATGGTTTTCTGATCTGTCCCCAGGCTTTCCAGTCCAAAGGCCAGTTCATGCCAGACCTTGTCTGTGACGATCTGGTTATCCGGATTCTGCATCACGTAGCCAATCCTGAAGGACTGGGTACGCAGATCTGTATCTTTTAAGTTTTTCCCTTCAAATAAAATTTCACCTTCCAGCTTCCCATGAGGTGCCAGAACACTTTTCAAATGCTTCAGCAGGGTGGTCTTGCCGCTTCCGCTTCGCCCGCAGACCGTTACATATTCCCCCTGCTCGATATTCAGATTGATATCCGACAGCGCCGGGTGATTCTTTGCTGTCGGATAGGTAAATGTCAGATTTTTGATTTCAAATTGAGCCATCTCGCTTCCTCCCAGATATTTACGGCTGACGGTATGGCCAGAAAAGCTATGTAAGCCATCAGCCCCGCTTTTGTATATGAATTCTGCCAGCTTTGGATGGAAAGCTGCGGTGTATAAGTGACAGATGCAGCGTCGTGTATCCCACAGAAGACCACGAGGGACGCCAGCAGAATCATCACCGCCAGCAGCACTTTATCTCTGTTTTCAAAACGGTAAATGGAAAAGGTGGTGCGTTTTCCACAGCCATAACCACGGCTTCTCATGCTGTCTGCCGTAATGACACTTCCTTCCAGTGCCCAGCTGGTCAACGTAGATAAAAGCACCATACTGTGCTCCATCCTCTCTTTTTTATCTCCCGTATCCGTGCCCTTGCCAATGCAGTGTCTTGCCCCGTTGAGCTGTGTAACCTTGTTCTTATAAGAAGGAACCAGGCGCAGCACCATAGTCAGGATCAGGGTCACCGACGGTGCCATTTTTCCAAATAAATATAAAAACTTGTCACTGGTCATGACTGCATTGTAGCAGGCAAACCACATGAGCACCGATACCATCATGGCACCGAGGGCCGCTCCATAACACAGGGCTTCCAGCGTATAGGGTCTGCCCCCGGCGTACCGGAATAATACATGTTCTCCGTAAGTGTTAAACACCGGATTCATCAGGGACAATACCAGTAATAACGGAATCATCCCTCCCACGAACTTCCAGCCCTGCCACCCCCTGGCTGTCAGGTAATACAGCATAGATAACAGCACCGATGCAGCCAGAAAGGCCGGATGGAGCAGAATCATGCCGCATACGATGGCCACGATAAAAAAGGTGAAATTGATCACCGGATGATAGGATGCGAATTTATCTCTCACGCTCTTCACCCGTTTTCTTTTTGCCTTTTCTGGAAAGGGACAGGCGCATGGCTCCCAGAATAGCCAGCAGTGCTGCTGCTCCCGCACCTGGAATCAGATACATCCACAGCGGTTTCTGTGTGGATTCTTCCGGCTTCATCAGATCCTCCATGGAACCGTTGTATCCGGCAATGCCGAATCTGGAGAACTGGTCCGTATCGAACTCAATTCTGCTTCCTGCGATATGACCGTCGATGAATTCCAGACTGCCGTCGTCCTTCAGGTGTACCACAGCCACGTTCTCATAGTCCCCTAAGTCTGCCAGCGGCACACTGACCCGCACCAGATCGTCCGGTTCCCACTGGGTATTATCCAGAAGATCCATCAGGGAAATATCCGTCAGATCAATAGTTCTCCCTGGCCTTTCAGCGCCTGGCTTACCTGCTCTGCCTGACTGCTTTCCACATTCAGACTGCTTGCTTCCACCTGCACATACCATGGTAGGATCTCTTCTTCATTATCACGCAGATCAATGTCTGCCGCTTTATCATAGTGGTTCGTCTCTTTGAAACTCTCTACCGCCTTTTCATAATCTTTATAATGGCTGCTTGCTTCTACTTCTTTTTTCTGTGCGTCCGTCAGTTCCGAATAAGTCAGGTAAATATCCAGAATCTGTTCTTTCTGCGCATCCGTATAGTCCTCCGCATCATCTGGCAGTTTCTCAGAAACCTTTGTCTTACGGAACAGACTGTTCAGTTCTGTAATCAGACTGGTGACTTCTTTTTCCGTCTTTGTGCCACCCTTTTTTTCTGTCGTTTTTGTGGCATTCTTGTCTGTTTCTTTTTCCGATTCTTTTTCTTTTGTATCCGCTGTAGTCTTGCCAGATGCTGTTTTACCAGCTGCTGTACCGCCTTTCTTACCGGAAGATCCTGATACCAGATTTACCTTTTTGGTGCTTCCTTTGGTCTTTTTCTTAGTAGTTGAACTGTTTTTTTTGCCACTTCCGGATCCTGAACCGCTTTCACTGCCGGAACCGCTGGATTTTTCCAGCTCCTGCAGCTTCTTCATGGATGCTTCCAGCTTACTGTAATTGGTCACCAGGGATTTCTGTACTGTTGTCAGGCTGTCATACATAGCTTTTGCCGCTTCAATCTGGTTCTTGTCCGCCAGCTTGATATTGTCCGGGATTGCTGCAATCAGCTTCTGTGCCGTTTCTGCTTTTTCTTTATCTGATGGGAGCTCCACATCTGTCATATCATAGAGACGGGTTTTTCCACCGGTAAACCGCTCATAGGCTGTCAGTGCATAATAAGCCTGTTCGGTAGCCATCTGATTGGCATCTCCCTTCAGTACATGCTTAAAGGATCCGTCAGCATTGGCATAAGTCAGAAGTGCGTCTATCACAGACTTACCATTCTTGACAAAACGACTGTCAGTATTCGGGTCAATCCCCATGGCTGTCAAGGCTACAATTACCTGAGAACAGCTCTCTGAGGTCTCGGAACCATAAGTGGCATAAGAGCCATTGCTCTTCTGTATAGCAGAAAGCTTATTCAGCCCTCTGTCTACTGCCGCTTTTACTTGAGCATTGGTACTGTAATATGGTGCCAGTGCCTGAATGGCCATAGCAGTCACATCCGGGTCTGCACTCCGTCCGGACAGATCCCATCCACCTCCGGATACCTCCTGATCCAGAATATTCTGGATCAGCTTGTCTCTGGAATTCTGTGTTTTTCCTGATGCTGCCTGAGGGATCTCATAATCATGACTGTCAAAGGCGATCAATGCCCAGGTCGCTCCATTCACTCCCTGCCATACCGTCTGGTCATAATCTGACAGCGGCTGAAGCAGGTTGTAGCCGCCCACGTTGGTAACATCTATCCCCAGAGAAGTCAGAGCCAGTACCACTCTGGAATAGTCTGTATAACGCTTGTCATGAAGCTTTCCGTTGTTCTCTTTCAGCGTACTGATGACATTGGCCAGATATTTATTCAGCACATCATCCGTCAGTTTTCCACTTCTGGCCAGCCCAAGGATCTCCCATTCCCCTCCAATGGAGCCAACAGACGGTGTCACCTTTTTGGATGAATCGGACAGGTTCTTCCCTGCTGATGTATAAGCACTGTCTATCTGGGATGCACTGGCTGACAGGGCAGCGATCTCAGCTGATTTCTCCAGTTCAGTCAGATTCTCTGTCGTTTCTTCTGTCGCTGCTTCGGTTTCTGCCTCTGAGGCTTCCTCTGTCATGGCTTCTGTGGCAAATTCCACCAATAACAGCTCTGATCTACCTTCTCCGGTAAGGAGAATTTCGGCATAAGTAATATCCTCTGCCAGATCTCCATAAACAGCCAGTTGCTCCCGGGTAATTTCATCCATGGAAAGGGCAAACTTTCCCAGATCTATGGTATAGGTATTTCCCTGCGTCGTATATGCATCTTGGATCGGATCATCGGGGCAAAGATACCAATGTTTGTCTGATTCTGTCAGATAGCCACCCCATTTTGTAAAGCTCAGTTCTTCGTTCTCTTTCTGATCCGGCACAGTAATCTGCAGGGTTTTGCAGTTTGCCGGTACCGTTACTTTCCAGACACCCTGCCGATACTCCACCGGATAGGTCTCTGTTCCTACTGTGAGGGTCTTTGGTAGATAGAAAGGTTCTTTTTTCAGGGTATTTCCTGCCTGATCTTTTACGAGCAGTTCCTCCAGATTCTCATCTGATTCTTCCTGTTCCTCTTCCCTCGTTGTTTCTTCTGTATCAGATTCTCCCGTTTTCGAATCTGCCGTCTTTTTCTGGGATGCATCTGTTTCTGATGTATGGCTTTCCGTCGTTTCGGTCTGCATCTCTCCTGTAGATGTCTGACTTTCTGTTGCTTTTGCCTGATTCTCGCCATCGGATGAGTCTGCATGATCGGTCTGCGCTTCTGTCTGACTTTCCGTCTCAGGTGCCGTGCTTTCCGTTTCCTGCACCTGTGCAGTCTCTGGCTGTGTCTCATTCTCTCCAGTCTGTTCTTTGTCACTCTCTGCCGGCTTCTCATTGTCAGCAGACTGTGCTTCTGCTTTTGCATCAACTGTACTTTCCGCATAAGTATCTGGCTGTGTTGCTTCTGCATTTACCGGCTCACATTGTGCATACAGTGTTCCGGTGCACAGTGTTGCCGTCATAAACAAGATGGATAATCGTTTCATTCTGTCTTTCATTACTTTTCCCCTTCTTCATCCGACGCCTGATTTCAATAAGTCGGTCCGCCTACATCGGCTCCCAGTCCGTTGCAGGTATAGCACCATACAATATCGTCTCCGTTCTCCAGTGTATAGCTGGAGCATCCGTAATTCGGGAACCAGCCGTTTACCTTGTACATCCATCCGGATTCATTTCCACAGTCAAATTCATACAGATTATTGATTCCTTCTACATAATAGCTACTGTACAACGGTGTCCAGGAATATTCCAGCTGGATTCCGGCATACTCGCATACACGGTTCAGTACATCGAATACGGTTTCCCCATCCTCGAATTCCACATTGCTGGTAGCCAGGATCACACCGTTCGATGGCACATAGGCTTCTTTTCCGGCATCCAGATTATCCAGGTTGTCCAGAATCGTGTCACAACGGATGGTAATGGTACAGATATTGGAGCTTTCACCAGAACTGCTGTCTCCTGCCTCCTCCGGCGTGTACTCTTCCATACTGTTCTGACCATCTGCTTCACTGTCGTCCGTCTCTGCTTCAGACTGTGCTTCGCTTTCCTGTTCGTTCTTATCAGATTTCATATCTTTTTTATTGTCTGCCGGAATCTTTTCTGCATTTAAAGCATTTTCCAGAGCAGTCTGTTTCTCTGCTGCACGGTCATCCAGTACCTTCTGCAATTCTTCCGGTGTAAAACACAAATCTTTGCTGCTGGCACAGCTCTGTGCCTGACTGATCAGGAATTCATTCAGTGATGCTGGCTGCATTTTCTGAATCTGACAAGAAGAAGTACCGTCACTGCTATTCGTTACAGAAAGATACTCTCCTGCTTCTACTCGTTCCTGGGTACCATCCGCCAATAATATACTGATATCTCCCGCATAAAGATTCAGGCTACTGCTGCCGGACTGTACACTAACAGAGAAAACTGCACCTGACAGTTGTGCCGTATTTCCAGCAAACGCCACATCAAAAGTACCTTTTTGCTGCTGCATGTCGCCAAATACTTCTCCGGCAGATACCTGCAGTTCATTTTTGTCTGCATCGCAGGCGGTCAGTGTCACTTCTGACTTCTCATTTAAAATCAGTTTTTCCTGATTCTTCCAGATCAGTTCAGCCTGCGCTCCCTTCTTGGTCTCAATCAGATCCCCAGTCTGCAGACGAGAATCCGCATTCAATGTGTAACCAATACCATTCCGCTGAATGTTTACTACGCCCTTTGTCTGTCCACTGGTTACACAGATATCCTCCGGCTTATCAAACCAGCCTGAATCTTTCCCACTGTCAGCACTCCGCTTGCTGCAATGACCAGGATCAGAAGTACCATGATGATATTCAGCAACCTCTTTTTCCCTTTTGTTTCCATGTTTTTCCTCCTTCGCTCTTTACCTGTATTCACAGATTATAAATAAAAAAGGTAACGGAAAAAAGATCCCCTCTCGGGGACTTCCGTTACCTGATAGATGTCATTTTGCGTATACACCGCTACCTTATTTACTTATAGAACGCATCCACCCGCCGACTCTACGGCAGCGCATTTTCCTGTACGGCACCTGCATCCGTTTGCGGAATACGATTCCTGTTGCTCTTTGTCATTTCTTTTATTATAAAGTGCCGTCAAATATTTGTCAACGAGCCAAAACACGCTTTGCGAGTTTTGCTCGTTATCGCGGCATCTACGTTCCACTCTTCGTTTCACTTCAGTCGGTTCAAAGCCAACGTCCACCGGACGTTGTGAACCGGTCGGTGCTGAACAGGCGCCACTGGCGCTTAGCACCGTCACCAATGGTTTATCCATTTTCTGATAACAGCCTCTTCCATACCTACGATCTTTGCTATTTTTTCTATCCCTATTCCTTCTTTCCAAAGAATATTAGCAACTTCATGAGCTTTTTGTTCCCTTCCAACTTCACGCTCTGCCTCACGCAGTTTTCTCTCTTCCTCTTCCTTATCATATTCAAAAATACTCACTTTTTCCACCTCGGTTTGATTTTGATGTGAAAGATCTTCAAGCTTCTCATACCTTTTTAAAAGTCCTTCAGCTGTCCTCTCATCCAGTCCAAGATCATCACATAGTGCTTTCATAATTTCATTATTAGTTAAGTGAAATCTTTTCGCAACTGTGATCAATGCAATTGCACCATCTTCTCTTCCAACTTCACGCTCTGCCTCACGCAGCTTTCTCTCTTCCTCTTCCTTATCATATTCAAAAATACTCACTTTTTCCACCTCGGATCTATTCACACGTAAAAAATCTTCAAGAATCCCCTCACGAATGCATTCCTCTACTGCACGGTGCACTGCTTCATCCAGATTCATTTTCCCTACATACTTTCTTACACGGTCTACATACTGTGCATATTCCTTCAATGCTCTGCACTGCTCCAACAATTCCTGATTATGTCCTATGTTGATATTTAATGTCAAAACTTTTAGCTCCAAATCAGGCTCTCCGGTCAGATTCTCAAATGCAGCCGACAGATATTCCGTCCGGCTGTCCTCCATCTCTTCTGTTCCGTTATAAAATACCAGAAATTTAGGAGCCGGAATCTTCTGAAGTTTTGATGAGTACAGCGACTTTTTATCTACCAGCTTCTGATATTCACTGGCTATATAGAACAAATCTCGCAGCGGCATATTCGCACTATAGGTAGACTGATGTTCATACAAGAACAAATTCGTGTCAATAATAAATGCCAGATCATTCTTCATTCCCATATAAACTGCATTTTCCAGTGTCACAATCTGTAACTGTTCTGGATCTGTGTATGTCTTACCGGAAACTGCATTGTACAATGACAACAAATGTTCCTTATCCAAAAACAATATCCGAAATACAGTGTCCTTGTACTTCCGATTGGCTCTCACCCGGTTCACTTTAACCTGTTTTGTCTTCAGCTTATATCGCATTCTCTTCTTTTTTGCCATAGGCTCCTCCTCTTCTTTGCGCACAGGAGATCTATGGCCGTATCTGAGTATTACCACCATTTCCTTAGCTCCTGCTTCTTTCTAAATTGTCAATTGAATAGAACGAAAAGCATAAGATCTCTGAAATGGCGTTGATACTCTGACAGTGCAATGCACTGAGAATGATAAAATATGCTTTTGTGAACTTATACTATCATATATCGGTGCGTTTATCAAGTATCTTTTTATGTATTTGTTTGCATCTTTTTGTTTCTATATGTTCTATAACTTTATGTTGCTTTTTCAAATATGTTTCATAAAATGATGTCGGGATCAAAAGCCATAAACACTGTCACCAATAGCAAAAAGACCATAGGATCTCATTTCTGAAATCCTACAGTCTTTTCTAAAAGCTTTATTGCCAAAAGGGACGGTCATAAAGCCACAAAACACCGTCACCAATGGCTTATTTTGTTACGATCACCGTCACGGTGTATTTCTTCTTACCGGATTTGACTGTGATCTTTGCCTTTCCTGTCTTCTTGCCTTTAATCACGCCCTTGCTGCTTACGGTCGCAATCTTCTTGTTGGAAGATTTATAAGTAAACTTCTGGGTGGATGTGATCGGGGTTCTAGATGGCTTCAGGGTCAGCTTCTTGCCTTTCTTCAGTGTTACTTTCTTCTGAAGTCCGGTGATCTTGCTGGTAGCTACCGTCTTCTTTTGTACCTTGACGGTGACTTTTTTCTGAAGGCCGCTTGCCAGGGTAATGGTCAGGGTTGCTTTGCCGGTCTTCTTACCTGCTTTCAGCACACCACTCTTGGTTACAGTGAAGATCTTGGTGTTGCTGGACTTGTAGGACTGTACGCTGTCACCGTTTGCCAGACCGGTTACTTTGAATGCACTGGTCTTCTGTTTTACTTTCAGAGGTACAGTGGTTGCATTGACCTTGATGGTAGCCTTCAAAGAACTGCCGTAATCTCTGGTTTCTTTTGCTCCACAGCTGCAGGTACGCTCCTGTTTTTCCGGGGCAAATACCGTTGCATCAGAGATCTTTGTCCATTCGCCATATGCATGAACATGAGATGGTGTCTCCGACTTCGCATTTTTCTCCAGTTCTGCGATCTTGCTTTCTGCATCCGTCAGCTTCTTCAATGTTTCTGCCGGTACCAGTGCTTTCTGTGCATCTGTCAGCTGATTGTATTCTGCTCTTGCTGCTTCCACTGCTGCCTTGTCTGCCAGGGTCAGTTTGTCTGTTCCTACGAGGGCATTAATTGCTGCAATTGCATTGTCTGCTACCTGCTGGTCATACATCTTACTTTCTTCTCTGGTATAGTCATCGGTGTAATGGAAGATAATGACATCACCATCATTCAGGGTCTGTTCGGATACTCCTACATCCGGATGTATACCATTGATCACATCCATCCAGCCAGATCTTGGTCCGTTATCCATTTCACTTAATGTCATGCCATTCATAGTGATACCTTTTACATAAATGGTATGATACTGATTATCATTATCTGCAATCATTTCAAATCCATAGTCTTCTGCTGCTTCCTGCATTACATCATACACCGTTGCATCCGGATCTACATAATATCCTGTTTCCTGAACCCATACGGTCAGGTTGTTATCTGCCAGTGTGTGGATCTCTCCATCTTTGTCACTGTCGTGCTTCTTATCACCTAACAGGCTGAAGGTGACTTTGATGCTGGTCTTTACTCTGACTCTTACAGTTGCAGATGCTTCTTTATAAGAGATCGTGACGGTCTGCCAGCCTTTTTTATTAGTATCAAAGCCGGCTACCTGTACCTCTTCGGCTGTCGGGTTTTCTACTCTTTCATCACTCCAGGTAGCTGTAAATGTCATACCTGACAGGTCAAAGGTCTGACCCATATAGTATTCTGTCTTGTATTCTCCGGAAATCTCCAGTTTTTCTACATATACTCTTACACCGTCTGTGTCAGCCAGTGCGGATGCATCTGCTCCAAGAGGGTCATCCGTACGATTGTGCTGTGCTTTCCAGTTGCATCCGCCTACTTCCGGACAACCGTCCACACCTTTTTCCGTGCTGAAATAGATACTTCCACTTGCTGTCTCATGTGTTGTGCTGGAAGTATCTACATACTGTACAAAACCAATGGCTTTTTCTGCACCACAGTCAGATGTATAATAGTTATTTTCAATACCATCGTATTTGTTCAGACTGTCATAGAATCCGATGATTCCACCGACATAAGTACCTGCGGTTGCAGTTACCTTTCCTGTAAAGGAATTTCCCTTAAAGGAATAACTGCCCCATGACTGAGCCACATAGGTATCTCCTCCAAGAATACCACCGACTTTGTCTGCTCCGCTGACTGCGCCACTTGCTGAGCAGTTTGTAATCGCAATTTTAGCACCATTTGGTGCAGTCTGATTCTCATAACCTCCACCACCAATTCCACCTGCATGTGTACCAGTGGCTTCTACGATACCCTCAAAGCTGCATCTGGAAACGCTGCATAATCCGAGTGCATTATCACGTGTTCCAATGATTCCGCCCACATAATCTTTTCCGTAAACCGTTGCATAGCTGACACAATTTTCTACAGAGCCCTGCATGCGTCCTGCAATCGAACCGATCATAGACTGATTTTTGTCATAGCCGATTATAACATTTTTTTCAATGGTACAATTCTTTATCGTTGCCACATAAGCCGCAGAGCATCCGGCAAATGGATTTTCAGAACCAATCTCAGCACCGACCAGTCCAGATTTTAAGGTACTGGAACCGCTCATCAGTGTTACGCCGTCAATAACAACGGAACTTCCGGAAAGTCCTACCCCATACAGATTATTTACCAAACCATAACCGGCAATCTTCGTTCCATAAATCTTTAAGTTTTTAATGGTGGCTCCATTTACATAACCAAATAATGGAAGTCCATTTTCTGGTATGGTAATGACCTTTCCATTTCCATCTAAGGTTCCGCTGAATGCATTCAGATTTGTGCCATTTTTAATTTTGTCTGTTCCGTCTTTTGTCACGCCAATCGGTGTCCAGTCTTTTGGCAGTGTAATATTCTCCTGCTGCTGCAGATATTTTCCATCAAAGGAAAATCCTCTTGCTACCAGTTCTGCTACATCTTTATAATTCTGTGCGTCTTTGATCTGATACGGATCTCCTTTTGTTCCTGTTCCGCTCAGTTTTTCACCAACCAGACTTTCTGCAGAACGAACCTCGATCTTCGCTGTTGCTGATGCTGTACTTGCGGTCTTGCCCTGGAGTGTATTCGTTACTACACAGTAATAATATCTTGTTCCTGCATCATTCTCTGTAGAAGGGAGATAATTATATACTGTTGCATCTGGAATCAGGTTTCCACCTTCTGTGCTGTCAACGGTATTGTAATACCACTGATAGGAAAGTGTCCCCGCTTCTTTTGAAGATGCAGAAACAGTCAGTTTCTTCGCCGGATCTCCAGCCAGATACGCTGCTTCCTGCGGCTGTTTGTAAATAACTGGTGCGGATGGGTCTGCTTTGATAAATACATAAACACCCTTGACATCATCTGTCTTTGCATCTTCTCCTTCACCAATCGTTAATTTCTGTCCAGTAGTTGCATAGGTTACATATTTCTTTCCTTTAAATATATAGGTTACTCTGCAGCCATAGAAACGGCCTGTATCACTGGCCAGAGTTCTTGTAGTCGGCGGCACAAAACTTTCCGTATTATCTCCTGTACCGGTCCATAAATCCGGCTCATAAATTCCTTTTCTTAACCAGATCCAACTGTATTCCCAGGTACCACCCTCTACTTTTGAAGTAGCCTGTACGGTAAGTGGCTGCGCTGTCTCATCGACATTATAAACGAAACCTGTATCCCAGGCATATTCATATCCGTCTTTTGGCATTTCTGAACCTATATTGGTCAGTGTAGCTACAGGGGTCGGATCCTGATCTACTGTGATACGTGCCACATCAGAAGCGGCCGTATTATCTGCCTCTTTTTCTGTATTGGTTACTACACAATAATAATAAAATGTTCCGTCCTTCTCTGTAGATGGGGTATACTCTGCTGCTGTTTCACCTTTCAGTGCAGTTCCACCTTCATTGGAATCTGCTGTGTTTACATACCACTGGTAACTCAATTTTCCGTTGGCACTGGCTATAAAAGAAAGTGCTTTTGCGGTATCACCGATGATGTAATCTGCTGACTGCGGCTGTGTTATAAAATATGGTTTATCATTTGTCGGATATTTTTCCAGTTCTATTGTATAAGTGCTGGTCTCTTTTCCTGAAGCACTTACTTCAATATTCACTTCCATTTTGTTATCCGCATCCCAATTACACGGCAACGTATAACTACTTCCCGTTGTTACTGTTTCTCCATTAATCTTAATCGTATACCTCTTGCTGTTTTTGTAAGCTGTCGGTGTAATACTGACACCTTTCTTACTGCCATCTACATATGCATGGTAACTGGTCACATCCCGGTCAAAGGCCTGATCCATCACTCCATCTACTTCCAGATTCTGCAATGTGGAATAAGCCTTAACTGCTACCTTATACTGGTTTGTTCTCACGCCACAATAAAGTGCCAGTGTTCCCCTGTAACTATAAATATCATACTGTGCCACACCGTCTCTCACATTGGCTCCATTGAAACCGCCCCAGTTATTATAGAACCATACCATTTCATTAAATCCGCTGTTAATGGTTTCTTCTGATAACGTAGCTACTGCATATAAACGATTTGCCAGATAATCTGGTACTGCACTGGTGAGGGAATATCCTTCATAAACCGAACCATTAAATTCTGGTGTAATGGTATATGGCTCTTTTCCTGCTTTATAATCTTCCTGGCTCTTATATAATTCCAGCTTGGAAATGACTGGTGCTTTTTTCACAGTGATAACACAGTCTGCCTTTACTTCTCCTGACGCTGCCGTGATGGTTACTGTACCTGGCTTCTTTGCCGTAATGGTTACTGTACCGGCACTTTCTTCTACCGTAGCGATTTCCGGGTCAGAGCTGCTCCAGGTAATGGTCTTATCTGTCGCATTCTCTGGTTCCACCTTAGCTTCCAATGTTACCCATATTGCTCCTGCATACATGGAATTTTCTGTTTTCGATAATGAAATACCCGTTACCGGTATATCCACGCTTTCTTCTACCGTAACCTTTGCCACTGCCGGAACTAAAATGACATTATCTGATCCGGATACCACAAGATAATAAGTTCCTGCATTCTTAAATGTTACATGGGAACCATTCGCGGTATACGCTTCTTTATCCAAAGCCTTGAACTGGCTGTCATATGCTGTAAATACCGCTCCGTCATAAGTAGAAAATACTACATTATAACTGGCATCATAGCCTGCTTTTTCCACTTCTACAGTCAGTGGGCTTCCAGCTTCTACTGTATATTCTTTTTTTGTAAATCTGGCATACGCATCTGAATATCCAGTTGCATCCTGATATACAAACGCTACCAGATTATCATTTGCTTTTACTTCGTCATCCAGACTCATGCAAGATGTATCATTGTCCCAATATCCGAATTTCCCACTGGTATCACCCCATAATTTGGTGAGGGTCGTACCATACTGTTCTGACACTGCTACTCCATATCCACTGGCAGCGCCTCCATTATAATACGCATTATGTGCTGCTGTCAGGGCTTCGTCTACGGTCAGCTTACCATTGCTGTCCAGGTCTTTTACGATCACTTCTTTCTGTGCCATGGTGCTGTCATCTTTCGCTTTCGCCAGTTCACCTTTGACACTGATGGTTACAGATACCTTCGCATCTGCTGCCGGGCTCATCTCTACCACTGATTCTCCGTCTGCTTCCTGTGTCACCACAGCTTCATCCGAGTCCTCATTATCTCCAAGGATTAGTTCTTCATCCTCTGAGGTATTGTACTGCCCCCCCATTTCTTCAGAGATTACATCTTCATCTGCGGTAATGTCTTCATCAGATGTGATCTCTTCTTCAGCGGATTCTTCCGTCAGACCGTCATTTTCTTCCATACTTTCACTGTCTTCTGAAACTGACTGCACTTCGATCTGCTGTTCGCTGTCCTGATAGCCTGCGTCTGTGGCCAGTGCACTCATTGGGGTGGATACCAGCATCATCACAGCCATCAGAATACTTGTAATCTTGTTTGCAAGTTTCTTTCTTCGCATGTCTTTTCCTTCCTTTCCTGTGATAACCATAAGTGTGATAAAGTGAGCCGCCCGGCTGTGGAACTTTCTGCCTGTATAGTAGACTGTTTGTGATAAATAAAGATTCATAGAATAAAAAAACTGAGCAACCAGAGACCCATATCTCTATGGATCCCCGATTACTCAGTAGATGCTCTTTGCACATCATTTTCTACTCTATAAGAAAGAACACAGCTCCCGACTCTACGATAGTGCATTCTGTGCAGGAGTTCCACCTGCTAACCGATTATTCTTTCTATGTACTCTGTTATTCACTCACGGTCGCATATTATAGGCATATATGCCTGTCCGCTTTATCTGTTAAAAATTATACAGAGTATGGGACATTTTGTCAATTGACGATTTGGACAATCTTATTTCTCTGTTATCCATTCTCTGATAACGTTCACTTCCATACCTACGATCTTTGCTATTTTTTCTATCTCCATTCCTTCTTCCAGAAGAGCCTCAGCGACATCATGTGCTTTCTGCAATTCACCTTCCTTGCGTCCAGATTCTCTACCTTCTTCTCGCCCTTCTTCTCGCCCTTTTTCTCTACTTGTTCTCATGGAACTCTGCCAGTCCATCTGATAGCGCTCTCTGGCCTCGCACTGCAGGCGAATCTTTTCGTCTTCTGATAATTCCCGTAAGGTGACTACTGCTTTTTTTATGGATTCTGACTGTTCTGCCATTGCAAGAACCTCCTTCCATGTCTTTGCTTTGAATACACAGGCCCAGTAGTATAATGAACTGTTTCGTTCTTCTTTCGGTACCTGCTCCAGACAAGATAAGTCTAACACGTGAAGGGCGATTTTTCCAGTGAATTCATAGCCTGTTCTGCGGTTTTTCAATGCATATTCATTATAAAATGCTGCATCTTCCGGTACCGGGGATTTCATCATAATCCCGATATGGATGGACGGCTTTGTCTGCGTATAATCCAGACCTTTTTTCATATCTGTAAACATTCTGCACAGATAGAACACAGAACGATCTGTCCAGTTCTCTACCGAGCCCATCTGCATTTCCAGATTGATCTGTTTGTTGCCATTTAATAACACCCGAATGTCAAGAATACAGGTCTTCTCATCAATCGCATCTCCCAGTATGATGGGATTACAGATCACACAGGACAGAATCTCTTCCTCTGGTATGTACAACAACGCACTGAGCAATCCTTTCAATGCCTCTTCGGAAGTCTGGAATACTGCCCGGAACATATAATCATTGATCAGGCCATACTCAACTTCTTCCTCCCCATTAATCTCCTGCAAAATCTCATTCTCCTGCTTCTGCCGCAATTCTTCTTTCTCTGTCATAAGCAAATGCTCCTTCTTATATTATTTTTAGTAAACTGTTCAGTGCCTTCACAGTGGGTTCTGAATAGTTACCATTTTTACATTTTGTGGAATAAATGCCGAATGGCAAGATCTTTGGAATTCCTCGAAATGTGATTTTACCTTAACACAGGAGAATTACTTTTTCAAACAGAATCGCTCGACAAATTTTGCATGATTTCGCCAGAATGGACCGGAAAAAAGTCAAATGAAATCCCAGGCTGGAAGCGTGGATTCCTGCCCGGGGATGCTTAACAATAAATATAGATATATCGTAACTATTCAGAACCCACTGTCCTGCAAGGTATTTTGGATAGTTACCTAAAAGCCAGAAAACACCGTCCCCAATGGTTGAATATCTGGATTAGATTCTATCTGATACAGCCGCTGCGCTCTGCCGCATACGGCTTTTCAATTCTTTTGCAGCCGCACTTAAGGGATGCTGCCGATCGTATACCATGCAGACACTCCTTTGTGGCACATTTTCCCGCAGGGACAATTCTACGATCTCCCCTTTTTCGATGGCCTCTCTGGCCATGGCTTCCGGCAGGAATGCCATCCCAAGTTCATTTTTCACCAGTGGCAGAATCTGGTCAGTAGTGGCCACCTCTGTATCCGGTGACAATTCCAGTCCATACTTTTCAAATATCTGCTGATAGAACCTCCAGGTCTGGGTCTCCCGTCCCAGGCAAATAAAAGGATAATTCTGTACTTCTGCCAACGACAGTTCCTGACTTCCCAGCGCAGTGAACGTCTTTCCTCCCACCAGAATCTCCCGGAATGGATACAGATCCACCTTCTTTAACGGCGCCTCTGCATCTGTCGGTGTAGTCACTACTGCAAAATCGATTTCCCCATTTTTTACTGACTGAACCGCCTGTGGGGTAGAGTGATTGTAGATCTTCAGACGAATCCCCGGATATTCCATATGGAACGTGCGCAGCTTTTCCAGCAGGTAAATATTCAGTGCCGTTTCACTGGCTCCGATGGCGATGCTTCCATGCTCCAGCCCGCTACTGTCACGCAGTTCTTCTTCTGCGTTCTGCAGCTGCTCCATGGCTGCTGAGACTCGAATATACAATTTTTCTCCTTCCGGTGTCAGCCGTACCCCGCGGTTAGTCCGGATGAACAGAGTACAGTGTATCTCCTGTTCCAGTAGATTCATGGCGCGGGTGACGTTGGGCTGACTGTTTTCCAACGCACGGGCTGCCCTGGTAAAGTTCTGATATTTCGCCACATAATAAAAGATTCGATAATATTCCAAGTTTACATTCATAAAAGTCTCCTGTCATATCATTTTCTGATATCTAATATATCAATAATACTTTTTACACATCTCTATATTCCAAGTATAATAGCACTCGGTAAAAAAACAAAGAACAACTTTTTATAAAGGAGCGAAAAAATGTTAACAGCAGTAACAGGTATCAACTGGGGAGACGAAGGTAAGGGTCGTGTCATCGACCTTCTTGCAGAAACGGCGGACGTAGTAGTTCGCTACCAGGGTGGCAATAATGCCGGTCATACGGTCGTCACCGATCAGGGCAAGTTCATTCTGAACCTTCTTCCTTCCGGTATCTTACATAAAAATGTAGTTTGTGTTCTGGGGGATGGCATGGTCGTCGATCTGGAACATCTGACCGGTGAGATCGCCCAGATCAGGGAAAAAGGCGTCTCTGTCGGACCGGAGAATCTGAAGCTGTCCACCAGAGCTACGATCTCCATGCCATGGCATCGAATCCAGGATGTACTGGAAGAAGACCGTCTGGCAAAGAGTGGATCGGCCTTCGGTTCTACCAGACGAGGCATTGCCTACGCCTACAGTGATAAATATCGCAAGAAAACCCTGCGTCTTGGTGATCTGCTTCATCTGGAGGAAGAATCTGTTCAGTCCCGTCTGAAAGTGATGCTGGATGCCAAAAATATGGAGCTGGCCGGATGCTATCATCAGGAACGGATGTCCTTCCCGGCGCTTCTGCTCTGGTGCAGAAAACAGGCGGAAGCTTTCGCTCCTTATATCTGCGATACCGGAAGCTATCTGGCCGCATCTCTGGCAGCCGGCAAGAGGGTCGTACTGGAAGCACAGCTGGGTGCTATGCGTGATATCGATTACGGTATTTTTCCATATACCTCCAGCTCTTCCACGATTTCTGCCTACGGTCCGATCGGTGCAGGCATCCCGGGGCATCACCTGGATCATGTGGTCGGCGTTCTGAAAGCTTACTCCACCTGCGTAGGCGCCGGTCCGTTTGCTGCTGAAAAAGCCATGCCCGAAGACTGGATGGAACATCTGCGTAAAGAAGGCGGAGAATATGGTGCTGCCACCGGACGTCCACGCCGTGTGGGACCGTTTGATGCTGTAGCCAGTCTCTATGGCCTGAAATGCCAGAATGCCGACAAGATTGCTCTGACCAAACTGGATGTATTGAGCACTCTGTCCGAGATTCCGATCATCACCGGATACCGCTATGAAAACAAGCAGATGGATGCCTTTGATCCATTTGAGAATCTGGATGCAGTCACACCGATTGTCCAGACCGTACCTGGATGGCAGAAAGATATCTCCGGCATCCGCCGCTATGAAGATCTGCCTTATGGGGCAAGAAAATATATCGAAACACTGGAAAAACTTCTGCACGCAGAGATTCAGTTTATTTCTGTGGGTGCGAAGCGGGAAGAATATCTGCTGAGAGGAGCCTGGTTATGAGACATCTGATAGATCCACTGGATTTTACACTGGAAGAAACCAATAATATTTTGGACTTTGCAGACCGGATCGGTCAAAACCGTTCTGCTTATGCACATATTGCAGATGGCAAAAAGCTGGCTACCCTGTTTTATGAGCCAAGTACCCGTACCAGGCTGTCCTTCGAATCTGCTATGCTGAGCCTGGGCGGTCAGACTCTGGGATTTGCAGGAGCAGAACAGTCCAGCGCTACAAAGGGCGAAACCGTTGCCGATACGGCACGGGTAATCAGCTGCTATGCAGATATTATCGCCATGCGCCACCCAAAGGAAGGCGCACCTCTTCGTGCCTCTATGTATGCCACCGTCCCTGTGATCAATGCAGGAGACGGCGGACACAACCATCCTTCCCAGACACTGATCGACCTGCTGACGATCCGCCAGCGAAAAGGACGTCTGGATCATCTGACCGTAGGCTTCTGTGGTGATCTGAAGTTTGGACGTACTGTACATTCTCTGGTCAATAGTCTGGTTCGCTATCCGGGAAATCAGTTTTATTTTATCTCGCCGGAAGAATTGCGTGTACCCGGATACCTGATTGATGATACATTACATCCTGCCGGAGTTCCTTTTCAGGAAGTGACCAGTCTGGAAGAGACTCTGCCTAAACTGGATATCCTGTACATGACCAGAGTGCAAAAAGAGCGCTTTTTTAACGAAGAAGATTATATTCGTCTGAAAGGCACCTACATCCTGACAAAAGAAAAATTACAGGCAGCCATGGATGATATGGCGGTACTTCATCCGCTTCCACGCGTAGATGAAATCACAGCCGATGTCGATACCGACAGCCGCGCTGCTTACTTTCAACAGGTACAAAACGGTGTTTACATTCGTATGGCACTCATTGCATCTCTGTTGGATCTGGAAGATCCATTGATCGGAAAGAAGGTGTTACCATGTTAAAAATCGAATCTATTCAAGACGGCATCGTTATTGATCATATTCCGGAAGGTCGCGGCATGGAAATCTATCAACTACTCCATCTGGAAGAGCAAAAACAATCCGTAGCTTTGCTTCAGTCCGTCCGCAGTCAGAAATACGGACACAAGGATCTCATTAAAATAGAAGGAACTACTCTTCCTGAGCGCTTAGATATCCTTGGCTATCTGGACAGCAACATTACACTGATTCTAATTCAAAATGGTCAGGTCATCCGGAAATATCACCCGATACCTCCGATGTATCTGAAAAACGTGATCAAATGTCAAAATCCACGTTGCATCACCAGTATCGAAAAGAACTGTGACCACATTTTTAAGATGTCACCATCCGGTACTTACCGCTGCATTTACTGCAACCAGGAAATATCTGTCCATGCTTAATATTCTGTAAATCCCCATCTCATTACTTTTATGTAACGATGTGGGGATTTCCTGTTTGGATTATGCTCTCCTGTGTTTCCTTTAATTCCAGCACTCTTATAATCTTTCTATAAACGACACACAGTTCACCGGAACAAAATGAAAATCCCCATCTCATTACTTTTACATAACAAAATGGGGATTTACAGTTTGGAAACAGTTATTATTATAGCACATTTTTTGCTCAAATTTTCATTTTGGCAAAATCGGTAGGATTAAAAGCAAATTCGTCAACTATTTTTTCTCACGTTCTCTATTTTCAGCAAAAACTACGCTATATTCAATTCTTTCATAAGCTGCATCTGATAGTTTTCATCCTTCACTGCTCTCAGGCAGTCCTCTACACGACCATTCTCCAGAAGAATCTCTGTTAGTCTCGTTATGTTTTTTCGTCTTTCTTCTTCTCGGTTGGCTCTGCTTTTTTCCTGTTCCACTTTGCTCTCTGCCCGTTCGATTTTTTTCTCCGCTCGTTCCGCTCTTTTTCTCTCTTTCTCTGTATTTTTCTTTTCGTGTTCTATTCCCCAGTTATAAATTTCATCCATTTCTCTGCACATATCATTTTTCCCCTCTACTGTTTCCTTCAATTCCAACACTCTTTTTGCCAATACCTCACTGTACATATCCTCTGCTTTCTTACAGTGCAGGTCATGCACCAGTCTTCCTATTTCTGTATCATCCTGCATACCAGCATTTACATAGATGATAAAAGTATTATCTCCAAATGGCTCATTTGTTTCTCTAATTCTTCTATCTACATGATAAATCTGCTTCTTTCGACCCAGCACATCTGTCCTGGTTATGAAGATTACATAATTCTCCGGCAGTTCATCAAAATCCTGCCCTGGATCTAAGGTATTCATATCTATCAGTCCACTGTGATATCTTGCCCGCTTTGGTGACGCTCCTTCTTTTTCCTGCTGTATCTCGATGTTCATTCTGCGATTCCGATCGTCCTCAGCTACGCAGTCCAGCACTGCGGATCTCCCCTGCAGGTTCTTGTAATCCTTCTGTATGGTCTGATCTACTACCTGCACTTCTTCCCCTAAAACGGTCCGCAAAATATGCTCTGTACATTCTTTTTTCTTCAGTACGTTACGCATAAATGCATCACTCATAAGTGTCAGGTTCTGCAATACTGCACGATACCTTTCATAACGTTCTTCCAGTTCCTTATTTACCTCTTCAGGCAGAACTGAATCATTCTGTTTTCCTTCCTCCATTTTCCTCCTTTTGGCGGAAGAAATTCTGGAATACTGCTTACATTTGAAACATGTTCTTATAAACTTATCAACATTCACAGGTATAAGTGCGGAGACCTGCTTCTGTACAAGTCAGTGCCGCCTCCACTTTCATGCAAAATCCATTCACTATATACTGCTATCTAGAAATATTTTCATTATAATATTAACTACGCTATATTCAATTCTTTCATCAACTGCATCTGATAGTTCTCATCCTTCACTGCTCTCAGGCAGTCCTCTACACGACCATTCTCCAGCAAAAATGCTGTCAGCTTCGCCGCTTGCTCTGCTCTATTCTCTGCCCGTTCAACTTTTTTCTCTGCTTCTTCAACTTTTTTCTCTGCTTGTTCCGCTCTTTTTCTCTCCTTCTCTGTATTTTTCTTTTCGTCTTCTATTCCCCAATTATAAATTTCATCCATTTCTCTGCACATATCATTTTTCCCCTCTACTGTTTCCTTCAATTCCAACACTCTTTTTGCCAATACCTCACTGTACATATCCTCTGCTTTCTTACAGTGCAGGTCATGCACCAGTCTTCCTATTTCTGTATCATCCTGCATACCGGCATTTACATAGATGATAAAAGTATCATCTCCAAATGGCTTTCCGGTTTCTTGGATCCTCCGATCTATGTGATAAATTTGTTTTTTCTCTCCAATTACGTCCGTTCTGGTTATGAAGATTACATAATTCTCCGGCAGTTCATCAAAATCCTGCCCCGGATCTAAGGTATTCATATCTATCAGTCCACTGTGATATCTTGCACGCTTTGGTGACGCTCCTTCTTTTTCCTGCTGTATCTCGATGTTCATTCTGCGATTCTGATCGCCCTCAGCTACGCAGTCCAGCACGGCAGATCTCCCCTGCAGGTTCTTGTAATCCTTCTGTATGGTCTGATCTACTACCTGTACTTCTTCCCCTAAAACGGTCCGCAAAATATGCTCTGTGCATTCCTTTTTCTTCAGTACGTTACGCATAAATGCATCACTCATAAGTGTCAGGTTCTGCAATACTGCACGATACTTTTCATAACGTTCTTCCAGTTCCTTATTTACCTCTTCAGGCAGAACTGAATCATTCCGTTTTCCTTCTTCCATTCTCCTCCTTTTGGCAGAAGGATTTCTGGATTCTTGATATTGTTCGCAAGTCTTACAGATATAACCATGATCTTGCCTTTCATCCATCCTGCATCCCAGCTGTTTCAGATCTCTTCTGCCTTTATTTATTTTTCTTCTGAAAGCATAAAGATTTCTGAAATGTGACTTAGAATCCAGACAGTACGATTGCACCTGGAAATGAAATACTATGCTTTGTGGTTTTATGATAACATGTGTCATGTTCTTTTTCAAGTGTCTTTTTCTATTTTTATATCGCAACTTTTTATATATATTTCTCTAATTGTGATTCTATGACAGCGGATTCCAATTTGTCAATTGATGTTTTTCACAATCTTTTATGAAACGCCCATCTTTCTGTTCCGATTGCGCTTCCTTGCTGCTTCGCGAAATGCTTCTTCCATCTTAGGAGTCAATTCTGGTGAAAAAAGAAATAAGCATCCCACTGTCCCAAAGTTAGATGCTTAAGTCTTCTTGATTTTTCATTTTCCGAGGGCAACCGGATCTCTGCGTCCGGTCATCTTCTAATTAGATTATACAACGGGACTCTTGTTTCTACAAGAGTCCTGAGACTGTAGACAAACTTGGTGTTGGGGATTATGCCCAGCACCATTTTTCTTTTAAAACTTCTTTTCTTTTTATTTTCTTCAAAATCAACAAAAATCTGGCTGTGTTCCA
>QUMM01000014.1 GCA_003435055.1 Lachnospiraceae bacterium OF09-6
GTATGATAAAAAATGCAGTAAAGTATTAAGTAGCGTATATTTTGATACATGTTTACAAGAAAATTCTCTGACATATAAAATCGACGAATATGGTATAAAAAAAATGGAAGTAAAGTATTAAGTAGCGTATATTTTGATACATGTTTACAAGAAAATTCTCTGACATATAAAATCGACGAATATGGTATAAAAAAAATGGAAGTTGCAGAGAATGAATGGGAGAATGTAAGATAATAATTGCAGTATGAAAGAAATTAGGAGGATAGATAATAGATGAAGCCAATTTTATACATAGTAATTCCCTGTTATAATGAGCAGGAGGTCTTACCTGTTACTGCACCTTTATTTTTAAAAAAGATAGAGGATCTTGTAAATAGAGAAAAAATAGCTGATGAAAGTAAAATTATGTTTGTAAATGATGGCAGTAAAGATAATACCTGGTCAATTATTCAAGAATTATCGAAGGAAAATAGTCATTATATAGGAATTAGCCAGAGTAGAAACAGAGGGCATCAGAATGCTGTTCTGGCAGGACTTATGGAGGCAAAAGATATATGTGACATTACAATTTCTATTGATTGTGATGGACAGGATGATATCAATGCAATGGATGAAATGGTAGAGTGCTTTTTGAATGGGTGCGAAGTAGTCTATGGTGTTAGGAGTAAAAGAGCTACAGATACATTTTTTAAACGGGTAACAGCGGAGGGCTTTTACAAATTTCTGAATTGGATGGGTGCAGAAGTTGTGTATAACCATGCTGATTATCGTCTGATATCGGCCAGAGTATTAAAAGAATTGGCTAATTTCAAAGAAGTAAATTTATTTTTACGTGGAATGGTACCGCTGGTAGGATTCAAGAGTACGTCAGTGTATTATGAACGGCATGAACGTATTGCAGGAGAGAGTCATTATCCTTTAAAAAAGATGATAGCTTTAGCAATAGATGGAATTACCAGTTTAAGTATCAAGCCATTACATATGATAACTTCTATGGGAGCAACTGTGTCTATATTAAGTTTTATTGCAGCTGTATGGGCGTTCATAAATGAAATGATGGGACGAACTGTTGCGGGATGGGCAAGTACAATATGTATAGTATGTTTTATGGGGGGAATACAATTAATTTGTTTAGGCGTGATAGGAGAATATATTGGAAAAATATATATGGAAGTAAAAGCAAGACCTAGATATATTATTAGTGATCGAACTGGAGACAATATCTCAAAATGAATATATACAGAAAATATAAAGAGATAATAAATTATTTAATAGTCGGAGTATTAACAACAGTAGTAAGTTTGGCGGTTTATTACATATGTGTTATAACATTTCTGGATCCCCAAAATGCAATCGAATTGCAGATAGCAAATGTTATTTCGTGGATTGTGGCAGTGACATTTGCTTATATTACAAATCGTAAATTTGTATTTGAAAGTAAAAACCCAGATATGCTAAAAGAAGCATCGGCTTTTGTCGGAGCAAGAATAGTGACATTATTAATGGATATGTTTTGTATGTTTATAATGGTAACATGTATGGGATTGAGTGACAAGATTGCAAAATTAATGGTTCAAGTTATTGTAATTGTTGCAAATTATGTGTTCAGTAAGATATTTGTGTTTCGAAAAAAATAGAAGTAAAAAATGCTACTTAGAATCCAAAATAAAAATTTATAGTTAAAATAACATAAGAGTGTGAAAAATGGGACTTTTATACAGAAGTTATTTATCATACCGTAGGTGCAGATCCAAGAAAATTATTCGTATGCCGGGATTCATTTTCGGATGCGCTGGCGCCGATTCTGGCAACGCAATTTGAAAATAGTATGTTTGTACATAGAAAGGGATTTTCCCAGGAACAAATATTTGATTATAATACAGATATTTTTGTGTATGAATGTGTGGAACGGTATATAAAAAAATTGGAAAAATTCTGTATAGAATAAGATGCAAAGAAGATTATTGCCGACAAAATCGATAGTATGTGATATACTAGCTTTACCAAAATACAACAGAACGAAAAAAAAACAAATGAGGTGAAGAATGAAAACAACATTATTAATCATGGCAGCCGGTATTGGTTCCAGATTCGGTGGAGGTATCAAACAGCTGGAGCCTGTCGGTCTACATGATGAGATTATCATGGATTATTCCATTCATGATGCCATCGAGGCTGGATTTAATAAGATTGTATTTGTGATTCGTAAGGACATCGAGGAAGACTTCAGGGAACGGATTGGCAATCGAATCGAGGAATTGTGTAAGAAGCTGAATGTGGAAGTGGCCTATGCATTTCAGGATCTACAGGCGATTCCAGATGGATTTTCAGTACCGGAAGACCGCAAGAAGCCGTGGGGAACCGGACAGGCGGTACTGGCAGCGAAAGAGCTGATTCATGAGCCGTTTATCGTGATCAATGCGGATGACTATTACGGCAAAGAAGCATTTCAGCAACTGCATAGCTGGCTGATAGAAGATCATGAAGAGAATGCCATTTCCATGGCAGGATTTATTCTGAAGAACACCCTTTCAGATAATGGTGGTGTGACCAGAGGAATCTGTAAGGTGACAGAAGGCCACTCACATATCAGTGATGTGGTGGAGACCAGTAATATTGTGAAAAAAGTGGATGCCAATGGTAACATCGGTGCAGAGGCGGATGGCGTCACACTGGATCCGGAATGTTATGTGTCTATGAATATGTGGGGATTTCCGGCAAAAGAAGGCTGTGATCCGGCATTCATGGGAGTGCTGGAAAAGGAATTCAAGACATTTTTCGAACAGACAGTTCCTGGCAATCCACAAAAGTCCGAATATCTGCTCCCAACTCTGATTGGCGGTATGCTGAGAGAAGGAAAATGCACCGTAAAGGTACTGGAGACCAAGGACAGATGGTTTGGAGTGACCTATAAAGAAGATAAAGCAGCGGTAGTAGAAAGCTTCCGCAAGCTGATTCAGGACGGTGTGTACGGCGAAGAACTGTACAAAGATGTGATATCCAGAAAATAAATAAGAAATGATATGAATAGTTCCTTGCCATGAGGCAGGGAACTATTTTATAATAAATGAAATATTTGTGACAGAGTAGGAGAGATCATTTTATGACTGATATAATTATGATGTTGTTGGCATTTTTGATCTTAATGGGAGTAGTTTGCTTCTATAATGCAGTAATAAATGCCAATATGGGAGAAGGAATGCTGTTGTCAGCATCGACGATAATGTTAGTACTGGCAGTCAGCAGCACCGTATTTGGCACATTTTGGTACGGAATGTGGGGAATCTGTGGTATCGCATTGCTGGGCGCAGTTGGGTTTTTGATTTGTCTGATCAGAAAAGAGAATAAAAAAGAACAGTTTACCGGCTGGATCGTGATAGGAAGTCTGTTGTTGTTGTATTTGTTCTGGCTGGTCATTTACCACAATGATTTTATCCAGCATATTGATGAATTTCATGAATGGGCAGCAGCTGTGAAATATATGTTGATCCATGATAAAATGCCAACAGGTGGAGATTTTATCGGGGGTGGAGGACAGTATGGATTTGCTTCCAGTGTATTTTTGCTGTATTTTCAGAAGTTTACCGGTTACAGTGAGCAGAATATGTATGTGGCATCCACGTTACTGACATTTATTGGACTGTTGCTGCCATTTTCTAATTATGAGAAAAAGGACGGTAAAAAGGTATGGATCTATATTGGGATCCTTTATATTGCACTGTATTCTCTGTATGTGTATGGAACGAAGAGTCTGTATGTGGATATGCCGACTGCGGCATGGGCCGGTGGCCTGGCTGGATGGTGGATGAATCGGGATCAGGAGAAAAAGAAATGTAATGTACTGATTCTTTTGGCTGGAATGGTGACGCTTCATTTTATGAAACAATCCCAGGGACTGCTCATGGCAGTATTTGTATTGCTGTTTGTACTGAGTTATAGCTGGATGATTGAGAAGAAAAGGATCTATAAACACAGGTTTTGCAGCGTCTTCGCATAACAACAGGTGTATTATGTCTTCTGATATTGATTGGAACGGCAGGCGTGGTTTTATTAATAGGTGAATTGAAACCAGTAGAAAAAACTGTAGTATCGGAAGATGGACAGGAATATGAGACCACATCCTATGAGATTATGGGAAAAGAACTTCCGCAGGGAGCGGTCAACTGGATCGATACGTATACCATAAATGGAAAAAAAGCAAAAGAAACCATGAAGAGTTTTCTGACGAATGGTATTGGAAACAGATTAACCAGCAGATCAAATCTGAAGCTGGCATTTGTCCCATTTGTGATTTTGTGTCTGATGTTGACAACCATATATGGGGATCTTTATCAGAAAAAACAGGAAAGCAATTATTTTCGCTGTTATATGCTGGTGATGTCATTGGCCTATAGTGCAGTATTATATTTGTCTTTTGTATTGATGTTTACCTATGGACTGAGTGTAGATGTAAAATCCAGTGCCAGGTATTTTTCAGGGTGTGCAGTATACTTGTTTATGCTGGTGATGACATTGTTGTTGAGCCGGGAAAATCTGAAAAGAAAAACAGCTTTGAAATATGTGCTGTGCGGAATAGGAGCAATGTTCCTGTATGGAGTAAATACCAAATATATTCCAAACATGACAGCTTTAGATAAAGACGAAGTGATAGGATATGAATCAATCAGTTCTGCAAAACATCAGGTGCAGAAAATCCAGAAACAGATCGGCATGGAAGAAAAAGTGTACTTTATCTATCAGGTTAGCGAGAAAGACTTTGAGGAGCGGGAATATGTGAATTCACCAGTGCTGTATTATATGGATACACAGGTCAGCAATTATATGGGATCGCCATGGAGATTCCTGGAGGAAGGATGTAATATTGGACTGGAACTTCGTGAGGATATTACACTTCAGAATCTGCCAGATCTGTTGACATGGGGCGGTTATACCTATGTGTGGATATATAAAAGCAATGCGTATTTGAACGAGAAGCTGCCGGAAGTATTTCAGATGGAGGAGGATGTGGAAAAAGGCTTATATAAAGTTATTTATGAAAATGAACGTCCAGTCGGACTGGAATATGTAAGTGCTTTATAAAAGCAGAAGAATGAATTGGGAAAAGCACAAGGTGCCTGACAAAGGGACTAAGTAGTAAAGTTTTCATCATAAAAGAATAAATATAAAATAAAACTGGTAGTTCCTTGCCATAAGGCAGGGAACTATTTTATAATAGTGGAAACTGATAAATATGAGAGAGGATGGTGTTGACATGGGGAGATTTGTGAATCCGGATAACAGTGCATTTCGTGTGACATTGAATTCAAAAATATATGTGGATAAGACAGAACTTCTGGAATATACCAATAGCGTGTTGGATACCATGGATGCCTATATCTGCAACAGTCGTCCCAGAAGATTTGGTAAATCAATTACAGCGAATATGCTGACAGCTTATTATAGTAAGGGCTGTGATTCGGAAGAGATGTTTGCACCGTTGGCGATTGGGAAAAAGAAAGATTTTCAAAAGCATTTGAATCGTTATGATGTCATTCATATTGATATACAATGGTTTTTGTCTAATGTAAACGAGCTGGATCATATTGTGGAATATATTACAGATACTGTATTAGCTGAGTTACGGGAATGTTATCCTGAGGTAATCACAACGGGAGTGGTGACATTGCCGGATGCCCTTTCACGGATAAAGAATGCAACGGGACAAAAGTTTATTGTGATTATTGATGAGTGGGATGTGCTGATTCGTGATGAGGCTGCGAATGTAAGAGTACAGAATGAATATATCAGTTTTTTACAGGGTATGTTTAAAGGAACTGAGCCGACAAAGTATATTCAGTTGGCTTATCTGACTGGAATTCTGCCGATTAAAAAAGAGAAGACACAGTCAGCATTGAATAATTTTGATGAGTTTACAATGTTGGAGGCCAGTAACCTTGCGCCTTATATTGGATTTACGGAAGAGGAAGTAAGAGATCTGTGCGAAACATATCAGAAAGATTTTGAAAAAGTAAAAAGATGGTATGATGGATATCTGTTGGAAGATACTGCAGTTTATAATCCGAAAGCAGTGGTTAGTGTAATGCAGAAAAGTAAATTCAGAAGTTACTGGTCGGAGACAGGCTCTTATGAAGCAATTGTTCCACTGATTAATATGGATTTTGACGGGCTTAAGACTGCATTGATTGAGATGCTGTCTGGCACATCTGTGAAACTGAATACGGCAACGTTTACCAATGACACGGTAAACTTCAAAAATAGAGATGATGTGCTTACGTATCTGATCCATCTGGGTTACCTGAGCTATAATCAGGATGAAAGAACTGCTTTTGTACCAAATGAAGAGATCCGGCAGGAACTGACGACAGCGGTAGAGTGCAATAAATGGAATGAATTTGTGGAGTTTCAGAAACAGTCAGATGAACTTTTAAATGCTACGTTGGATATGGATTGCAGCAAAGTGGCAGAACAGATAGAAAAGATTCATACAGAATATATATCTGCAATTCATTACAACAATGAAAGTTCATTGGGAAGTGTACTGGCTATTGCCTATTTGAGTGCGATGCAGTATTATTTTAAACCGGTGCGGGAAATGCCGACAGGACGTGGCTTTGCAGATTTTGTGTTTATGCCGAAACCGGAATATCGTAACGGCTATCCGGCTCTGGTAGTGGAATTAAAGTGGAATAAGACAGCGGACACGGCTTTACAACAGATCAAAGACAAGAAGTATCCGGAGTCTCTTTTGAGTTATACAGGAAATATGCTTCTGGTGGGGATTAATTATGATAAAGAGAAAAAAGAACATCAGTGTGTGATGGAAGAATATCAGAAGTAAGAATGATAAACGGGAAAGGCTGGGGCAGGAATGGATACACGGGAAGAGAGAAAAAAGCAGATTAAGAAGCATCTGAACAGTATGAAGGCGGCGGAAGTGAAGATGTATCATTTCCTGATGAGAAAGACATTTTTATCCAATCAGGATTTCAGGATAGCAGCAGACGGCTCCTGGGAAGAGATGACAGATATTGTTGGTGAGCAGACCAAGCAGAAAATAGATTTCCCAATGACCGAGATTGCAGATCAGGAATTAACAGATATCTGGAACCAGATGGAACAGGAAGATTTTGATCAGAAGAAACTGAAAAAGGCAGAATGCATCGAGCAGATGCTGACAGTATTAAGTGATGATACTATGTTTGAAGGATTTTGCCTCGCTTTTTATGGGGAAGATGAAGAGCTGGAAATGCTGTGCAGAATGTGGAATTGTGAGGAGACATATCTGGCATTAGCATCTGATCCGGTATATCAAAAAAGAAAAGCTTATCAGAAAATGATCAGACGTTACACGAAGGCTTCCGTAAATCTGTATGGGATTGTTCATGTGTTAGATGTGGAAAAGATTCTGATGGATTATGAAAAGAACTTTATGGAACAAATGGACGGATTTGAGAGAGTGGAAGGATGCTATCGAAACACAGTAATGTATCAGCCACGGTACCATTGTTCCTGCGTATTTCAGAATGTTATTGGAAATGGAATCCCAGATGTATTAACATCCATGGATGGGCTGGTTATGCATATGTGTTTCAAAGAGGAATATCTGGCGGAAACAGATCGCATGATGGAACATTTTCAGGCTTATCAGGGTCGGGAACTGAGTGAAAAAGAACTGGATGAATTCTTTTTTGGAAAAGCTGAGGAATCGGCTTATAGACGATTACTGATAGCAAGAATGGATAAGCCGCCATATAGTCCCGGTAAGAACGAATTCCTGAAATATGAAGATGAAAATTATCGAGAAGAAAATTCGTCGGAAAAACAACTGAAGCGGTATCTTGCAAAGAATTACCGGAGAAATTTTGGAAAAGTGGCAGATAAACTGGGAATGACGGCGGATCAGTGCATCGATGATTTTGTAGAAGAAATTTATCAGCATACATCCGATCGAGGAAGTCTGGAACCGAAAGACCCAAATGAAGTAATTGAGTTTGTATTTGCAGGTCTGCAGGGATATGAGATTTCAATGGACATAAACCGCATGAATGAGATCCTATCTTATGTTATGCAGATGGTGAATTCCGTGCGTCTGTGGAGCATAATGGCTATACGCCGATGGAACTGGCAAAGATGCATCCGGTAAATCCAGAGAATCTTACTGTGGTGCCTGGAAGCACTATGGCAGCAGAAGGATTAAAAGAAATTGAAGAAGATTTGAAACGGATGGGAATTCAGGTGGATACACAGCAGACAGCAACAGAAGTGCCAAGTTTTTCTTATCCGAATGGGCTAAATGGAACGGTGGTAAAAGGAACAAAAAAAGTATATCCGAATGATCCGTGTCCATGTGGAAGTGGAAAGAAATTCAAGAAGTGCTGTGGAAAGAGGTGACTTCATGAAGATTTTACAAGAAGCATTTGTCCTCTATGAAGGATGAGATGATCTATGAACTGGTAAGCATAAAGCGGAACAGCGAAATAACATTGAGTGCAACTTTACTGTTCAGCCCGTATCCACAGGCTTATTTTCCACAGTTATGTATCACGGCAATTGTCGTTCCAGGAACGGAACTGGGGGAAACCGGAGTGGCAGGAGAACGTTTCTTGGATAATCAGAGAATAGAAGGAAACATTCCGGATATGCTAAGTGGTGCGTTGCAATTTGTGAAACGGAATATGCGTACCAAAACGATTATTAATGAAAAAACCGGGCAGAGAGAGGATCGAACCGATTATCCGGTTACAGCCATAAGAGAGGCTGTGATCAATGCACTGGTGCATCGAGACTATAGCATTCATACCGAGGGAATGCCGATACAGTTGATTATGTTTCAGGACAGGCTGGAGATCCGCAATCCAGGTGGAATTTATGGCAGAATGCGAGTAGATCAATTAGGAAAAGTGCAGCCAGATACCAGGAATCCGGTACTGGCTTCTGCGCTGGAGGTCATGCACATTACCGAAAATCGATATTCCGGAATTCCAACGATTCGGATGGAGATGGATCGCTATCAGCTGGAACAACCGGAATTCGTGGATGAACGGGGAAGCTTTATCGTGCGGCTATATCATAAAACAAAAGAAAAGACAGAGGCTATTCATACAGAAGAGGCGATGGATTTAATTCTGTTTTGCAAGACACCGAGAACCAGAAAAGAGATCTGCGAATATTTGGGACTTTCTTCGGTAACCTATGCGATTCAAAAGCATGTATTGCCGCTGGTAGAAGCGGGACAGCTGAAAATGAGCTTGCCGGATAAGCCAAAGAGTCCACGGCAATTGTATTATAGTGAATAGATGAGTGCAATATCAATAAATAGCAAAGGATTTTATAACATGACATTTTTATCAGGTATATTTTTTGTGTTTTTATTTGTAACATGTTTATTGTATTTTATTTTCCCACTGAAAGCGCGGTGGTTTGTGCTGTTGCTTTCCAGTGTGGTATTTTATCTGTCCTGGGGCTGGCAGGCGCTGCCGGTGGTTCTGGTGACCAGCCTGATGGTGTATCTGGCTGCCAGAAGGATTGATACGATCTATGTGAAACAGGATGAGGATCTGAAGTGGGAGGGTATGACTCCGGCTGAGAAGAAGGAGTGCAAGCTCCGGGCAAAGAAACGGGCAAAGCGTGTACATATGCTGGTGTCTGCGCTGGTGATTCTGGTGCTGATCTATACCAAGACTGGAAGTAAGATCATGAACAGTCTGGGCAGTCTCCTGGGTTATAATGTACTAAATGCAGCAGGAGAACTGGACACTTCAGCCAGGCCAGCCTGGATGACAGTGATCGTGCCGCTTGGTATTTCTTATTATACATTTTCTATGGTAGGTTATCTGGCAGATGTGTACTGGCGAAAGGATAAGGCAGAGAAGAATTTCCTGAAGTTCCTGACCTGGGTACTCTTCTTCCCGAAGATTCTTCAGGGACCGATCGCCAGACATAAGAAGCTGGGTGCGCAGATCAACGAAGGACATGCTTTTGACTATGAGAGAGTATGCTTTGGTGTGCAGCTGGCACTGTGGGCTATTTCAAAAAGCTGGTAATCGCAGACCGTTTGTCGATTTTTGTAAATTCGGTATTTGGAAATGTATATGGGGAAAGCGGCAGTCTGATCTTTGTGATTGCGGCAATCTTTGGAAGTATTCAGCTGTATTGTGATTTCTCCGGATGTATGGACATGGCGGGAGGATTTTGCCAGATCCTTGGCATTGACCTGGAAAAGAACTTTAACCATCCATTTTTCTCAAAAAGTGCGGCAGAGTTCTGGCGCAGATGGCATATTACACTGGGGGCATGGTTTAAGGATTATATCTATATGCCATTGGCGATCTCTCCACGTATGATGAATATTGCAAAATGGTTCAAAACGCATGTAGGACCAAGAGCCAGCAAGAATGTAATGACCATTATTCCGACGATGATCGTCTGGATCCTGACCGGTCTGTGGCATGGAACCGGATATAATTACCTGGCATGGGGCATTTACTGGGGACTGCTGATGATCCTGTCGATTGTATTTGCGCCTGAGATCAAGAAGCTGACCAGGCTGCTTCGTATCAATACCGAAGCCAGAAGCTGGGGTGTGGTGCAGATGATCCGTACTTTCATCATCTTTACGTTTGCAAGATTGATCACGATCCCGGGCCATCTGCAGACTACCTGGGATATTCTGAAACAGATCTGCAAGCAGTTCGACATCTGGATCTTATTTGACGGAACGTTATTTAATTATGGACTGAACGGGAAGAACTTCTTTATGGCCATGTTGGGAATCTTTGTACTGTGGTGCGTCAGTATGCTGCAGGAGCGAGGCTCTGTACGGGAAATGATCGCCAGAAATAATATTGTAGTACGCTGGCTGATCTATTATGTGGCATTCTTCTCTGTGATCATCTTCGGTATCTGGGGAGCCGGATTCAGTAATGTGGCGTTCACATATATGCAGTACTAAAAAAATAAGTTGAATCCATGGTCATATGATTGATATCTGATCCAAATTCGCCCCTGGAAAAAAAGAAAAGAGGTGAGTTCGTGGTCAGGGGCTGGGTATCTGCCCCAATCTGGCTTTTGGGACAGGGAGGGCTCACAAAAACATCTTGGCGAACTGGCACAAATATGGTATGATGATTCCATCAGTATGGGTTCTGAAAGGCAGGAACCTTTATAAAAAGGAGATTTCGATAATGAGAGATAAAGTTTTAGAAGTATTAGAAGGAGAATTCCCGGAGATTGATTTCTTATCTTCTGATGAACTGGTAGATGACGGCATTCTGGATTCCCTGACACTGACAGGTATCATCGCAGCACTGACCATGGAATTCGGTATTACGATTCCATATGAAGAGATCATTGAAGAGAACTTCAATTCTGTAGATGGTATGGCTTCTATGGTAGAGCGTTTGATGGACTAGAAGAAGAGCGAATGAAGAACGGGCACTCCGGAAGACTGGAAACGAAATGTTTTCCTGAAGCCGGGGTGCTTTTGTCATATATGGAACTTCGTTCCAATATGACAAAACGCTCCGCGAAGATCGCACTGCGGCGGCATAGAAAAATGTCGCAGGAGCGACTCGCCGCAGGCGGAGAATCTCGCAAGCGAGATTCTATTTTATATAGGGAAATAACGTGTGTGGGAGGATAAATCATGTATCAGACAATTGTACAGGCGGTGCTGGCGCATGCAAAAGAGACGCCGGATAAGCTGGCCATTGGATTTAAGAAGATTAGCGTAACATATGGGGAACTGGGCATACAGGTTCGTGCTTTTGCGCAGAAGCTGCAGCAGGAGTTCGGCATTGAAAAGGGAGATTTTATCATGATCTCTGCAGTGTCGAAGCCGGAGTATATCGTGGGATATCTGGCAGTGCAGTACCTTGGCGGAGTGTCGATTCCGATTGATAAGTCAGCCAAGCTGGAGAATATTTTGGATGTCTATGAATATGCACAGCCGAAGATCCTGCTGGCAGATGGCAAGGTGCTGCATGAGAAGATTCGTGTGGCATCTCTGAAAGGGGTATATGCAGACTGTCTGGAAATCCCGGAAGAGGAACTGACGGTGGCTTATCAGGAACACTCGGATGAGGAATTATCAGAGATTCTGTTTACCACAGGAACCACTGGAAAGCCAAAGGGAACAATGCTGAGTGTGGCGAATATCTATGCAAGCACACACAATACCTGGCATGGAGTAGGAATGCAGACAGATGATGTGGTACTGCTTCCACTGCCATTGAATCATTCTGTAGGAATGCGTGTTACCAGAACGATTTTCTATATTGGTGCGACTTTGATTTTGCAGAATGGATTTACCTTTGCACAGGAACTGGAGAAGAATATCGAAGGCTTTCATTGTACGGGACTGGTCAGTGTACCTGCTTCGATTGAGCTGGTTTATCGTCAGATGCAGGATAAGTTTGCCGGGATTATGGGAACTTACGTTATATGGAGTTCGGAGCAGGGTCGCTTAGCTATGATATGAAGAAGAAGCTGGTGAATATGCTGCCAAATACGAAGATTGTCAATACCTGGGGTTCGACAGAGACTGGTGGAGCCATTTTCCTGATCGTATCAGAGAATCCGGATAAGCTGACCGCACTTGGCAAGCCAATCGAAGGCGTCGAAGTGAAGACCGTGGATACAGAAGGAAATGAGATCACAGCCAGAGATATTGATACAGCTGGCCGGATGGTGCTTCGTGGAAAAATGCAGATGATGGGCTACTATCAGATGCCGGAGGCAAATGCACAGACGCTGGTGGATGGATGGCTGTATACCAATGATATGGTATATCTGGACGAAGATGGCTATATCTATATGCTGGGCCGTGCGGATGATATCATCAATGTAGGTGGAGAAAAGGTATCTCCGGTGGAAGTGGAAAATATTGCACAGGAATTTGAGGAGATCAGGGAATGTGCCTGCATCGGTGTGGATGACCCGGATGGCATTCTTGGAAAAGTGCCGGTGCTCTATATCGTGCCGGAAGGATCTGCGGTAAATGAAGAGGAACTGACAAAGTTCCTGGCAGAACGAATGGAGCGCTATAAGTTGCCACAGCGTTATCTGAATATCCGGGAGCTTCCGAGAAATCGTATGAAGAAGCTGGATCGCAAGGCACTGTACAGACGATGGGAAGAGAACGGAGATCAGCAGATGGTCAACGAAGTGGTGCAGAATATCTTATCCAGAAGAAGTATTCGTGACTTTACAGAGGAACAGGTGCCAAAAGCTGTTCTGGAGACGATCCTGCAGTGTGGCTATTATGCGCCAAGCGGACATAATATGCAGACCTGGAAGTTTACCGTGATTCAGAATGCAGAAAAGATTAATGCGTTCCGTCAGATTGTGGAAAAAGTGTCCAAAGAAAAGAAGGTGCATTTCTATGGATTTAATAATCCGAAGACTATCATACTGGTATCGAATGACCGGAGAAATGCAGACGGCATCCAGGACAGCTCCTGTGCAGTGCAGAATATGATGCTGGCGGCGAATTCCTATGGTATTGGATCTGCATGGATCAATGCACTGATGACCATTTGCGATGAGCCGGAAGTCCGGGAAATGTTGCAGGGATTTGGTATTCCAGATACACATATCGTATGGTCTACGGTAGTGATGGGATATCCGGCAAAGGCAGGAAAAGAACTGGCGAAGAAGACAAATGTAATCAACTGGGTAGAGTAGAATATATGGCAGGAGCATCTGTAGAACAATATGAAATAGTAAATGGGGCTGTCGCGAATAGACAGCCCCATAGTTGTGTTATTTTACTACCTTAATCTTTACAGTAACCTTTTTCTTAGATCCATCGGTAGCGGTGGCAGTGATCTTGGCAGTACCAGGTTTTTTCGCTTTGATTTTACCTTTTTTGCTTACGGTAAGAACCTTAGTATTGCTGCTCTTCCAGCTCAGCTTTTTCACGCTGGCATTGGATGGAGTGAATTTGACTTTTAAGGTCTTGCTCTTACCCACTTTCAGTTTGGCACCGGACTTCACATTAGAGAATGCCAGTTTTTTGATCTGAGTGCCACAGGTGATGGTAAGTGTCATCTTTTTCCCTTTTTTCGGGGTGATGGTGATTTTGACCTTTCCCGGACGTTTCGCTGTTACGATACCCTTCTTTGTAACAGTAGCCACTGATTTGTTGCTGGACTTATAGGTCAGACCGGAGAGATTCGATCCGGAAAGAACCCGGGTCTTTAGATTTGCCTTCTTTCCGACTGCCAGGAACAGGGATTTGGAATTCAGTTTCACATTGCTCTTTGTAGATGAAGTTCCTTTTACTGTTACCTGAAGAGTAACAGTAGTGCCATTGGAATTGGTACCTGCCAGAGTGGCACTGCCGGAACCAACGGCGTAGATCTGGTTGCCATTTACATAGGCAACGGATCCATTGGAGGAACGCCAGGTAAAGTTGTTATTAAATTTGAAGGTATATTTATCGCCTACAGTAAGCGTAAACTTTCCGGAGCATACAATGATGTCGCAGGTTGCAGTAGTACCATTATTTAAGGTAGCGGTAATGACTGCGCTTCCATAGTTCTTTGCAGAAACCAGTCCGCTTTGGCTGACGGTGACGCAGGATGGATTGCTAGATTCATAGGCAATACCGCGGTAGCCGTTCTTAGAAAAACCGAGCTGTATTTTTTTCCCTTTATTTATGGTATAGCCTGGCTTTTGAAAACTGACCGTTCCGGTAAGATTCAGGTTTCCGCGAAGTGCAACATCAGCGGCAAGGGCCTGCATATTCTGTTCGATCTGCTGAGTCTGTGCGGAAGTTTTTCCATTTATAGAAGGATAGTAGTGGATACCTTCTGTTGATTTGCCAAACAAGGTAGAGTAAATACAGCAGGCAGATAAATAACTTCCTGCTACGCCTGGATGAAGCCGGTCACCGGAGCTGATGTAAAGATCCAGATCCGGGTAAAGAGTACGCTCTCTGGCAAAAGCAATACCAGACGGAGCCAGAGAACAACCCTGCTGTCTGGCAGCAGAATAATAAACATCGGCAATTTTGCTTTGCTGCTGGTCAATATCCCATACAGCAGACTTCCAGTCAGGTGCCCAGGTACAGTAGAGTACCATCTGAGCGCCAGCGGATTTGATCAGTGGAGCCAGTGTGGCAACTGCGTTCTTGAATTTATCTGGTATGGCGGTTGTCTCATCGCTCTTTCCCTGAAGAATAACATAATCCCATTTTTGATATTTTAACTTGTTATACATCTGCTGGCTGACGTTCTTCTTGGCTTCCAGAGAAGGATAGCCATTTCCGGTTCCAGGATTCACATCGTCAGTCAGAGAGTTGCCGCCCAGTGTAACCGATTCTACCGTGGCATTGATACCGCTGGCCCGGCACAGGTTCTGCACCATGGCGGGGATATTGTTGGTATAGGTCAGACTGTTGCCGATCATGAGAATCCGCGGACTATTGGTGACAGGCTTGGCTGATAGACAGGCCGACCGCTGAAAAAGACGGTGGATCCGGCCGCGGAAGCCGGGATCGTCAGGATCAGCAACAATAGAGAAAACAGAACTACAGTAAATGATTTTTTCTTCATAACATGCTCCTCGTAATAAAACAAAATAACTATTAATCAGGTAGAGTATAGCAAAGTTGGAAAAGCGTGACAATAGTGTGAATAGTTTTTTAAGAATACATTAAGGATAACAGAAAAGTATGAGGAAAATATGATTTATAAAAAGGTGTTTAAGAATGACAGATGTATGATACAATGGTAACATTAATAAATGGAAATCAGTTAAATAACACGGAGGCAATAAACGAATGGGTAATGATATCATCACGGTACTTATTAACTGTGAGAATGGTATAGAGGAACTGAAGGAGACGATACATAGTCTTCAGAATCAGAAAGATAATTTCTGGGAGAAGACATCTGTGATCGCATTGTTTGATGAGAAGGCAGAGCAGGAAAGCAGAACGGAACAGGAAGCGTATCTGAACAGCATGGAAACTGATCGGGGGAAGATCAGAGTGCTGGGCTGTCAGAATATCTGGAACGGGTATGAGGAAGCCATGGAGCAGGTGGATTCTCCATATCTGATTTTGATGAACAGTGGAGATGCGGTAGAGGATGAGGCACTGGTCAGGACATGTGCCAGTCTTGAAAAGCACAGCCAGGAAGCCGATTTGGTCATGATGAATTGCCTGAACAGAGGAAAAAAGGTCAGAGAGGGAGTCACCAGCCGAAAAGATGCAAGTGGGAAAGTAGAAAAATGTTATTGTGTATCACTGAATGTGCTGGATGACATTGGCATGGTTCCGGGCTACTGGGATGCGCTGGTATGGAAGACGGAAGCTGTTCGTGGCATGAGATTTGATCAGAGACATGGAGCAGAGACGAAAATAGAACTGATCTATCGGATTCTGGATAAAAAGAGAAGTATTTGTCTGGTAAAGGATGCGGTATTCCTGAGTGCATCGGAGTCCAGAGAGAGTGCCCGTGGATATGAGAACAATCTGAAACCGGAGTATTACCTGAAAGATCTGGATGAACACTGGAAAATAATGTCAGAATTTTACAGAGAAAAATATCAGGAAGTTCCACTGTTTATACAATGTCATCTTTTGTATGAGTTGTTGAACCGTCTGAATGCCAATAAGAATCAGAGTGACCAGCATGCGCTGAAGGAAGATCAGCTGGAGCAGTTCTGGAAGCTTTGTCAGGAATGGCTGCAGGATATTGATGATAATCTGATGGTAGCTAATACCAGAGTGGCAAAGATGCCGCGGCATACGTATGCAATGCAGTATCTGTTGCTGAATCTGAAGTACAATCATCAGCCGGATATTGAATATGTGATGACAGATCTGAAAGCGCTGCGTAAGAAGCTTTGTGCAGAGATGGGAAAAGAAGTAGCTGAAAATGAGCCTGCTTATAAGTATCCGATTCGAATTAAGATAAAGGGAAAGGAACAGCCGAATATTTTGCAGCCACGTTTGAATATAGACCTGGTGAATTATGAAAATGAAAAGCTGATCATTGATTTTTCCTGCCCGGATTTCATGAAAACAAGTGGCATCAAATGGATTCTTTTATTAAATGATAAGCCGGTTCCATATACGGATACAGTACGCTACAGCAGTACAAAGTTTTTTGGAATCGATATGTATGATGCCTATACTTTCCGCATTGTAATTGATAAAAATGAACTGAAGAAAGAGAATGTGCTTCAGTTTACCATGGATTGTCATGGAATACGATGTGAATACCCGGTTTATACACATAGATTTACATCCAGAATCAGCTCTTCACTGGATAATGCCTACTGGTGTTTTGGGGATTATCTCATGATGTTTAATGTGGGAACAGCAAAGAAGAAGCTCTATATTCGCAAACGGACACCGTGGATGCATTTGAAAAGAGAACTGAAATTCCTGATTGAGATCGGTTGTGGAAGAACGAGAAGACCGAAGTTGCTGAAGTCCAGACTACAGTATTGGCTGAGTTATCCGAAGTACCATAAGAAAAATATCTGGATTACTTTTGATAAGATCTACAAAGGAGGAGACTGCGGAGAGTATTTTTATAAGTATTGTGTCAGCAGAAAAGATACCGATGTGGTGCCGGTTTATTTGATGAATGAAGATGCACCGGACCGCAGACGTCTTCAGTCAGAAGGATATGAGCCGCTGGTTTATGGTACACAGAAGCATCGGAATATCTATTTGCATGCAAAGATGATCTTTGCTACCCATGCAGGATTGTATAATTTTAATGGAATTGCCGAGGATGAAATTCCATATCTTCAGGATCTGATCGAGGCAGATGCAGCCTGCATACAGCATGGCCTGACTGTGCAGGATCTGGCATTCAATGCCAATCGGGCGTTTAATAATAATAAATTATATTATTGTGCATCCAAGTATGAAGTACAGAATCTTCTTCAGCCAAAGTATGGATATGATGATCCATCGGCCATTAAGCTGACAGGAATACCACGTTATGATGGATTGGTAAATAAGGATCAGAAACAGATTCTGATCACACCGACCTGGAGAAGTTATATTGCACTTCCACCTGATGGGAAAAATAATGCAAGACCGTACTCCAGTGTGTTTAAACATACAGATTATTATAAGATCTATAATAACCTGATTTCGGATCAGAAACTGGTAGAAACGGCACGGAAGACAGGATATAAGCTGATTTATCTGATTCATCCGGCCATTGCCATGCAGATTGAAGATTTTGACGTACACGATGGAGTGGAGATTATTTCTTCTCTGGGAGTGAATTATGAGAAGATCCTGTGTGAATCCAGTCTGATGCTGACGGACTATTCCGGTGTGCAGTTTGACTTTGCGTATATGAGAAAGCCGGTGGTTTATTATCATCCGCCAAAGCTTCCACCGCATTACGTGGAAGGGGGATTTTTCTACGATACACAGGGATTTGGAGAGATCTGCACGGAACATCAGCAGCTGGTGGACACTTTATGCGATTATATGGAACATGACTGTCAGCTGAAGGATTTCTATCGTACACGGCAGGATGATTTCTTTGCATTCAGTGATCATGACAATTGTAAACGTATATTTGAAGATGCCTATACATGGCAGAAGGAGAACAGATAGATGGTATCAGCAGTGATTTTTGCAGGGGGCGTGGGTGCCCGCATGAAGTCTCAGGACATCCCGAAGCAGTTCCTGATCGTAGATGGTAAGCCGATCATTATCCGAACACTGGAGGTGTTCAGCGAGCATCCGGAGGTGGATGAGATCGTGGTGGCCTGCCTGGAGAGCTGGATTCCGGTCCTGGAAGAGCAGGTGGCAAAGTTTGGGGTCAAAAAGATCCGGGCGATTGTGCCGGGAGGCGCAAATGGACATGGTTCCATTCACAATGGTCTCATGAAGGCAGCGGAAACTGCTCAGGGGGAAGATATTGTATTGATCTGTGATGGTGTGCGCCCAATGATCACCAGTGAGCTGGTGTCGAACTGCATCCGGGAGGCAGGAGAATATGAAAATGCAGTGCCGGTGACACCGAGCATCGATTCAGTATTGGAAAGCTTTGACGGACAGACCTGCCGCAAGAGCTACAAGCGCAGCAATATGTTCATTACGCAGGCACCGCAGGGATATACATTCCGCAAGATTCTGTGGGCTCACGAAGAGGCTGAAAAACGTGGAATTACGAACCCGACTTCTTCCGCAGAATTACTTCTGGAGCTGGGAGAAGATATCCATATTTTCCTCGGAGAACGACAGAATATCAAGGTAACTACCCCGGAAGATCTGTATACATTACGTTCCGGTTATTATTACAATCGTTACCGGGCATTTGCAAAAGAGGAGCTGCAGAACGATCTGCCACTGTAGCATACAAGGAGGAGTAACATGGGAAAATTGATCAAAGATCTGGTGCCGGAGCTGGTCTGTACAGATGTGGCATCTATTGTGGAACGACAGCTTCCGTGGGAAGAACTGGATCACAAAACGATTCTGGTGACCGGAGCCAATGGATTTATCAGTTACTATATGGTGCTGGCGCTGTTGATGAGAAATGATCTTATGGACAGTGGCATTAAGGTCATTGGTCTGGTGCGTTCCAGAGAAAATGCAGAGAAAAAATACGGAGAGATCCTGGATCGGGAGGATCTGTCTCTTTGGGTAACCGATGTATGTGAACTGACGGATTGTGGCCGGGTAGACTATATTATACATGCAGCCAGTCAGGCCAGCGCATGGCATTTTGAGCATGATCCGGTGGGCACCATCAATGCCAACCTGATCGGAACTCAGAAAGTGCTGGAACTGGCGGTCAAATATCAGGCTCAGGTGCTGATGTTTTCCAGCCTGAAGACCTATGGCAGCTTCGGGGAGCATCCGAAGGAGTCTATGAAAGAAGAAGATGTGGGATATCTGGATCACACTTCTTATAAGAATTGCTATGCCATCGGCAAACGGGCAGCAGAGACCTTGTGTGCCAGCTATAGCAAGCAGTATGGTATTCCGGTGAAGATCGTGCGGCCAAGTTATATTTATGGACCGACCAGACGTGGGGATGACCGGGTATGGGCGCAGTTCATGGTGAATGTGTTAAATAATGAGGATATCGTGCTGAAAAGCAGTGGTGCTCCTTATCGCTCATATTGTTATGTGACAGATACGGTGGCAGCGGTCTTTACGGTGCTGTTAAGGGGAGAAGTGATGCAGCCATATAACATTTCTTCCAAAGAAGGCAACATCACCATCCGCAATCTGGCCAGAGCCGCAGTAGCTGCATTTCCGGAAAACATCTGAAGCTGAGCTTCGTGAATCCGGAGGATGAAAAAGAGCCTGAGATTACCGCAAAAGTGTGCGAAATACTGGACTCCGAGAAGCTGGAAGGTCTGGGCTGGAAGGCAGAAGTCTCCATCGGAGAAGGCATGAAGCGTGCGATTCAAATCATGGCTGGTGGAGAATGAGATAAAGATTCACGGCCATTGTCCCGCGCGAAATCATGCATATGCATGATTTCTGTGCTTTTTTGGGGGGCATGGAATGAACTCCAATAATTGACATTAACAGATAATTCAAGTATGATGAAGTGAGGAATAAATGAGCAGTTTATTTTATATCATAGGAAAAAGCTCTACCGGGAAAGATACGATTTATAAAGAATTGTGTCAGAAGAAGGAGCTGAACCTGAGACCGCTGGTGATGTATACCACCCGTCCGATCCGGGATATGGAAGAGGAGGGCCGGGAATACTATTTTGTGGATGACGTTACACTGAAGCAGCTGGAACAGACTGGAAAGGTGATTGAGAAGAGGGCGTATCATACCATTTACGGTATCTGGACTTATTTTACAGTGGATGATGAGCATCTGGATCTGGAAAATCAGGATTATCTGGCGATTGGAACGCTGGAATCCTATGAGAAGATCCGGGATTATTATGGTGACCAGAAAGTAGTTCCTCTCTATATTGAAGTGGAAGATGGACTGCGTCTGGAACGGGCACTGGAGCGGGAACGGAAGCAGCAGCCACCAAAGTATGAGGAGATGTGCAGACGTTTCCTGGCAGATCAGGCAGACTATTCTGAGGAAAAGCTAAAAGGAGCCGGAATCACACAAAGATATTCCAATGAAAAAGATTTAATGTCCTGTGTGGAGACACTGGCAGCAGTGATCCGTGAATACGGGCAGAAGTAAAGTAATAGCTGTTCAGGACCTTACGTACCAGCATGGTACTGAGCAGATAATAAAGGTACGTACAGAACTGGGAAGATCCGGTTCAGAAGGGAGAAGGCATGGCAGGATTTGATCATATTATTGGGCATTCTGATGTGGTAGAGCATCTGAAGAATGCAATGAAAATGGATAAGGTATCACATGCCTATATATTTAATGGAGAAAAGGGCTGTGGAAAGAAGACTCTTGCAAGGGAATTTGCCAAAGCCCTGCAGTGTCAGGGAGAAGGCGAACGACCTTGCGGTCAGTGCCAGTCCTGCAGACAGGCGGACGGACACAACCAGCCGGATATCATTGAAGTGTCCCATGACAAGCCAAATACCATCGGAGTAGACGATATTCGTGAACAGGTAGTAGGCGATGTGCAGGTGCGTCCATACAGCAGCCCATACAAGGTATATATCATACCGGAGGCAGAGAAGATGAATCAGCAGGCACAGAATGCATTGCTGAAGACCATCGAAGAACCACCAGAATACGTGGTGATTTTATTATTGACTACGAATGCAGCATCCTTTTTGCCGACGATTCTGTCCAGATGTGTGATGCTGAATATGAAGCCGGCATCTGATGAACTGGTCAGACAGTTTCTGATGGAGCATGTGCAGATACCAGATTATGAGGCAGATATCTGTGTGGCTTTTGCACAGGGAAATATCGGAAAGGCAGAGAGGCTGGCCTCTTCAGAGTATTTTTCAGAGATCAAAGGTGCAGCGATTCATCTGCTGACTCATGTGAAGGATATGGATATCGGGGAGATTTCCCAGTCCGTAAAGGCAGTGACAGAGTTCAAGCTGGATATCAGGGATTATCTGGATCTGTTGGCTGTATGGTTCCGGGATGTGCTGTATTTTAAGGCAACCAGTGATGCCAACGGCATCATATTTAAAGAGAATGTAAGAGCAATTACCGAGCAGACCAGACATTGCTCGTATGAAGGACTGGAGCAGATCCTGGAAGGCATTCGCAAGGCGAAGGCCAGACTGACGGCAAATGTGAACTTTGACCTGACGATGGAATTACTGTTCCTGTTAATAAAGGAGAATCAGTAGAATGACAAAAATTATAGGGGTTCGTTTCCGTACAGCGGGAAAAGTCTATTATTTTGACCCTAAGAATATGGAGATTAAGCGGGGACAGCATGTGATTGTGGAGACGGCCCGCGGAACAGAATATGGCCATGTGGTAGTGGGCACAAAGGAAGTATCCAGAGAAGAAGTGGTACAGCCACTGAAGCCGGTGATCCGTGTAGCTACCGCAGAGGATGATGAGCATGCCAGACGCAATCGGGAGAAAGAGCGGGAAGCTATGGCTATCTGCCATCAGAAGATTATCAGGCACAATCTGGATATGAAATTGATTGATGCAGAATATACCTTTGATAATAATAAGATCTTATTTTATTTTACCGCAGATGGAAGAATCGATTTCCGTGAGCTGGTGAAGGATCTGGCCGTGGTATTCAAGATGCGTATTGAGCTGCGCCAGATTGGTGTGAGAGATGAGACTAAGATTCTGGGAGGTGTGGGTATCTGCGGAAGACCGCTTTGCTGCCACACTTATTTATCAGAGTTCGCACCGGTGTCCATTAAGATGGCGAAGGAACAGAATCTGTCCCTGAATCCGACCAAGATTTCCGGAGTCTGTGGCAGATTGATGTGCTGTCTGAAGAATGAGGAAGATACCTATGAGTATCTGAACAGTCGTCTGCCGGATGTGGGAGAGACTGTAACACTTCCAGATGGCGGCAAGGGTGAAGTACACAGTGTCAACGTACTTCGGCAGACTGTGAAGGTGCTGGTGGAAGTAGATGATGGAAAAGAGATGAGCGAGTATCCGGTAGCAGAACTGAAGTTCAGACCGAGAAAGCGTAAGAATACAAAAGAAAAGCCTGTAAAAGAAGCAGTGAAGGAAACGGCTGAAGGCGAACAGGAGACTGGTGCACCAAAGGAATCCAGAGAGCCGAAGGAGTCAAAAGAACCAAAGGAACGTAAGGGCGGCAGAGGCAGAGATGGCGAACGGGAACCGAGGGAACGCAAAGGTAACAGAGAAGGAGAACGGGAATCGAGAGAGCGCAGAAATAACCGCCATGGCAGCCGGCGTGACAGAGATGGCCGCGAAGCCAGAGAGGGAAAAGGCTCAAGAGAGTCCCGGGAAGTAAAAGCAGCCGATACTACAGAAAAGGAATCCTAGATGGAAGTAAAGTTAAAAGCCGGAGAGCGGATTGATGAGCTTCAGCGCAATGGATATCAGATCATTCAGAATGAAAATGGGTTCTGTTTTGGAATGGATGCAGTGCTGTTATCTGGATTTGCCCGTGTGAAGAAGGGAGAGCAGGCACTGGATCTGGGAACCGGAACGGGAATTATCCCTATCCTGCTGGAAGCAAAGACAGAGGGACGACACTTTACTGGGTTGGAGATTCAGGAGACCAGCGCAGATATGGCGCAGCGCAGCGTCTGTCTGAATGATCTGCAGGAAAAAGTGCGTATTGTGCAGGGAGATATCAAGTCTGCAACGGAGCTGTTTGGAAAGGGCTCCATGGATGTGGTGACCTCCAATCCACCGTATATGACAGGACAGCACGGACTGGTGAATCCAGATATGCCAAAGGCCATTGCACGGCATGAGATTCTTTGCACGCTGGAGGATGTGATCGGACAGGCTTCTGCACTTTTGAAAGAAAATGGACGGTTCTATATGGTACACCGTCCATTTCGCCTAGCAGAGATCATGGTGATGATGAGCAGATACCGACTGGAACCGAAGAGGATGAAGCTGGTATATCCGTTTGTAGATAAAGAACCGAATATGGTACTGATCGAAGGTCTAAAGGGAGGTCGGCCGCGGATCACGGTAGAAAAACCATTGATTGTGTATGAGAAGCCAGGCGTCTATACCAGTGAGATTTACGATATATATGGCTATTAAGAAAAAGGGGGCGTGAGACCTTGCAGGGAAAACTGTATTTATGTGCAACACCGATAGGGAATCTGGAGGATATTACCCTGCGGGTATTGCGCACACTAAAAGAAGTGGATCTGATCGCAGCAGAAGATACCCGTAACAGTATTAAACTGCTGAATCATTTTGAGATAAAGACACCGATGACCAGTTATCATGAATATAACAAGATCGATAAGGCATATTATCTCATTGAACAGATGAAGTATGGAAAAAATGTGGCGTTGATCACAGATGCGGGGACACCTGGTATCTCGGATCCGGGAGAAGATCTGGTGCGTCTCTGCTATGAAGCAGGGATTGAGGTAACATCACTCCCGGGACCGGCAGCCTGTGTGACAGCACTGACTTTGTCTGGTCTGTCTACCAGAAGATTTTGCTTTGAAGCATTCCTTCCATCAGACAAAAAAGAAAAACAGGTAATTCTGGAGGAACTGAAGGAAGAGTCCAGAACGATTATTTTATATGAAGCACCGCACCGTCTGGTTCGTACACTGGAGGAACTGCTGGAGACACTGGGAGATCGGAGGGCAACGATCTGCAGGGAACTGACCAAGAAGCATGAGACCGCATTTACCACCACACTGGGACAGGCACTGGAACATTTCCGTGCGACTGATCCAAAAGGGGAATGTGTGATTGTGGTTGAGGGAAAGAGTCATCAGGAAAAGGCCAGAGAGACGCAGGAAAAGTGGGAAGAACTCAGTGTGGAAGAACATATGGAGCATTACCTTTCTCAGGGAATTGATAAAAAAGAAGCCATGAAGAAGGTGGCAAAGGACAGAGGAGTCCCGAAGCGTGTGATCTATCAGGCGCTGCTGACGCTGGCTCTGGTGCTGTTCTGTGTTGGATGCGGAGCAGGGAAAAAGATAGCATCCAACGATCCGTATCTGGGTGTTGCCCAGGTACTGCAGCCTGTGGCGGAGGGAACGGATGTATTATCGGAAGGGGCGTTTGCCCTGGATATTTCCGATACTTCAAAGGGATACACGGTAGCCGCATACAATGGAGAAATGGAAAAGGTCAACATTCAGCTGACCGGGCCAGATGGAATCGTATATAAATATTTTGTAACAGAGGAAGATGGAGAAACGGTACTTCCACTGACAGGAGGAGATGGCATGTATGCATTGGAAGTCTACGAGAATATCGCAGATGATCAGTACAGTGCGTTGTTAAATGACACTTTTGAAGTCAGTCTGGAAAGTGAGTTTCTCCCTTTTTTATACCCAAATCAGTATGTGAACTTCGATGAGAACAGCAAAGCAGTGAGGCTGGCCGGAGAGCTGGCAGCGGATGCTGCTGATGATCTGGATGTGGTGACGAAGGTATTTAATTATGTGACAGAGAATGTCACCTATGATTATGACAAGGCGGAGAATGTAGAGTACGGTTATCTGCCAGATATTGATGAGACACTGGAGACCAAAACCGGAATCTGCTTTGACTATGCAGCACTGATGTGTGCCATGCTGCGATGCAGGGGGATTCCAGCCAAGCTGGATATCGGCTACACCAATGATGGAATGTACCACGCCTGGATCAGCACCTATCTGAAGGATAAAGGCTGGGTGGACAATATCATAGAATTTGACGGAGATACCTGGCAGTTCATGGATCCGACCATGATGGCTGCTTCCGGTACAGAAGCGGAGAAAAAACAGGTAAGCAAAGATACGCAAAATTATATGGTTAATTATGTGCGATAGTGGGAGGGTAATATGAAATCACTGAGTAACGAGGAACTGATGTCTTTTTGCAGCCAGATGGCGATGATTCTTCATGCAGGGATCTCAGCCATTGAGGGTCTGGCAATTATGCGGGAGGATCTTCCGGATGGAGAAGGAAAAAGAATCCTGGATGTGTTATATGAACAGATGGAGCAGACCGGTAATCTGGCGGAATCTATGAAAGAGACAAAGGTATTTCCGGAATATGTCAGCAGTATGACAGAGATCGGGGAACAGACTGGACGGTTGGATGAAGTAATGGATGGCCTGGCCCTTCATTACGAGCGGGAACGGGATCTGATGGATACCATCAAAAGCGCATTGTTTTATCCGGCTGTGATGCTGGGGATGCTGACAGTAGTGATACTGATTCTGGTGGTTCGTGTCATGCCGGTATTTCATCAGGTGTTACAGCAGCTAGGCGGCGGACTGACTGGTATCTCAGCCGGTATTTTACATATGGGGATGCTGCTTAGCCGTTACAGTATGGTGTTTGTGGGCATTCTGATTCTTCTGGCAGCTGGCATTGTCTGGCTGTCTGCCACGGAAAAAGGACGGTTGGCATTTCGAAAATGGATGGATCGATCTGGATTTCTGGGAAAAACGGCAGAAAAGATCGCCTGCTCACGGGTAGCAGAAGGCTTAAGTCTCTGCATGTTCAGTGGGCTGGATCTGGATCAGAGCCTGGAGATGACAGAAAAACTGATCACCCAGGAAATGATGAAAAAGAGGATCGACCAGTGTCGTTCCATGATGGCGGATGGGGAAGGATTTGATCAGGCGTTGATGAAAAGTGGTATTTTCTCAGGACTGTATGGAAAAATGATTTCTGTGGGGATCCGTACCGGATCAGTAGATCAGGTTATGTCTAAGATTGCCGGAGAATATGGGGAAGCAGTGGTGCAGAGCCTGGAGCAGAAAGTAGCTGTAGTGGAACCAACACTTGTGGCAGTGTTGTCAGTTCTGATTGGACTGATTCTGATTTCTGTGATGCTGCCGCTGATGAATATCATGTCGAATCTGGGCTGATCAGAAGGGAAAAGAAGCAATGAATCGATTTCAGAAAAAACAGGAGAAAACTGGAAAACAGAAAACGGGAGTTTTGTCGATTCTTCTGGCTGTGCTGGTAGTCGGCTGTGTCTGGAATGGCATTACTGTGACGACGACTCGCACCAGGGCGCAGGAAAAGCAGAGCCTGGAAGAAGCGATACAGCGGGATATCGTGACTTGTTATGCACTGGAAGGGGTATATCCGGAAAGCCTGGAGTACTTGAAGGAACATTATGGGCTGACTTATAATGAAGACCGCTATATTGTGAACTATGAAGCACTGGGATCTAATCTGATGCCGGATGTAACGGTGATGGAGAAACAGGATACCTGGGGGTGAAAGTGAGGCATGCATAATATGAAGGAGCGAAAACATTCCATAGAGGATCTGTTTATTCTGGTAACATTTCTGGTATATGCCATAGCATTGCTTTTATTTGCATCTCTTGGAGCTACAGTGTACCGGACGGTGACATCTGGGATGCAGCAACATCAGATCCGGCGGACGGCGGAGAGTTATCTGCGGGAAAAAATCCGGCAAAATGACAGAGCAGATGCGATCCAAATCGGTGAAGTAGAAGGGCAGCAGGCCCTGCAGATCACAGAGCAGATCAAAGGGAAAAAATATGTGACCTATATCTATGCAGATGAAGGAATGCTGAAAGAACTGTTTATTTCTGCAGAAAAAGAACCGAAACTGCAGGATGGAACGGCACTTCTGGAGATGCAGAATCTCACATTTGAAGAAGAAGGAGACGGATATCTGAATATCGGTCTTCAGACAGAACAGGAAAAGATGCACAGATTCCTGATTCGGAAAAGGAGTAACAGCCTATGAAAAAAATAAAAACATTCGGATCAGGATTATTTTTGCTGGAGTTGATGATCTCCATTGCTTTTTTTGCCATTGCGGCAGCAGGATGCGTGCAGATATTTGCCAGGGCGCACAGTCTGAGTGGACAGGCAGAAAGACTGGATCAGGCCGTGAGTATTGCCCAGAGCCTGACAGAGGAGAACAGTGGTCAAAATGCAGAGAGCAAAACCTGGTATTATGACGATCAGGGAGTGACTTGTGAGGAAGCAAAGGCAGTCTATCAGGCTAAGGTGGCCGTGCAGACACAGGATCAGATGCGGCAGATTCAGGTTAAGGTAGAGGACGGCATCAGCAAAACGGTGCTCTATCGGTTAGAGACAGCAGTGTATTGTCCAGGTGAGGCAGATACACGGGCAGGAGGAAGCGATGAATAGAAAAAGTGGATTTACAGGAGCAGGACTGTCTACGCTGCTTCTGGTATTTGTGATGCTCTGTCTGATCGTATTCTCAGTGCTTTCTCTCTCCACGGCCAGGGCAGATCTGGAGATGAGTCAGAAAGTCGCAGACAGGACAAAAGGCTATTATCAGGCGCAGGGCAGAGCCAGCGAACGATTAAAGGCGATTGACTCTGTTCTGGCAAGACAATATAATGAAACTGATAGGAAAGCATCTTATCTGCAAGGGGCACAGACGGCATTGCAGCAGGAGCAGGATCTGACTGTTACAGAGATGGAGAATGGACAGGGATTGCTTTGTGTATACACAGAACCAATCAATGAGACACAGCAGCTGCGGGTGGAGCTTCAGATCACAGAACCGGAAAAAGAAGAGTCTTATGTGCAGATCCTGAGCTGGGAAGCAGAGCAGATAGAAGACTGGAATGGAGATACCGGGCTGCCGGTACTACAGAAGAAATAATGTGACAGAAAAAAACGGAGGACAGGCAGAGCCTATGAATATAGAAGAGATCATCGAAAAAGTAAGGCAGATTATGAAAAATGCCATTGACCGGCAGGCATCGGATATTTTTATTGTAGCAGGGCGTGCCCTGACCTGTAAAATAAATGGAGAAATGGTAACGGTCGGAGAGCAGATGATGATGCCGGATGAGACCAGTGAGGTGATTCATGGTATCTACGAACTGGCTGGAAAACGTTCTATGGATAAGCTGCTGACCAGCGGAGATGATGATTTTTCATTTTCCCTTCCCGGACTGTCCAGATTTCGTGTCAGCACTTATAAACAGAGAGGATCTCTGGCGGCTGTTATTCGGGTAATTGCATTTCAGCTGCCGGATCCAAAGAAGCTGGGGATTCCGGATGAGGTCATCCATCTGGCAGATTTTAATAATGGACTGGTGCTGGTAACCGGAACGGCGGGCAGTGGCAAGTCCACAACCCTTGCCTGTATGATTGATCATATTAATCATACCAGAGCAGAACATATCATCACACTGGAGGATCCTCTGGAATTCGTACATCGTCATGATAAAAGTATTGTCAGCCAGAGAGAGGTAGTGACAGATACGGAGAGCTATATTACCGCACTTCGTGCGGCACTGCGTCAGAGCCCGGATGTCATTCTTCTGGGAGAGATGCGAGACTATGAAACGATCAATACTGTCATGACAGCGGCAGAAACCGGACATCTGATTTTTTCCACTCTGCACACCCTGGGAGCAGCCAATACAGTGGATCGTATCATTGATGTATTCCCTGCGAATCAGCAGAGACAGATCACGATTCAGCTGGCATCGGTGCTGCAGGCTATCGTGTCTCAGCAGTTGATTCCAGATGTGGAAGGAAAACAGATTCCGGCATTTGAAATCATGGTGATGACACCGGCGATCCGGAACATGATCCGGGAAAATAAGGTGCATCAGATTGACGGAGTGATCTATTCATCTAATCAGACTCAGCTGATGTCTATGGATGCCTGCCTGTTGAAGTATTATAAAGAAGGGCGGATTACGAGAGAGACTGCTCTGGCTATGCAATCAATCCAGATATGCTGGGGCGGAAGTTGTAATGTCATAAAAAAGAGAAAAGTACCAAAATGGCAGACAGAATTTGTCAGGAAAATAAAAGTTGTAAATTCAGGCATCGGAAAATGTGTAAAACCATAAACTTGTAAAAAGCATGTAGAATGGAAGAATGATTTATGGATTTACTATGGGCTGGGATGTTGCTCTGTGGCATGATCTATGCTGCATTTTCCGGAAATCTGGAGGCTGTGACGGAGATAATTCTGTCATCAGCGAAGGAAGCTGTACAGCTGGGAATTGGTATGGCCGGGGTTCTGGCTTTTTGGACGGGACTGATGGAGATTGCACAGGATTGTGGCCTGGTAAATAGGCTGACTCGCAGTATCCGGCCAGTTATTCGATTTTTATTTCCGGATATTCCGGATGGTCACAGAGCGCAGGAATATATCAGCCTGAATATGATTGCCAATATGCTGGGACTTGGAGGTGCGGCGACTCCTGCAGGTCTGGAAGCGATGAAGGCACTGGAACAGATCGAAGAGGAACGAAGAAATGGAAGAAGAGCTGGCCGGAAGCGGCCTAAGGGTACAGCCAGCAATGAGATGTGTACCTTTTTGATACTGAATATTTCATCCTTGCAGCTGATCCCGGTAAATATGATCGCCTGGCGCAGCAGTATGGAAGCAGTAACCCGGAGGCAATCGTAGGACCGGCACTGCTGGCGACCGCATGCAGCACGCTGACGGCAGTCATTTACTGCAAGTGGAAAATGAGAAAAGCATCGTAACCGTTCTGCAAACTTTACATACATTTTACATTCACAACTCATAAACTTTACAAAGCCATGTTACAGTAACGATAACTATGGATATAGAACATGAAAAGTAAAGGAGTTATGAGATGGATATATTTTCTGCAATTGCTTTTTTAGGAGGTCTGGCGTTTTTCCTGTATGGAATGTCTATGCTGGGGGATGGTTTATCCAGAGCGTCCGGCGGTAAAATGGAAAAGATTCTGGAGAAGCTGACCAACAGCCGGTTCAAGGCAGTGTTGCTGGGCGCCGGAGTAACGGCGGTGATTCAGTCATCATCAGCGACAACGGTTATGGTGGTTGGTTTTGTAAATGCAGGTATCATGAAGCTGACTCAGGCAGTTGGACTGATTATGGGTGCGAATATCGGTACGACAGCTACCTCCTGGATTCTCAGCCTGACTGGAATTCAGGGAAACAATATCTGGCTGCGAATGTTAAAACCGACTTCATTTGCACCGATTCTGGCTATTATTGGAGCATTTATTCTGATGCTTTCCAAAAATGAAAAAAAGAAAAATGTGGCAACCATTATGGTTGGTTTTGCAATTCTGATGTCCGGAATGACCGCAATGAGCAGTGCAGTGGAACCGCTGGCTGAGGTGCCGGAGTTCGGAGAGATTTTGGTGAAATTCGCCAATCCGGTAGCAGGAGTGCTGGCAGGTATGATTATCACAGCAGTGATTCAGAGCTCATCGGCATCGGTAGGTATTCTTCAGGCACTGTGTGCAACAGGAACTGTCACATATGGACTGGCGATCCCGATCATCATGGGACAGAACATTGGTACCTGTATTACTGCGATTATGTCTGCGATCGGAGCTAGCAAAAATGCAAAACGCGCAGCGGCGATTCATCTGTACTTTAACATGATCGGTACGATTGTCTGTCTGGTATTATTTTACGGAATCAATGCATTTGTACGATTTGATTTCCTGACAGATGCCATTGGACCGGCTAACATTGCGGTTATTCACAGTGTGTTTAATATCTTTACCACAGCACTTTTACTGCCGTTTGGCGATCAGCTGGTAAAACTGGCACAGTTGACAGTCGGAAAACACGAGAAAAAAACAGAGAAAACAGACGAAATGCAGATTCCGGTACTGGACGAACGTTTCCTGGAACGTCCGGCACTGGCAGCAGAATATTCTTATGTGGCAGCAAAACGAATGGCGTATCTGTCCAGAGAATCTCTGTTATCCGCACTGGATCTGTTTGAAACATACGATGAGAAGAAAGAAGCTCAGGTAACAGAGCTGGAGGAAACCGTAGATCACTATGAAGATCAGATTGGTTCCTATCTGGTGCAGCTGAGCAGTAAAAATTTGTCTGATACAGACAGTCGAAGTCTGACGATGCTGCTCCACTGTATTGGAGACTTTGAACGAATTTCTGACCATGCAGTCAGTCTGATGCGCTCCGCAAAAGAAATGCAGGAAAAAAATCTGCATTTTTCCGAGCAGGCAGAAGCAGAAGTGTCGGTGTTTCGTTCCGCGATAAAAGATATCGTAGATACTGCATTTTCAGCATTTGTAACAGATAATATCAGTGAAGCCAAAAAGGTGGAGCCTCTGGAAGATGTGATCGATGACATCAATATTCAGGTAAGAGACCGCCATGTACGAAGACTTCAGGATGGACAGTGTACGATCCAGCTGGGATTTATTCTGTCTGATATCTGTACGGATATGGAGCGCATTTCCGATCACTGCTCCAATATTTCAGCGTATCAGGTACAGCAGCATGAGAGTGAATATGATCCACATGCATACTCTACTGAGATTCGCGATCATGAAGAATTCAGACAGCAGAGAGAAAAATACAGAGAACGTTATGTGCTTCCACAGTAACGGAAGCAAAAAACAGGGGGAAGAATAATGGCAGTCATCTATATTGTGGAGGATGATAAAAATATCAGTGAAATCGAGAGCTATGCATTGAAAAACAGTGGGTATACAGTGGATACTTTTGAAAATGCAAAAACATTCTGGAGCAGAGTACAGGACCGTAAGCCGGATCTGGTACTTCTGGATGTGATGCTCCCTGACAGCGATGGAATTGAAGTATTGAAAAAAATGAGACGAAATCCAGACACCAGACGTGTGCCGGTGATTATGGTGACCGCCAAATCTTCTGAAATAGATAAAGTAAAGGGTCTGGATAACGGAGCGGATGATTATATTACCAAACCATTCGGAATCATGGAACTGATCTCCAGGGTAAAAGCGATTTTGCGCCGTATCAATCAGGATGAGGAGGAGAAACAGCTGGTATTCCAGAATATTACACTGGATTGCGAAAAACGGCAGGTGACGCTGGATGGAGCAAACTGTGAACTTACCTATAAGGAATTTGAGCTTTTGAAACTGTTTCTGCAGAATGCAGGAATCGTTATGACGAGGGAGACGATTATGGAAAAAGTGTGGGGAATTGACTTTGAAGGAGAATCCCGCACACTGGATATGCATATCAAGACCTTGCGCCAGAAGCTGGGAGATGCAGGAAAACACATTAAGACTGTACGAAATGTGGGGTATCGAATCGAATGAAAAAGAAAATTAATATTCAATTTGCCATCATAACTATGGTGGCAATTGTTTTTACCATGATTGTTTCTGTATTGGTTTATTCTGAACTGTTTCAGAAGGAGGTGCGGGAAAACTTAAGGATCTGTGCCTACGAGCTGAAAAACACCGGGATTTTTGACGATCCGAAGGCAGATTATACCATGAAAGCGGTAGATAATGTGCGTATCACCGTGATCGATACGGATGGAACGGTAGCCTTTGATACAAATGCCAGCATTGGAGATCTGGATAACCATGGACAGCGGCCGGAGATTCAAAAAGCTCTTCAGAATGGAGAAGGGGAAATCATGCGCCGTTCGGCAACCATGAAAAAAACGGCTTTTTATTTTGCATTGCGTCTGGACAATGGACAGGTGCTCCGTGTGGCCAAAGAAGCTGGTAATGTGTGGAGTATGCTGAGTGCTTTATCTCTGCCACTGGGACTGATGTCAGCAGCGCTGATTCTGGTCAGTGTGATCCTGACACATTTCCTGACTGGCAGTATTTTAAAACCGATTGAGCATATGGCATCCCATATAGATGATACCGAGGAGGAAGTGACATACCGGGAGCTGGAACCGTTTATGAAGACGATTCGCAAGCAGCATGAGGACATTGTGAAGAGTTCTCAGATGCGTCAGGAATTCACAGCCAATGTATCTCATGAACTGAAGACCCCGCTGACGGCGATCTCGGGCTATGCAGAGCTGATTGCCAGTGGAATGACAAGTGGGGATGATACGATACGTTTTGCGGGAGAGATCTCGAAAAGTTCCAATCGTCTGCTGACGCTGATCAATGATATTCTTCGTCTGTCTGAGCTGGATGCGTCCACGGAAGTACCGATGGAAGAACTGGATCTGTATGAGCTGGCAGAAAAATGTGTCAACATGCTGCAGATTAATGCAGAGAAGCAGAACGTAACGCTGATGCTTACCGGAAAGTCAACGAGAATGATGGCGAACCGGGAAATGATGGAGGAATTGCTGTATAATCTGGTCAGCAATGCGATCCGTTACAATCGGCCTTATGGAAATGTGGTAGTATCGGTGAACCGGGAAGAGGAGCAGGTACATCTGACGGTGGAGGATACCGGAATCGGAATCTCTCAGGCAGATCAGGAACGGGTATTTGAACGATTTTACCGGGTCGATAAGAGTCGCTCTAAGTCTACCGGAGGCACCGGTCTGGGGCTGGCGATTGTCAAGCATGTGGTTCAGTGTCATGGTGCAAAACTGAATATGCAGAGTCAGTTGGGGTCGGGGACAAGAATCGATGTAATTTTTTAAAGATATTGCAATTTTGATATCCTTTTGCTATCCTTATTCTGCTATACTACATATGTAATAGTAGAGAGTTTATGTTCACTTGACAAAAGGACAGGGTGAAGTTATATGAAGAGAAATAAATTAGTAAGATTTGGAGGCATTGCGCTGGCAGCAGCCGTGCTGGTTACCGGTACCTGGTATACAGGGCAGGAGACAGATGATTTGTCTATTCCACAGATAGTAGAATATGTAGATACAGAGGATGGAAGTATTGTCATTCCAGAAGAAGAAGTTCCACTGGCGACCAAGCCTACTGTAAAGGTAAAGAAGACAACCAAGAGAAAAGTAAAGAAGTCCAGACTGAAGAAAAAAGCAAAAAAAACAGCCAAAAGTACAAAGCGCAGTAAGAAGTCCAAGACCGTAAAAAAAGAAAATTCCAAGAAGAAGGTGGCTACTGCTACCACAGTTCTGACAACGGTAGTATCAGCAACCAAGAAGAATTCCAAGGTAAAGACAGTAACAACGACAGTGGAGACAACGGTGAAGACGACTACAACCAATAAGCCAAAGAAATCATCCAGTGAAGCTGCTGCATCAGCTAATACAGTGACAGCGAATACTGCAGCGTCTGCAGCACAGAGTACATCTTCAGATGAGATGCAGGTCGTAAGTAATGTAACGGTACGTTCCATGGCACCGAGAGCAGATGCTAATGTGCTGAATGCATTTGAGAATCTGGAGTTCAAGATCGAGATCAACCCGACATCTTCTTACAGTGGATATTTTTCAGTAAAAGCTCATAATATTATCCTGAAGAAGAGCAGTGGAGATACCATCTACCACGAACTGGGACATTTTGTGGGATGGCTGGCAGGTAATGTAGATACCAGTTCTGAGTTTGTAGCGATCTACAACAAAGAAAAGAGTGCTTTGCAGTCAGCGAACTATCAGTATCTGACAAAGAGCAGTGCAGAGTATTTTGCAGAGTCTTACAAAGATTACGTATTATCTCCGCAGAATCTTCAGTCTTCCAGACCACAGACATATGAGTTCGTAAAGAACGCCGTATCCCGAATTACAGATGCAAGAGTTACCAATATCAAGTCTGCATATATGAAGGCATATTGGACATAAAAGAATAAAGGTTACCAGAGAGGCTGCATACACAGGTATGCGGCTTCTTTTTTCTTTCTTGAAAAAAGCCTGTAAAAATGGTATTCTGTAACTATTCAAAGCCTTATTGCACAAGGCTGACAACAGGGATACAGACCAATATCGGGCAACACAAAGAAGGTAAGGAGAGTGACGCATGCCGGAACAAAAATTAGAAGTCAGAATGCTGGGCGGTTTTTCTGTTATGTATGCAGGAAAAGAGATCGTCATTGACCGCAGCTTTGTTTCGAAGACAACACAACTGTTTCAGTTGTTTTTGACTCATGCGCAGGATGGCGTGTCGAAGGCAACATTGATTGATGCACTTTATGGACGGGAAGAAGTGGAGAATAAAAACGGGAGTCTGAATAATACGATCTTTCGTTTGCGCCGCCAGCTGAAAGCTGCCGGTTTACCGGACAGCAACTATATCTGTATTCAGAGCGGAATGTGTACCTGGGATGAGACTATACCGGTCTGGGTGGATGTCTGTGAATTTGAAAAGCTGGTACAGGAAGGCCAGGATTGCAGTAAGGAAGAACAGCTGGATGCATATCGCAGGGCAGTTGCGATCTATGCTGGTGAGTTTTTGCCAAATATGATCGGAGAAGATTGGGTAACGGTGGAGAATGTGCACTGTCGGGATCTTTATGCCAGATGTGTGCAGGAATTGTGTGAAGATGGCATGATGGAAGAACGGTATGAGGAAGTGCTCAGGGTATCTTCAGCAGCGGCTGCTATTTATCCTTTTGAGGACTGGCAGCTGTGGCAGATTGACAGCCTGATGGCTATGTCCCGTTATCAGGAAGCAATGACGGTATATGAAAAGTCTACGCAGCTGGCTTTTGAAGAACTGGGATTGTCTCCGTCACCGGAGATGCTGCGGCGATTCCGAATCATGGGCGAGCATGTCAGCCAGACCGCAGAAGTGGCAGATGATATTAAGAATCGACTCAGTGAAAAAGAAAAAGCCATGGGAGCCTATTACTGTACGTTTCCAAGTTTTGTGGATATTTATCATGTATTTACCCGTATGATGGAACGCAGTGGTATATCTGTGTACATCATGCTATGTACATTAAAGCACGGAAACGGAACAGTAAAGTGGGAAGAGAGTAAGGATCGTGTAGCTTCCAAGAAGCTGGCATCGGCTATTTCCGGTTCCCTGCGAAAAGGTGATTTTTATACCAGATACAGTTATACCCAGTATCTGATTATGTTTTCAGAGATTAAGCTGGAGAATTGCAAGATTGTGTCGGATCGAATCCGGGCTAATTTTGAAAAAAGCTGTTCCGGAGATTATAGCGTAGATTTTCATGTTACGTCGATTGCAGATATTGACCGGGATGAAGATGTACCGGAAAAGTATTTCCTGAATGCCAGTGGCATCTGGAAAGAATAACATAAGTCTGTTGTTTATAAGCAAAGAATCTCACGAGTGGGATTCTTTTTTTAAATTCAGTTTATATTTCTTGCACTTTAAGGTGCGTTTTATTTTCTTTTTAGGTTTCTCTTAGGTTCGGAAATAGTTCACAGTTTTCGATGAAAAACGCACGTTTTCGATTCTGGAGGCAGGAGATCGTCTGCAGGTTACCATTGTGACGGATGAAGAGGGCAATGAAACCATTACAGAGATCTGGATGTTGAAAGAATAACGAGGTTAAGCATGAAAAAAATCATAGAAATCAAAGACATTAACAAATATTATTCGGTGGGAGCCGAGAAACTTCATGCACTGAAGGATGTGAATCTGGAAGTAGATGAAGGGGAATTTCTGGCTATTCTTGGGCCATCCGGTTCTGGAAAAAGTACGCTGATAAATGTGATTGGATGTATGGATAAATCAGATTCCGGCAGTTATTGTTTGGATGACTGCCAGATTGAACAGGCCTCCGAAAAAGAACTGACTCAGATTCGAAACGAAAAGATCGGATTTATTTTTCAGAAATATCATCTGATTCAGACCTATAATGTTATGCAGAACATTATCATGCCCCTGCTGGTGCGTGGCATGACACAGAAAGAAGCCGAAGCAGCCAGTCTGGAGACCATACGGATGCTGGGACTGGAAGAGCGCATGCATCATAAGCCAAGAGAACTGTCCGGTGGACAGCAGCAGCGTGTGGCCATCGCCAGAGCTTTAGTGGGAGAACCTGCCATACTGCTGGTCGACGAACCGACCGGTGCACTGGATCAGACCAGCGGAAAAGAAGTGTTAAAGTTGTTTCACAGGTTGCATGAGGTAGGAAATACGATCGTTATGATCACTCACGATCTGGGTGTGGCACAACATGCACAGAGGATCGTCAGGATTGTAGATGGGGAATTGTTAGAAGAATGATATATCATAAGTGAATTTATATAAATAAATTGATAAGTTTAAAAAAGAGAATTATACTACTTGTATAGCAACAGAAAAAAGTATAGAAATAAAGTATTGTGGCATTTATAGGTCACAGACAAAGAGGTGACAATAATAAAAGAAGTATCAACATTACATACAGATATTTTATTTTGGAAAGATCGGATAAAGCACACTCAACGACATCAGAAAGATTTTATTTCGGAGGAAGAATATAATCAATGTTTTGAGCAGATACCTGGTATTATACAAAGACCGGAATATATTAGTATACATCCTAATAAGGACAGTATATCTTTCATCTGTCAATTTACAGACTATGTTGCTGTTGCAGTACGAATTTCTGTTGATAGAAGGTTGTCATATAGAACAATGTATCCGTTGCGCAGATCTCAGTTATTCAATTATATAGAGCAGGGACGGGTCTGGAAAGTATAGGGTTTGACAATAAAATTTTATTGTTGTGTTATAGTTATACAACTGAGCATAGTAGATTATAAAGATGAGGTATTCAAGGATAGAACAGGCAGCTATCACGCCCATAGAGGTCTTAAAGAGATGTCGGATTGCCACCCGACTGGATAACTTATCTTTTATAATATAATTATTTAATGTGGAAAAGTTCGCACGATCTACACGCCGAAGTTACAGACAAGGCGAAAACCTGAGAGATGCAGGAGAAGCGTGCGCCTGCCAAATATTTATCTGGTTATATTACTTATGATTTAAAAAGAAAAAGGCTTCAACGATGAGAACAATTATCGTTGAAGCCTTTTGTTATATATTCCATTGAAGTGTATTAGAAATTCCCTGTTTGTATTCAATCTGTATTTTGAATTTATCCTGGCGAATATAGCTCTCTACAAATTCACATGGACGTCCGTCTGCAAGTCTGGCCATACGTTCCGAATAAATTACGATAGAATTTTTAGGCTGTTTTAGTAATGAGGCAGTTTTGGAAGAAATTTCTGCAATACTATAACTGTCGACGGCCTGTTCTGGTACAAACTGATATTTTTTATATAGAGATTCATACAAAGATGAACCAATATCATCAGCTTTTAAATCAGGAAAGATATCTGCATTTAAATAACTAATTGCAACAGAAAGAGGCTCATCTTCATCACTGATGAGTCGTTTATATTTATATACTTTGGTATCAGGAGACTGATTAAAAAATTCCTGTGCTCTGGGTACAGTAGAAGCTGTATATTCAAATTTAAGCAATGTTGAATGTGCAGTGTGCCCGGCGTTAGCAATATCTTTGGAGAAAGAAGGAAGCATAGAATAGTCACGTTGAATCTGCCCGGAAGTAAAAGTTCCTTTTCCCTGTTTACGGTATAATCGGCCTTCATATACTAGATCCATGACAGCCTGTTTTACAGTACCCCGGCTGACTTGGAATTTAGCGGCTAATTCCAATTCACTTGGAATCGGTTGTTCAGGTCCCAGTTCCTGTATAAGATTACGAAGGTATGATTTAATCTGAACATAATAAGGTGTATAAGAATTTAAAAGAAGACTGGTGTCCTTTTGTGGAATATTGCGTTTCATAACTGATTTCCTTCCATAACATAAAATGTAATCTATAAAACCATTATATACTATAAAATTACTTTTTATGACAATTAATTTGCAGAAATTTGTCATAAAAATAATGAAAATAATTTGTACAACTTGTCCAGTTGACTGGTCAACTGGACAAGCATATAATATAGCTATCAAAACACTTGAAAAAAGAAAACAAGGGAGGAAACAAATTATGGCAAAAGTAACTTCAAAACTCTTAGCACTTGGTTTAGGGGCGACACTTGGCTTCTCTATGATGGTCTGTGCACAGGCTGCTGAGGAAACAGAAACAACAGGAACAGAAGAGATTACAGAAACTGCCCAGGAACTGGCTGATGGTGTTACGAAAGTAGAAAATACCACGGGTGACAAGATTAAAGTAGGATATGACATCTATTATCTTGGAAATTCATGGTCTGTACAGCTTTATCAGGAGTTTAAATGGTATGCAGAAAACATGTATGCAGATGATCTTGATGTAACCTATGTGCAGTCAGACAATGATGTAAGTAAGCAAATTGCAAACCTGGAAGACTTAATTGCACAGCAGGTTGATGTGATTATTACTACACCTTGTGATGCCACCGCAATTAATGCAACACTTCAGGAAGCAATGGATGCCGGAATTAAGGTTGTTCTTTCCTGTGCAACAGTAGATGGTGATTGCTACGACTCACTGGTTACTGTAGATGAAAGGGATTTTGGAGCACAGGGAGCGCAGTGGCTGGTTGATCAGCTGGATGGAAGTGGCAAAATTATTATGCTGAACGGAATCTCTGGTTTCACATCCAATACATTAAGATACGAAGGAGCTATGTCAGTATTTGATCAAAATCCAGATATTGAGATTCTTACTGCAGAGGATGCAGGATGGGATTATGCACAGGCAAAGACCGTTACTACAGACTTACTTGCTACCTATCCGGAGATTGATGGCGTATGGTCACAAGGTGGAGCAATGACACTTGGAGCAATTGATTCCTTTAATGCAGCAAAGAGGGATCTTGTGCCAATGACAGGTGAAGATAATAATGGTTACTTAAAAGCCTGCATTAACAATAATATGGAAGGAATTGCAGTTTCCAAACCAACATGGCTGTCAAGAGTTGCGATTGAAAATGCAATTAAGCTGATGAATGGGGAAGAAGTAAAGAAAGATGATATTTACCCGGTATTAACAATCAAAACAGAAGAAATGCCAGATTATGTACATATGGATTTGTCAGATGATGTATGGTGTGGAACAGAACTTCCGGAAAGTGTTTTAAAAGAAGTATTCAGCAATTAGTTATAAGTGGAAGAGAGGGCTGGCGGGGAGCCAGTCCTCATTATACATAACTGAGGAGATTTTATATGAAGGATAAGAACTGTATTTTGGCAGGAAAACATTTATCGAAAAATTTTGGTGGAAATGTTGTTTTAAAAGACATATCTATTGAATGTTTTCCTGGGGAAGGAATAGCGATTGCCGGTGAAAATGGTGCTGGAAAATCAACATTGATGAATATTATAAGTGGAGGATTGAAACCTTCAGCTGGAGAAGTATATATTGACAATAAAAAAGTGTCCCTTTCCAGTTCAAAGGAAGGACGCAGTTATGGTATTTCGTTCGTTCATCAGGAGTTAAGCCTGATGCAGGAGATGACAGTTGGAGAAAATATTATGCTTGGTCACGAACCTAAAAAAGGATTTATGATTTTGCAAAAGGAACTTCATAAACAGGCTAGACAAATCCTGAATGAAGTAGGAGTTTCAGAGATTAATGAATATGCACTTGTAAAGGAACTTTCACCTGCTGAGAAGCAGATTGTTGAAATTACAAAAGCATGGTCGAATCATCCAAGAATCATGATATTTGACGAACCAACATCCAGTCTGAATAAAGCAGAATCAGAAAAATTATTTGAATTTATTGATCGTATAAAAAAGCAGAATGTTTGTGTAATTGTAATAAGCCATAGAATGGATGATATTTTTCGTTCCTGTGACAGAGTAATTGTATTGAAGGACGGAGAATTTGTCTATGCCTGTCCGGTAAGTGAAACAGATGCAGATCAGATTATCAGTAAAATGGTGGGACGTGAATTTAAGAATGTTTATCCAAAGCGAAATGAAGAAAGATCAGATATAAATAAAGTAGAATTAAAAAATATTTCTCTTGGAAACAAACTGAAAAATATAAATCTGGAAGTCCCTAAGGGTAGCGTAGTTGGAATCGGAGGATTAGAGGGACAGGGACAGCGTGAACTTGCGCGAGGGTTGTTTGGAATCAATCCTTTCATGGAAGGCGATTATTTGCTTGATGGAAAAAAAGTGAGGATCAAGAGTCCTGTAGAGGCTGTAAAGCATAAAATAGCATTTGTCTCTGATGACCGAAAAGCAGAAGGGCTATTTTTAAACCTTTCCTGTGCGGAAAATATATATTCATTAATACTGTCAGAGAATGCCACACATGGAGTTGTAAATAATGCAAAACTGAAAAGTGAGGTGTCATCTGGAATTGAACAATTACATATAAAAATAAATAATCCAAAGCAGCCTGCAGGCAGTCTGTCAGGTGGAAATCAGCAGAAAATAGTTTTTTCTAAATGGATAAAAACAGAGCCTGAATTACTGATACTTCATGAGCCGACCAGAGGAATTGATGTGCAATCCAAATTGGAGATCTATCAGTTGATCAGGGAACTTACAAAAAGTGGTGTCAGTGTCATTGTATTTACAAGCGATATGCTGGAACTGATCGGTTTATCGGATGAGATCTATATTATGTATGAAGGAGAAATCTCAGGACATGTAAATGCGGCCGATGCCACAGAAGAATCATTGATGAGACTATGTGCAAAAAGCGGAAAGGGGACATCTGTATGAGAGGATCAGTGAAAAGTCAGGTAAAACAGGCCATTCCGTCATTTGTCATAATTATTATCATGATGATCCTGGCCAGTATTTTATCAGAAAAGTTTTTTACTGCAGCAAATATCAGAAATGTATTAACACAGACAACTGTACTGTCAATTGTTGCAGTGGCACAGAGTATGGTGTTGTTTATTGGCGGAATTGATATGTCAGTGAGTTCAGTGATATCTATTAGCACCATTATAATGGCAATGTTCAGTGCAAAAAATGGCGTGACATTAACAGGTGCTATGGCTTTGGCGCTTGCCATTGGAGCAGTAGTTGGTCTGGTAAATGGTCTTGGAATTAAAGTATTCAAAATACCTGCCATGATTATTACAATTTCGACACAGGCATTTGTAAAAGGAATTTGCCTGATCTTAATGCCAGCATCTGGGGGAAGTGTCAATACTGCGTTTGCAAGTTTCGTAAGACAAAAAATAGGTGTATTCTCTTATGCATTTATCCTGGCGGGGATTATGTATGTAATTATGTTTCTGGTATTACATAAGACGAGATATGGAAGAGATGTATATTCTGTGGGAAATGGAGAGCTATATGCAGAACAGTCTGGAATCAATACAAAAAAAGTAGTTATCATAACATATGTTTTGGCAGGAATGATAGCTGCATCTTCTGGAATTATTCTGTCTGCAAGAATTGCCAGTGGAAATCCTCTGGTTGGTGACAGTTATGCAATGGACTCTGTTGCAGCAGCCGTAGTAGGAGGAATTTCCATGAACGGTGGAGTAGGATCGGTGATCGGAGCGCTATTTGGATCGATTATATTATCTTTGATTAATAATATGATGAATAATCTCGGAATTTCTCCGTATTTTCAATATATCATAAAAGGCGCTTTATTGATGATTTCGCTTATGGTATTTCAGATAAAAAGGAGGAAAACAGCATGAGTCGTATGAAGAAAGGAGAAAAATATAGTTCATTTCCGCTTGGAATTTATGTACTCCTGCTTGTAATGATTATTGTATTTGCTATTTCTACACAGGGCAGTGTATCTATGACCCATCTTCTTAATATAGCACGGTCAGCAGCACCACTTGGCATTGTAGCCGTCGGTCAGACTATGGTTCTTCTTGTGGGAGGACTGGACCTGTCGCTGGGTACTTGTATGTCGATGACGAACCTGATACTTGCATCCATGATGAATGGCAGTAGCAGTAGGGCTCCACAGGCTATTCTGATATCGATGCTGATTTGTGCGCTGGTGGGATTCTGCAATGGATTGATTATTACAAAATTTAAAATGCAGCCGTTTTTGGTAACTATGGCGATGTCTCTGGTGGTACAGGGTGGATATTATATCTACACACAGGGAATTGCAAGAGGAAGTATTGCAGAAGAAATAAGATTTATTTCAGAAGGATGGATAGGAATCATCCCGGTTGCGGTTATCATATGGTGCGCATTCTGGCTGATTTTGTCACTTGTGTTGCATAAAACTGTTTATGGAAAAAAACTTTATCTGACAGGATCGAGCCAGCAGGCAGCGAAATTATCAGGATTTCAGGCAGATAAAATTGTAATTTCTGCATATATGATTGCGTCTATGCTGGCCTGTGTTGCAGGAATTATGTTATCTGCATATATCGGGGTGGGATCTGTTGATATTGGTAATTCTTACACCTTAGATTCCATTGCATCGTCTGTAATTGGTGGGGTTGCATTCACAGGTGGAATTGGAAGCCTGGAAGGGACATTCCCGGGGGTGCTGATCATTACGATATTATCAAGTCTGATGACAATCCTTGGAATCTCTGAAGCTGGTAAGTTTATATGTCAGGGTACCATCATTGCTGTTATGGTAGCGATTAATCAGGTAAAAATGAAAAATAATTAATTGAAAGGCAGGTTTGAGGAGTATGAGCTTTGTAAGAACAATGACAGGTGACATTGCACCAGAAGAAATGGGATTTACGTATTCACATGAGCATATTGTGTGTTGTCCGGGACACTGGCTGGAGAGAGGAGAAGACGATCTTTTACTGGATGATCCGGTAAAAAGTGAAAATGAAGTTCGGCTTGCAAAAGAAGCTGGCGTAAAAACAATTGTGGATGCAACGGCAATCGATTATGGACGTGAACCGCAGGCTGTTTATGATATTGCAGTACATACTGGAATGCAGATTATAGGTACAGCCGGATTTAACAAGGGATTCCTCTGGGATGCCAAGATGCCTGGTGAAACACGTACCTATAATGAATGGATTGGTCAGGCATCCATAGAAGAACTGACACAGTTTGTAATAAATGAAGTTGAAGTTGGAATGCAGGGAACCGGAGTGAAAGGCGGGCAGGTAAAATTCGGGACAGGATATAATAGTATGTCTGAATTAGAAATCAAAACAATCCGGGCAGTAAGCAGAGCACATCTTGCGACAGGTGCACCAATGCATGCACATACAGAAGCGGGTACGATGGCACTGCAGCAGATACAGATTCTGAAAGAAGAAGGAGTTGATTTACACAATATCAGTTTTGGGCATATGGATCGCAATCCAGATACTTATTACCATTGCAAGATTGCGGATACAGGAGCATTCCTTTGCTTTGATGGAATTGCAAAAGTAAAATACAATCCGGAAAGTGTTCGCATAAAATGCATTCTGGAACTGGTAAAAAGGGGTTATCAGAAGCAGATTCTGGTCAGTGGAGATACCGCCAGAAAGAGTTACTATTATTCCTATGGTTATGCATTAGGACTTCCATATATAAAACAAGAATGGACAAAGCGTCTGATCGAAGAAGCAGAAGAAGCAGGAATAAATGGCACTCAGCTTGTGGAGGATATCTTTGTAAACAATCCAAGAGAATGTTTTACATTCAAAAAATAAAACAGAGGTAAGAAAAACATGATACTTGCAGAATTGAATCAGGAGCAGACAGAAAACTTAAATCATATGACTGCGATATTGCCAATTGGAGCAACCGAAGTACATGGGAATCACCTTCCGGTGGGAACAGATATTTTTTTGGCAGAGAATGTGGCTAAAAAACTGGAATTACGGTTAGGCACTGAAAATGCATTGCTTTTGCCTGTAATATCGTATGGTCAGGTGTGGTCGTTGGAAAAAGCTCCGGGAAGTGTGCATATTCCGGAAGACATTCTCTCAGAGTATATCTATTATATCGGGAAAAGTGTAATCAATATGGGAATAAAAAAGCTTGCAATAGTAAATTCTCATGTAGGAAACCTCGGAGCGATAAAAACGGCAGCAAGAAAGTTATCTGTGGATAATAGCATAAAAACTTATTATTTCACATATCCGGGAAGTGAAAAAGTAATTCAGGAGGTGTGTGAAGCACCCGCACCACACAAAGGATATTTTCATGCATGCGAAATAGAAACATCGTATATGCTCTACTTGTGTCCTGATAAAGTAGATATGACGAAAGCAATCTGTCAGTATCCGGAATTCCCGGAGGAGTTTGATTATACACCAATAAAATGGACGGATCTTATGAAAACGGCAGTTCTGGGAGATGCGACAAAAGCTACTGCGGAAAAAGGGCAGAAGATTATAGAAGCAAGTATTGACAGAATGGCAAAGATATTGATGGAGGATAGCAAGTGAAAGTTCTGGCGATAGATCTGGGTACATCACAAATAAAGATCATGATTCTGAACAGTGCTATGGAAATAGAATATGTTGGCAGTTGCGATATACAACAATTTCAGAAAAAAGAGGATATTTAGAACAAGATCCTCAGGAGTGGAGAAAAGCATTAAGACATACACTGGAAAATCTGAAAAAGGAGATACCACTGGAAAAGATAGGTGCTATTTCATTTTCAGGACATATGAGTGGACTTGTGGCTGTCGATCAAAACGGGGAGATTTTGAGACCGTGTATTCTGCTTGCCGATTCCAGAAGTCAGGAAGAGTGTCAGAATCTGGAAACAAGGACAGGAAAGCAAATACGAGAAATGACTGGGAATGAGGTTATTAACGCATTTTTGCTTCCCAAATTGTTATGGTTTAAAAAAAATGAAAATGATCTGTATCAGAAAACCTGGCGCTTTATTTTACCGAAAGATTATTTACGGGGAACTTTAACGGGGCGGTATGAAACAGAATATACAGATGCGTACAATGCGCTTTGCCTGGATCCGATTAGCTGCCAATGGAATGATAATATTATAGAGGGCAGCGGATTGGACAGAGAAAAATTTCCGCCAGTGTTTAAACCATGGGATTTTGCGGGCAATGTTACAGATAAGGCAGAAGCAGAATATGGACTGCTCAGCGGAACACCAGTATTTTTCGGAGGTGCTGATATGGCTTGCCAGGCTCTGGGAAATCATTTGTTTTTTGATGGTGATTCTACATTGACGATAGGCACTTCCGCAACATTCCTTGTACAGACCTCAGAGGCAGACTGTAATTATACAGGAAAGATCACATATCATAAACATATTCTGCCAGAAAAACTGTATGCACTTGGTTCGCACTTTAATGGCGGGCTGGCAGTAAACTGGTTTGCGTCTGCACATGGAGAAACCGGGGAAACAGATTACCGATTTGTACAAAAACTAGCAGAAGAGGCACTTGCTGTACCAGCTGGAAGTAATGGTGTCAGGACAATTCCTTTTTTGGCAGGAAGTGGATCACCCTATTTTAAAGCAGCAGACTGTCAGACGGTTACAGGGATTTCAACAGCGACTACACGGGCTGATCTTTTCAAAAGTGAATTAGAAGGAATAACTTACAATCTGAAAGAAACACTGGAATGTTTTCAGAAGCTGAGTAAGAACAGAATATCTGAGATTTTACTGGCCGGTGGGGGATGCAAGATAACAGGCTGGCCACAGATGACAGCGGATATTTTGGGAGTGCCTGTTTATCTTGCGCAAAATGAAGATGCATCAACAATTGGAGCAGCGATTATCGGTGCGTATGGAGTGGGAATTATTAAGGACATGGAGCAGGCTGCAAAACAGTTGCTTCAGATAAAAACTTCTATATTCCCGGATATGGAAAAAACAAAATTATACGAAGGATATTTTGATGAATACAGAGAATTATACAGAAAAATGTCTTGATCTGTTGAAACATTTAATAAGTATCAATACGGTCAATCCACCAGCCAAGAACTGGCAGCAGCAGAGTATCTGAGATTATTTCTTGAACCATATGGATTCAAATGCCATGTGCAGGAAGTAGAAGAAGGAAGAGCGAATCTGGTTGCTGAGTATGGCGAAGAAGGCACAGAATTAATTTTTAATGGACATCTGGATGTGGTACCGGTCACGGATAATTGGGCTACGGATCCATTTACAATGGTGGAAAAAAACGAAAAAATATATGCCAGAGGAAGCGCCGATATGAAAGGCGGTGTAGCAGCAATGTGTGTAGCAGCTATTACAGCAGCAGAACAAGGCCTAGTCAGAAAAGGCAGACTAAAACTGGTATTTGTTGCGGATGAAGAATGCTCTAATCTTGGTACACATGCTTATTTTTCACAATATGGCAGATGTAAGGAAAATACCAAAGTCATTATTGGAGAACCTACGAATCTGAAGGTAAATGTAGCTCACAGAGGTGTATCAAGAGATTATATTACTATATTAGGATCTTCTCGTCATGCAGGACTTCCATGGAGAAAAGATGATCCGGTAAGCTGTGCTGCGTCAGCCATTCAGGTGCTGGACGGGTTGAATGAGTATTTTCAAGCTGTTAAGCATGAGATACTGCCAGTGCCGAGTATATCAGTAACCATGCTGGAGGCATATGAAAAAGATAATATTGCACCTGGCAAAGTAAAAATGCTGACAGACTGCAGGATACTTCCAGGTATGACACAGCAGGAAATAGAAAACTTAATAAGAAAGACTCTTGAGAAAACTGGTATTCACTTTGAAATAGCGCCACACTTTTATATGCCAGGAGGTGCTCTTTCTATCCATAATGAAATGGTTCATACCTGTAATAAAATTATTGAGACGGTATTACAGCAAGAAGCAGAACCAGTTGCATTTCCAGCATCCTGCGAACAATGCTTCTGGATTGAAAATGGAGCGGATGCCCTGATTCTTGGACCAGGAGATATCAAACAGGCACATACTGATAATGAGTATGTAGAAAAACAACAACTGTTACAGGCAGTGGAGATATATCGTCAGATTATTACCAGTTATCTTCAGTAAGCAGAGGTTCTATATGAAAAGAAAGAGGTGAATGAAACATGATTATGAATGAGAATTTGCGTGAACTGCCAACTCCTGCAGTTGTAATTGATCTGGATATGGCAGAAGAAAATATTCGCGTGATGCAAAAAAATGCAGAAAAACATGGATTAGCGCACAGACCGCATATAAAAACGCATCGTGCCGGATATTTTGCAAAAAAGCAGATTGAAATGGGATGCAAGGGTATTACATGTGCAAAACTCGGAGAAGCAGAGATCATGGCAGATGATGGAATAAAAGATATATTTATTGCTTATCCGATTATTGGGGAAGATAAACTGCAACGCTTATATCAACTTGCAAAGCGTGTAAAAGTATCAACGATTGTGAATTCCTTAAAGGGTGCAAGAGACTTAAGTACATTTTTTACTGAAAGAAATACACAGATTGAAGTTTTGATTGAAGTGGATGGTGGATTAAACAGAGGTGGGATCAAACCTGGTGAGCCAACATTAGAATTTGCTGAGAAGATCAGAAATGAATCTGGACTGAAAATAAATGGCTTAATGTATTATGGCGGGTTGATATATGGGGCGAGAAATATCGGAGAGCTGGAAGAATTTACCAGAAAAGAACATGATAATCTGGTAACTACGGCAGAACTTTTAAAGCAGCATGGATTCCAGATAAATGTTTTAAGTGCCGGTTCCAGTTTCTCCGGGAAAAAACCTGAGTTATTGGAAGGAATAACAGAAATACGAAGTGGTCACTATATTTTTAATGACTGTGGACAACTAGACATAGGCCTGGCAAGTCCGGAACAGTGTGCATTAAATGTGGTTACTACGGTAGTCGCAAAACCAGATGATCATACTGTGATCTGTGACGTGGGTACAAAATCTTTGACATCTGATCAGTGTCATTATCGAGAGGGGTATGGATATGTCATGGAACATCCGGAAATTCAGATATATTCCCTAAATGAAGAACATGCCTTTCTGAGAACAGAAGAAGAAAACCCACTTCAGGTGGGAGACAAGATTGCCATAATCCCCAATCATGCATGTGTTGTGACAAATCTGGCAGAAAAAGTGTACGGATTCCGTAATGGAAAATTAGACCAGATGATTGTAATAGATGCAAAAGGAAAGAGTGTATAGAAATGAGACTAAATAACAGAATATCAATTGTAGCATCTGGAACGGATGGAATTGGACTGAGTAAAGAAGCAGATGCTACTGTGTATTTAGTAAATGGAAAGTCTGAGTGCGCTTTGGTAGATGCCGGATTTGGAAATACAACAGAATTAATTTGTGATGAGATTCAAAGAGACGGGTATCAGCTGTCAGATGTTAAAAAGATCATTTTGACACATGGACATGCCGATCATGCAGGAGGAGTATTAGAACTTGCAAAGCGAATTGGGGCAAAGGTCTATGCTATGGAAAGTACAGCACTGGCAATGGAAAATGCAGATATGGAGTTCTTTTCTATGAATGCAGCGAAGAAGGCAGGGATGTTTCCAGATGATTTTATATTGAAAGCCTGTGAAGTTTATCCATTGGCAGACGGACAGCAAATAAAGGTAGGGGATCTGTGTTTAAATGCTATGGTCACAGAAGGTCATTGTGCAGGGCATATGTCTTACTGGGGGGATATGGATGGGGTACGATATTTATTCTCTGGTGATGCAATATTTTATCATGGGAAGATATCTGTTTTGGCAACCGCAGACAGTAATATACCAATGTATATGAGAACCATAAAACGGTTATATCAGTTGAAACCAGATGCGTTACTTCCTGGTCATGGATGTTTTACATTATCTGGTGCGGATAAGCATATTAAGAAGGCAATGGGATATGTAAAACGCCTGGAGTTACCAAAAAACTATAATGAAGATTTATATTAATTTTAAGGAGGATAAAAAAATGAAAGATGTATATGAAATCATGAAAGAGCAGAATATTATTTTACCAAAGGCTCCAAAGAAAGGTGGTATCTATACACCAGTTATGGAATTTGGCGAAAAGTTTTTATATTGCTCAGGATGTGGCCCTAAATTGGATAACGGGGAAACTGTGATTGGAAAACTGGGAAAAGATCTTACACTGGAAGAAGGGCAGCATGCTGCACGTAACTGCATATTAAATCTTTTAGCCAATCTGGAAGAAAAAACAGGAGATTTAAACAAGATTAAACGTTTTGTAAAAGTGCTTGCATTTGTAAACAGTGTTGATACTTTTACGGATCAGCCAGCAGTAGTGAATGGGGGATCTGAATTGATACATAACTTATTTGGTGATGAAGCAGGGCTTCCGGCGCGTTCTGCGATTGGAACCAATGCGCTTCCAGGTGGCATTGCATGTGAAATCGAAGTACTTGTAGAATTAAAATAGTTGAAATAAACAGATAGCCTTGCTCGATAATCAAAGTTGCTGAGTAAGGCTATTATTAATCCATCACACACGCTTTATACCCCAGTCCCCGTATGGTATGGATAGAGAAGTCTCTGCTGTCTGCGAATCGCTTCCGAAGTCTTCCGATATGTACACTGACGGTAGCCTCTGTGGATTCGGATTCTGGTCCCCAGATGTCATCCATCAGCTGTTCTCGCGTGAAGATCTGGTTCGGATAAGAGAGCAGCTTATATAACAGATAGAATTCCTTTTGAGGAAGGATAGATTCTTCGCCATGGGTGGATACTGTCAGGGTATCATAGTCCAAAGTGGTATCACCGACCTTTAGCTCATGTTCAGATACGATCTTCGCCCGGCGCAGCAATGCCCGGATTCGCAGCAGCATCTCATCTTCATCCACAGGACAGACCATATAGTCATCCACTCCCATGAGAAATCCCTTTTTCACATCTTTCGCCATATGCTTTGGTGCAATCATCAGATTGGCATATCATTTCCACAGTCTCGCAGCATTTTGGTCAGTGTAAATCCATCCATACCTGGCATGAGTGCGGAAACCAAAAGCAGGTCGATCTTTTTTTCTTCCAGCATATGAAGCGCAATGGAAGCGGAATCGGCACAAATTGGCTGATAACCGGAATGGGAAAGTATAGCGTGATAATAGCGTCTGGAATTTTTATCATCATCTACAATTAAAATGCGAAACATAATATCCCCCTGATCATTTTTATCGAAACACAGTATAACACCAAAATCTGGAAAAACAGCAAAGTTCACTGAATTTTCACAAGTTCACAATATGTTCAAAATTTCGTTCCTTTTATTTAAATTTAGTTTAAATTCAGGTTTTACTATAGCGTCAGCAAACGGGGCAGGCGAGTGCCAGAACGGACAGTTCTCAAAAGCCCTGAACAGAGAAGTAAATTTGGAAGCAAAGGAGTATGCAGATCATGAGAAAGAGACAACTGTATTTGAACAATCAGTACACTACAAATGAGAAAGGAAGAGGCAAGCGATCCAGATTAAAGACGATTGGTATGACAGCAGCACTTCTGAGTATGGTCAGTCTCGTGACACCTGCAGCAGTCTATGCCGCACCACAGACTGATACTGAGACACAGGAAGTGACCTCAGCCAGTGCATTTGAAATGAGCACCGCTTATCCAGGTATTTCTGTAAAACCAGGTGAGACCACTACATTTGATCTGGACTTTATCAATCAGACCGGCAGCGGTCAGGATGCAGCACTTAGCATTAAGGATCTGCCGGACGGATGGGATGGATATTTCCGTGGAAATGGCGGCCAGATCAATAAAGTACATATTCAGTCATCCAAAGACGTGTCAGAAGGTCTGGCAACTTTAAGTCTGACAGTTCCAGAAGGAACAGCAGAAGGTGACTACAATGTTACAGTAGAAGCAGTCACAGACGACGGGGAAACCAGTGATGTGACATTGACACTGAATGTATCAGAGGAAGAGAACGGAGCCAGTACCTTTACTGCAGAATATGCAGAGCAGCAGGCAGCATCTGGTACCGCATTCAGCTTTGATACCACATTGGTAAATAACAAAGGAACGGAACAGTCTTTCAGTCTTTCCGCAGAAGCACCGGAAGGATGGCAGGTAACATTTACTCCATCCGGAGAAAGCAATGCAGTAGCAAGCCTGAACGTAGATGCGGGTGCCAGCCAGGGTATTACCGTAGCAATTACACCGCCTGAGACATTGACACAGGGAGATTACACCATTCCGATTTCTGCAATTTCCTCTTCAGAAAAGCTGTCAACAGAACTGAAAATGACCATTACCGGATCTTATGCAGTGGAAGTATCCACACCAAGTGGTAACTTAAGTGTAGATGCTTATGCTAATGCAAAGAAAGCAGTAACCTTATCCATTACCAATACAGGTAACGTTGATCTGACGAATCTGAATCTGACATCTTCTGCAGCCAGCAACTGGGATGTGAGCTTTGATGAATCTACGATTGATCTTCTGGAAGCAGGTGCTACCAAGGAAGTAACTGCTTATATTACACCGGATTCGGATGCAATTACCGGTGATTATGTAGCCTCTGTCACAGCAGCGAATGATGTAGCTACTTCTACCGCAAGCCTGCGTGTATCCGTAAAGACACGTACCAGCTGGGGACTGGCAGCAGTTGCCATCATTGTAGTTCTGGGAGCAGGTCTTGGCTATGTATTTAAAAAATACGGGAGAAGATAAGTTATGGGCGAAGTAATTATTCAGACAAGTGGGCTGACGAAGCGTTATGGTGAAAAGACTGCGGTGAATCAGTTAAACCTGTCTATCAAAAAAGGTGAGATATTTGGTCTGCTGGGGCCTAACGGTGCCGGCAAAACCACAACGATCCTGATGCTTCTGGGTCTGACAGAACCGAGTGCCGGTACAGCTGCGATCTGCGGGATGGATTGTACCAGAAACGCCCTTGGCATCAAGAAGATTGTTGGATATCTGCCGGATAATCCAGGCTTTTACCAGGATCTGACCGGCAGACAGAATCTGGCATTTACCGGACGTCTGAATGGATTGTCTGAAGAAGAAATAAAGAAGCGCAGTGATGAGGCACTGAAGCGTGTCAGACTGGAAGATGCAGCGGATAAAAAGACGGGCACTTATTCCAAAGGTATGCGTCAGAGACTTGGCATTGCAGATGTGTTGATGAAGGATCCGGAGATTATCATCATGGATGAACCAACACTGGGACTGGATCCGGAAGGTATGCGTGAGCTTCTGGAATTAATGACACAGATGTCAAAGGAAGATGGCAGAACGCTGTTGATTTCTTCCCATCAGTTGTATCAGGTACAGCAGATCTGTGACCGGGTTGGCATTTTTGTAAACGGTAATCTGATAGCCTGTGGAGAGATCGAAGATCTGGGGCATCAGGTGCAGGACAGTACGAAGTATTCTCTGGAACTGCAGGTTGACCCATGTGATGATAAAGTATTGGCAGAGATCAGTAGACAGCCGGGAGTGTCCAGTATTCAGAAGGAAGGAAATATGTTTGTGGTAGAATCGAAGTATGATATTCGTTCTCAGCTGACGTCCTTCCTGGGCAGCCATGAATATACGATTCAACATCTCCATCAGAGAGGCGGAGATCTGGATGCCATCTATCGGATGTACTTTGAGCGGGCAGAAGCAGAGGCAGAAGCCATTGCCATGAAAGCCACCCAGAAGGGAAAATTACATAACAGATTATTCAGGGGAGGTGGCACGAAATGACCGCAGCAGTATTAAAAAAAGAAAAGGCAGCCGTGAAAAAAGAGACCGGTAACCATGCTGGAAAACATACTGGCCTGATGGCACTCTATCATAAAGAACTGGCAGATCATCTGCGCAGTAAGCGTTTCCTGATCATCCTGTTATTGATTCTGGGAACCAGTATTGCCAGTCTGTATGGAGCAGTAAGTGGTTTGTCGGATGCCATATCCCAGGATAGTAACTTTGTATTTTTGAAAATTTATACCACCAGTGGCAATTCCATTCCATCTTTCATGAGTATCATTGCTCTGATGGGTCCATTCGTGGGATTGACTCTTGGATTTGATGCTATTAACAGTGAGCGAAACAATGGGACGCTGAATCGACTGGTGGCACAGCCAATTTACCGCGATTCGATCATCATTGGAAAGTTCCTGGCAGGAAATGCTGTGATTATGATCATGGTATTTACGATGGGTATTTTTGTAGGAGCTGTTGGCGTTATGGCAACTGGTCTGGTACCACAGACCGAAGAGGTACTGAGAGTACTGACATTCCTGATTTTCACCGTGGTCTATATGGACTTCTGGCTGGGACTGTCGATTCTGTTCTCAGTTGTGTGCAGACATTCTGCTACATCTGCTATGGCGGTTATCGCTCTGTGGATCTTCTTTACCATCTTTATGAGCATGGTAGCAAATATCATTGCCAATGCGGCATACCCGATTACCACACAGTATCAGGCGATGCTGAATACGATGAACAATTATACTCTGAAGCTGGGGCTGAACCGTATTTCTCCATATTATCTGTATAGTGAAGCGGTTTCAACGGTTATGAATCCTACTGTTCGTTCCGTCAATGTAGTCACTATGCAGCAGCTGGAAGGTGCCATTTCAGGATACCTGTCCTTTGGACAGAGCCTGCTTCTGGTATGGCCGCATCTGACTGGATTGATTGCGCTGATGCTGGTAGCATTTGGTGGATCTTATATCGGATTTATGAGACAGGAGATCAGAAATTAAGAGATTTGTGAAAAAGTCCTTGACAGCAGAGACAAAAGAGAATAATGTGAGGTAGAAAAAGTTCTGGCTTGCTTTTATGCAGGGCAGAACTTTTTGATGGAAAATTATTGAAGTTGTATCATGAGGAAGAATGTTATGGAAAAAAATATGGCAACGGGCAGCCCAGGAAAGAATATCCTGTATTTTGCACTGCCGGTATTTGCGGGAAATCTGTTTCAGCAGATTTACAATGTAGTAGATACGGTGATTGTGGGAAAGTTCGTCAGTACGGAAGCATTGGCGGCGGTGGGATCTACAGGAACCATTAACTTTATGATTTTGGGTTTTATGACAGGATTAATGGCTGGAATTACCGTGCTGACCAGTCAGCGTTTTGGTGCGGAAGACATGCGGGGAATGCGCAGAAGTGTAGCTTCTGCAGGAATGATTGCCATTGCGGCGACCATTATTCTGACGGCGATCAGTCTTTTGGGAATGCATCGCCTGCTGGTGTTGATGAATACGCCGGATGATATTTTTGATGATGCATACCGGTATATTATGATTATCTGTGCCGGAATTCTGGTACAGGCATTGTACAACCTGTTTGCCTGCATCTTAAGGGCACTGGGAAATAGTAAGGTGCCACTTTACTTTTTGTTGTTTTCTGCATCTATGAATATCATACTGGACCTGGTATCCATTATTGTATTAAAAATGGGTGTGGCAGGAGCTGCTTATGCAACGGTCATTTCCCAGGGAGTTTCTGCGGTGCTGTGTTTTATCTATATGGTAAAGAAAGTACCAATTCTTCACCTGACCAGAGAGGATTTTCATGTAGAAGGCAGACTGATCAAAAACCAGCTGGCTGTGGGACTGCCGATGGCATTTCAGTATTCCATTACTGCTATTGGAACCACGATGGTACAGATGGCATTGAACACACTTGGATCTACCTATGTAGCAGCGTTTACTGCGGCCTCCAAGTGTGAGCAGATGGCCGGTCAGGCATACATAGCACTGGGATCCGCTATGGCGACCTTTGCGGCACAGAATGTGGGTGCAGGACGTTATGACCGGGTGCGTAAGGGATTTGCCAGAGCCACCATGTTTGGCGTTATCTTTTCGGTTGTAATTGGTCTGGTGATGTATTTCTTCGGATATATCGTGACGGGACTGTTTGTTACAGGCGATGCAACGCAGATCGAAGGTATGGTAGATACTTATATGAAATACACAGCATTGTTCCTGATACCACTTACTGTGGTGAATGTCTACCGAAATGGTATCCAGGGTATGGGATATGGCTTGCTGCCAATGACTGCCGGAATTGCAGAGCTGGTGGGGCGTGGAAGCGTGGCGTTGATCGCCATTCACTATCACAGTTACGCAGGCGTATGTCTCGCCAGTCCGATGGCATGGATCCTGGCATCTGCATTGCTGCTGACCATGTATTTTGCCATTATGAAAAAGCATCCGATGCCAAAGAAAAACTACTAATATTAGTATAGGAATGATCCTCTTTTCCCGATATAGTATATATACTCTAGAAAGTATGTGAATCAGGAAAGGGGGATTTTTTATGAACAGGAAAAAAGCAGTTGAAAGAAATTGCAGATTATGGATGATCCTGGCAATGCTGGTTACATTGCTGATGGCAGTGGCAGTTCCGAAGCATATTGTGCAGGCAGAGAATTTTCAAGGCGTAATCTGTAATGACATAAATAAGCCAGTGACAGAGGTATTTGTCACGCCTCTCCAGGGTCAAACCTGTACGGCAGTATTTACAAATGCAACATCGTACAGAATGAAGATGGATATCGAAGTGACTGTTCATCGTACAAGAGTAATAGAAGCAGATCACAAACTGAAGCAGTTTTTATGGAACGATGGAATGACGAGCAGAACAATGAATGGCTATATTATCATGGAGCCAAATGAAACTGCGAACCTGAAATTCCAGTTTCGAACCGATTATAACGGAAATACCTCTATTACGGTAAAGCCTTCTCTGGCGACAGTGGCTGAAAACGGTGGCAGTTCCTTCCAGGCTGCGCAGTCAGTAGGTGTGAGTGCAGAAGAGACAGGAATTATCTGTTCCGGTAATAATATATTCCAGAATGGAAGATATTTTACATTTTATACGCCAAACCGCAGGCTGCAGAATCTGATGCTGACTGCTGAAAATGGAAAAAAGGTCATGGCATATCTGTATAGCGGAAATGACAGTGGTATGAAGAATGCATTGCTGAAAGTGGAATCTGGCGGACAGGAGAGCTACGGATCAGTCTGGCTGGAACCGGGTACTTATGTGCTGGCTATTGGTGCAAAAGGAAATGGACAGTATGCAAGCTATCGCTATCGAATGACAGGAAGAGATTATATCCGGGCGACAGGCGTATCACTGACCTGTACAGAAAGCGACCTGACGATTGATGAAGGAACCCGTTACACGCCAAGAACTTTTACATTTGTTGCATCTACGATCCCTGCAAACAGTGATGATAAGCTCAATCAGATAGAGAGCAGTGGCAAGATCTCCTGTCAGACAGAAGGAAGCGTTTACGGAGAAAATACGAAAAGCTTTACAGTGACCTTTGATGCTTCTGGCTATAGGGGATATCAGGCTGGCTCTGCTACGATTAAGGTAACATCCACCAATGGCTGACGTCTGCAGGATTATCTGTTTTTGCAAAAGCCGGTACGCCGTCTGTTCCTTACTACAAAGTTTATCCAACTCAGGTGGTATTTTCTGTTCTGGCAAATGGAAGCCATGGATCCAGTGATGTAGCTGTTTATCAGAAATCGGGTTCGAGCTGGAAGCATCTCGGCAAGAATCAGAAGGGTGAAACGGTTGCGAACAAATTGAAAGCAAATACCAATTATCAGTTTAAATTTGTGGAATCTGCGCAAAGAGCAGATGGAACATGGGTAGAAGGAACACCTCTTTACAAAACAATACGGACACAGCGGAAAGAAAAACCTGCAATCCGTTCCGTAAAAGTATCAAAGGTTAAAGTGAGATACAAATGGAAATATCTGACGTATGTGGGCTGGAGAAAATGGTGGTATACAGACTTCAGAGTAACAGTTACACTGAAGAAAAAACTGCCGGCCGGACAGAAGCTGTACATCAACGGAAGACAGGCCAGCGGAAAAGGTAAAAAATATAGTATGTATTTTTCACTGAATGGTAAAAAGAAAGGAAAATCTTATACACTGAGCATTCAGCCATATGGACGAAAAGGTGATGCAGAGATGTTCGGAACATCTATGAAGAAAAAAATACGTATCAGATAAAACAACGGCAACCTGACGGGGACGGGATTTTCTGGCTTTAGAAGCCAGAAAATCCCGTCCCCAATAGTTATATATCCAATGCTTCTATGATAGAAGAAACTGTCTGAGAAATATTCAGACCGCGTTCTTTTATGCTCAGCTGAGCATATTTTTGATAATATGGCAGGCGTTCTTCGTAAATATCACGGAAAGAATTACCATGGCGAAGAACAACACCACGACGCTCAAAGTTGCCAACACGTTTTTTCAGAACCGGATAATCCACATCCAGATAAACAACCGTACCGATTTCCTGAAAATGTTTCATGGCGTTTTCTCCAAAGACAGCACTGCCGCCCGGGGCAATGACGCTTTTGGATACATTCACCTGGCTGTTGATCTGATCTTCAATACGGATGAATTCTTCCACACCTTTTTCCTCGATGATCTGCCATAAAAGCTTTCCTTCTTTTTGCTGTATGATCAGATCGGTATCTACAAACTGATAGCCAAGTACCTTGGCAAGTACCACGCCGACAGTGCTTTTTCCGGCGCCAGGCATACCGATTAAAATAATATTATCTTTATTCATATAGAAATCCCCTCTGTAACACGAAAAATTTCACTTCAATAGTTTACTATACCGTACACTTTCCGGAAATGCAATAAAAACTCTGTTGTACACAGACAGATATATGCTATGATAAAAGTGACTATGTAAAAAAGAAAGGCAGAAGCACAGTATGGAAAAATTTGTTTCGCTGAGAAATGTATCGAAAATTTATCAGATGGGTGAAGTGGAGATCCGTGCGGTGGATGGCATTGATTTTGATATCGAAAAAGGAGAATTTGTGGTGATCGTAGGTCCCAGTGGAGCCGGAAAGACTACCGTGCTGAATATTCTGGGAGGTATGGATACAGCGACTACAGGTCAGGTACTGGTAGATGGCAGAGATATTGCAAAATATAATCAGAAGCAGCTGACCGGATACCGGAGAGATGATATTGGCTTCGTTTTTCAGTTTTATAATCTGATTCCGAATCTGACTGCTCTGGAAAATGTAGAGCTGGCGCTGCAGATCTGCAAGCACCCACTGGATGCGGGACAGGTAATGGAAGAAGTGGGTCTGGGGCATCGTATGAAAAACTTTCCGGCGCAGCTGTCCGGCGGAGAGCAGCAAAGGGTATCGATTGCCCGTGCGCTGGCCAAAAATCCCAAACTGCTGTTGTGTGATGAGCCGACCGGGGCACTGGATTATCAGACTGGAAAAGCAATTTTGAAGCAGCTGCAGGATATGTGCAGAGAAAAAGGGATGACGGTGATTGTCATTACTCACAATTCGGCTATTGCACCGATGGCTGACCGGGTGATTAAGATCAAGAACGGAAAAGTAGCAGACATGAGACAGAATGAGTCTCCGATGTCTGTAGCAGATATTGAATGGTAAGTGGAGTATAAAGGAACTGGCTATGAAGAAAAAGGCACTGAGAAAAGATTTTTATATGGAAGTAAAAAAGAGTCTGAATCGATTTATTTCCATTTTTCTGATTGTGGCGCTGGGTGTGGCATTTTATTCCGGCATTCAGTCTGCAGCCCCGGATATGCGGTATTCTGGAGATGCTTATTTTGATCAGCATCAGTTGATGGATCTGAAGGTAATCAGTACCATGGGACTGACGGAAAAGGATGTGGAGGCCATCAGCCAGACGGATGGTGTGGAACTGGCCGAAGCCGGTTATATGACAGATGTGTTATGTGAGAAAGGAACAGACCGGTATGCGCTGCGGGTAGAGTCTGTCACCCCGACATTGAATCAGTTGACCGCCAAAGAGGGACGGCTGCCCCAAACATCCGGAGAATGTTTTGTAGACATTGAGTTTCTGAATAAAACAGATTACAGAATCGGAGATACTATTACCTTTTTTCTGGAGGACGAGGATGATTATAAGCTGAAGAAAAAGGAGTTTACCATCGTCGGAGCAGGAAGCAGTCCACTGTATATTTCTTTTAACCGGGGAAATACCACGCTGGGAACAGGGGAATTGGCAGGAGCGGCATATATACTGCCGGAAGACTTTGATTATGAAGTCTATACGAATGTGTATATCAAAGTAAAAGAAGCAGATACGCTGACGGCTTATACGGATGCCTATGATATGCTGATAGCAGAAGTACAGCAGAGACTGGAAGATATTTCCGGAGAGCGCTGTGAGATTCGTTATCGGGAAATACAGGATGAGGCGAATGAAAAGCTGGAGGATGCCAGAAAAGAGCTGACAGATGGTGAAGCGGAGGCTGAGAGCGAACTGTCCGAAGCCTGGGATGAGATCTATGATGGAGAGAATGAGATCTATGATGCAAAGCTGAAGCTGGCGAGGGCGAAGCGGGATCTGGAAGACGGGGAGAAAAAGATCCGGGATGGAGAGAAGGAGCTGGCAGACGGCAGAACACAGATTGCAGAGAATGAGCAGAAGCTGGCAGATGGACGTGTGCAGTTAAATGATGGATGGAATAAACTGAATCAGGGAAAAAAGACACTGAAAAGTAAACAAAATAAATTCGATACCACTTATAAGGAGACCACCGCGAAGCTGGATAGTGCGCAGGAGCAGCTGGATCAGAAAAAAGCAGAGCTGGAAGACGGACGGACGCAGTATGAGGCTGGTAAGAAAGAGTATGAGGAACAGCTTGCTCAGTATCAGGCCGGAGAAGCGGCTTATACAGAGGGAAAAGAACAGTATGATGCGGCTGTGGCAGCCTGGCCGGCACAGAAGGCAGAACTGGAAGCACAGAAGGCAGCCTGTGAGCAGGGATTGGCTACGCTGCAGAGCAATGTATCCGGTCTGACAGATGCAGTATCCCAGGCACAGGCGGCAGTGGCACAGTTTCAAGATGCGGTAAATGCTGCTTCGGCGAATCTGACAACACTGCAGAATCGAAAGGCAGAACTGGAGCAAAAGAAAGCGCAGCTGGAAGCAGAGAAACAGGCTGCACAGGATGCTCTGGGAGAGGATGAGACGCTGGATGAAAATAAATATCGATTATCGCCAGAAGAACAGGCAGAACTGGATGCACTTCCTGGGCAGATTGCCAGTGCCCAGGCAGAGCTGGATGCACAAAATGCAGCTCTTGTTCAGGCACAGGAGCAACAGGCACAGGCGCAGGGAGCGTTGGACGAGGTAAACGCACAGATTCAGCAGCTGCAAGGTAATATTGCAGAGATTGAGACGGGAATTGCCACTGCAGAAGCAGCATTTGCAGAAAATGAAGCACAGCTGACAGCTACCAGAGCACAGCTGGACGAAGGAAAGCTACAACTGGATGCAGTACCGGCTCAGCTGGAAACATCTTTAAAGCAGATTGAGGAAGGAGAAGCTGCCATTATTTCTGCGCAGAGTGAGATCGACTCCGGACGTGCTCAGCTGGAGGATGGCAAAAAACAGCTGAAAGAGGCAAAAAAGAAGATCAGAAAAAATGAGCAAAAGCTGAATAATTCAGAAGCAGAATTACAAAGCGGAGCAGCCCAACTGGCAGATGGAAAAGCAAAGCTGGCAGACTCGGAACAAAAACTAGAAGATGCGAAAAAGAGCGTGGAAGACGGCAAAAAAGAAATCGCAGATGGAGAAAAAGAACTGGCTGAAAATGAGGATAAGCTGGCAGATGGAAAAATCGAGTATGAAAAGGGAAAAAAAGAGGCTGAGGATAAGATCGCTGATGGGAAAAAGAAGCTGGCGGATGCAGAAAAAGAAGTAGCAGATCTGGAATATCCGGAATGGACCGTCAGCGACCGCAGTGATTTGCCGGAAAATATCGGATATGGAGAAAATGCAGACCGTATGAGAAATATCGGTCAGGTATTTCCGGTAATGTTTTTCCTGGTAGCAGCGCTGATCAGTCTGACCACTATGACACGAATGGTAGAAGAAGAACGGACACAGATCGGTACGCTGAAGGCGCTTGGATACGGAAAAGCAGCCATTGCATCCAAGTATCTTTGTTATGCTTTATTTGCTACATTGGGAGGCAGCCTGGCAGGTATCGCATTCGGAGAAAAATTCCTGCCGTTTGTCATAGTGACATCTTACCGGATTATGTACCATCACATGACCAATATCGAGCTGCCTTATAACATGAAATTTGCAATAATTGCTACCGTTGCGGCTCTGGCAAGTACCATGTTGGCTACGCTGGCGGCCTGCTATAAAGAGCTTGCCACTACACCGGCGGTATTGATGCGGCCGCCTGCACCAAAAGAAGGAAAGCGGGTATTTCTGGAGCGTGTACCGTTTATCTGGAAGCATTTAAGCTTCAGCTGGAAATCAACAGTGCGAAATCTACTTCGTTATAAAAAGCGATTTTTCATGACAGTATTTGGTATCGGTGGCTGTATGGCACTGATGCTGGTGGGATATGGTCTAAGGGATTCGATTTCCAATATCGGACATCTGCAGTTCAACCAGTTACAGCTTTATGACGCCCTGGTAATTTTAGATACGGATGCTTCGCCGGAAGAAAAAGAGGCATTGAAGGAGCGTGTTGACAAAAATGATACGGTAGCAAATGCTACTGAGGCATTGATGCAGAAAGAAACCGTGAGACGTGATAAGAAGTCCTGGAATGTATACCTGATGGTACCGGAGGATATGGAACAGGTCAGCGAGTTTCTGGTATTTCGTGACCGCGAAAGTGGTGAGCATTATCAGCTGACGGACGAGGGCGCTGTGATTACAGAGAAGATTGCCGATCTGTGTGGCGTAAAAGCCGGAGATACGCTCATACTGGAGGACGAAAAACTGGGAGCTATCGAGGTGCCGATTGCAGCAGTGACAGAAAATTATCTGTCCCATTACATCTATATGACACCGGGATTATATGAAGCATGTACACAAAAAATACCGGAATACAATGAAATCATGTTCCGGGCAGAAAGTGGCACAGATATGGCGGCACTGGAAACGCTCGGCCAGGGCTTTTTGAATGAACCGGCGGCACTGAGTATCAGCTATACTATATCAACAATGAGTCAGATTGACAGTATGCTGTCTACGCTGGATTCTGTAATTGTGGTATTGATTATATCTGCCGGACTGCTGGCCTTTGTGGTGTTGTATAATCTGAGCAATATCAATATCAATGAGCGAAAGCGGGAACTGGCGACGCTGAAGGTACTGGGATTTTATGACCGGGAGGTTGATGCCTATGTGTACCGGGAAAACATACTGATTACAGCGATTGGCATACTGGCCGGCATGGGAATGGGAAAAATACTGCATTACTTTGTTATCACCACAGTGGAAGTAGATGCAACCATGTTTGGACGGAATATTAATCCACCAAGCTATCTGATTTCCGCAGTATTTACGGTTGTATTTTCCGTACTGGTCAATGCAGTCATGCACCAGAAGCTGAAAAAAATCGATATGGTGGAATCGCTGAAGAGTATTGAATAATATGGTGGAAACGAGGAAAGAAAATGGTATCATTACCAAGAGAATTTGAGATAAAAATGAAGAAGCTCCTGGGAGCAGAATATGAGGAGTTCCTGGCTTCTTATGACCGGCCGAGAAATTTTGGCCTGCGGGTAAATGTGGATAAGATTTCAACGGAGGAATTTGAAAAAAAGGCACCCTTTCATCTGACAAAAATTCCGTGGACAGAGAATGGATATTATTACGAAGAGCAGGATATGCCTGCCAGACATCCGTTTTATTATGCCGGGTTATATTATTTGCAGGAACCAAGTGCCATGACGCCGGCATCCAGACTGGTGTCACAGCCGGGAGACCGGGTGCTGGATCTGTGCGCCGCCCCGGGTGGCAAGGCAACGGAACTGGGAGCCCGTCTTCATGGAAAAGGGGTACTGGTGGCCAATGATATTAGTGCATCCAGAGCAAAAGCTCTATTGAAAAACGTGGAGGTTTTTGGTATCCGCAATTCCTTTATTGTGAACGAGGTTCCGGCGAAGCTGGCAGAAAACTTTCCAGAATTTTTTGACAAAATTCTGGTGGACGCACCGTGTTCTGGAGAAGGAATGTTTCGAAAGGATCCTGCTGTAGCCAAAGTATGGGATGGAAATAAACCGTATGAATGTGCAAAACAGCAAAAAGAGATCATTACCAGAGCCGCACAGATGCTGGCACCGGGAGGAGATTTGCTGTATTCTACCTGTACCTTTTCACCTGAGGAAAATGAACAGGTGATACAATTCCTGCTGGATAGCAGAGAGGATATGGAGATCCGGGAAATAAAGCCATTTGAGGGATTTGCACCGGGACGTCCGGATGTGGCTTATGAAGGATGGGACAGTGAAACAGTGGATAATGAAGAGCAGGGCATCGGCAGAAGAATGGGAAGCGAAGATCTGAGAAAATGTGTTCGTATCTGGCCGCATAAGATGGCAGGGGAAGGTCATTTCCTGGCGCTGCTTCATAAGAGAGCAGCTGAAGAAACAGCAGGAGAACAAAAAAACGATAGAGTTGTGTCGAATAACAGCGAGACAACGGTGGACGAACAGAAGAACCAGGTGCAGGGAGATATTTCCGATATCAAAGGTATCGGAAAACCGGAGACAAAGGCGTTGACAGAATTTTTTGCAGATGTTTCCATGGAGATGAACTGGAAGCAGGTAGAGGTCCACAAGGGACAGGTCTATCTGGTGCCGGAAGCGCTTGGCGCCCGTAAAGGTCTGGTATTTCTGCGAAATGGTCTGTATCTGGGAGAAATCCGCAAGGATCGTTTTGAGCCAAGTCAGTCGTTTGCCATGGCATTGAAAAAGAAGGAATACATGGCAGTCATTGATCTGGATTACAGTGATATGCGTGTGGAAAAATATCTCAGGGGAGAGACATTGGACGTAGATGATATCGTTGCGAAGAATTTTCAGGCAGTGTCTGAGGCAGACCTGCCGAAAGCAGTCGGAAAGCGGCTGGAAAAGGGCTGGCAGCTGGTATGTGTCAACGGATATCCACTGGGATGGGGCAAGCTGGTGAACGGAACCCTGAAAAATAAATATCATGCCGGATGGCGTATGAAATATTAAGCGGGAAGCGACTGCGTTCATGAGCAAGTAGCGAAGCGGATTGCGAATGTCCGCTTTACTGGAAAGAGGTGGGCAGATGCCGGAAGATACGGAAATAAAAAAAGGGGAAAAAAGCAGGTACCGGCTGGCAAGGTCTATGAAGGAATGTATGAAGCATGCATCTGTGGAATCCATTACGGTAAAGCAGATCACGGAGAACTGTGGACTGACCAGGCAGACCTTTTATCGAAATTTTCTGGATAAATACGATCTGATTAACTGGTATTTTGATAAACTGTTGATGAAATCCTTTGAACATATGGGACAGGGAAAAACGATATATGATGCACTGGTAAAGAAATTTACTTACATAAAGGAAGAGCAGAATTTTTTTGCAGCTGCCTTTCGCTATGACAGTCAAAATTCCCTGCGAGAGCATGATTTTGAACTGATTCTGGCGTTTTATGAGAATCTGATCAAAGAAAAAACAGGAAGAATGCCGGAAGAACAAGTGCATTTTCTGCTGGAAATGTATTGTCAGAGTTCGATCTATATGACAGTACAGTGGGTACTTGGGGAAGTGAAAACCACACCGGAAAAACTGGCACGTATTGTGGTAGATGCTATGCCGGGGAAGTTGATGAAATTATTTTTGGAATTTGAGATGTTGAAGTAATACAATATAAGGTATGGTATTAAATTATAAAAAGTGGGTGAAAGGTAGTAATAGTTGGCCTTTATCCACTTTTTATTTTATTGATATTACGATGTTTACACAATAGGACTATTAATATTTGAAAGATGCAAAGAGGTAAAAATGCATCAATTTTATTGCTGCATTATCATATTTATGGTAAAAAAGTATAATCTGAAAATAAAATAGTTTAGTTACAATGAATAAAAAACGCTATATAATAAAAGCACATAAAAACATATTGAACAAAAGGAGGATAAAGAAGTGAAAAAAAGGACAAGTATTTTGGTGGCATTAATGGTAACTGCAATGTGCGCATGCCCAGTTATGGCAGAAGATAACAATCTCAAAGTTGGGTTCTCTGAACTTGATATTGATGGAGCATGGCGTATTTGCCAGACGGATTCTATGCAGCAAGAAGCAGATAGTCGCGGATATGATTATGTAATGACAAATGCAGAATATGACACAGAAAAACAGGTTGCAGACGTAGAAGACCTGATTTCACAAGGATGCAACTTCCTGTTTATTGCTCCGATTGATATGGATGCTATTGTTCCAGCATTAGATGCGGCAAAAACAGCGGAAATCCCAGTAATACTATTGGATAGAGAAGCTACTGGTACATGGGGCGAAGATTGGCTTACAACCATTATTGCAGATTATGTTCAGCAGGGAGAAATGTGTGGAGAATGGATTGTAGATAACAATAACATGGATGAACCATTAAAGATTGTAGAAATTACTGGAGTAGAAGGCGGTTCAGATGTTAAAGATAGAGCTCAGGGGTTAAGAAACATTACAGATGAACATGACAATATCGAAATTGTTGCTTCTCAGTCAGGTGAATGGTCGCGAACTACTGCACAGGAAGTAACAGCTAATATTATTCAGTCTACTGGTGGTGAATTTGATGTTGTTTATTGCCATAATGATGAAATGGCACTTGGTGTTGTTTTAGCATTAAAAGCAGCAGGCATGAAACCAGGAGAAGATGTTCAGATTGTTGCAATAGACGGACAGAAAGAAGCTATTGAAGGAATCATTGCTGGAGAAATAAATTGTATTGCAACTTGCAGTCCAAGATTTGGAAAGGCAGCTTTTGATGCAATGGAAACATATCTTTCAGGCGAAGAATTACCAGAAAAGATTATTAATGAAGAAACCCTTATTACTGCTGATAATGCGGAAGAACAGCTTGAATTTGGATTCTAATGCTTCTGATTCAATAATTAGTTAAGCAGTAAAGCGGTCATTCTAATCGGAATAACCGGGCTTTAAAAACAAAGGGGTGGGGTACAATTATTATGAAAGATATTCTTGAGATGAAAAACATTCAAAAGTCTTTTCCTGGAGTTCGTGCTCTTAAAGGGGTAGATTTTAAGGTAAAAGTTGGTGAAATCCATTCCTTAATGGGAGAAAACGGAGCAGGAAAATCAACATTAATAAAAATATTAACAGGTGTTTATCAAAAGGATGAGGGAACTATTTTTTTTGATGGAAAAGAAGTTACCATAAAAAATACAATTGATGCACAAAATATGGGGATTAGTACAGTATATCAGGAACTTAATATGATTCCATATTTAACTGTTGCGGAAAATATTTTTCTTGGTCGGTATCCAAGAAAAAATAATGTAATTGATTGGAAAAAAATGAATCAAAATGCACAAGATCTTTTAGATGAAATGAAATTAAACATAAGGGCTGATATTGAATTGAACAGATATGGTACAGCAGCGCAACAGATGGTATCCATTGTGAGAGCAATCAGCCTGAATTGCAAATTAATTGTGTTAGATGAGCCAACATCGTCCTTAGATACTGATGAAGTAAGAATGCTTTTTCGTGTAATCCGTGATTTGCAGAAAAAAAATATTGCAATTATTTTTATCTCCCATCGTTTAGATGAGGTTTATGAAATTAGTGATCGAATTACTATATTGAAAGACGGCGCATACGAAGGAACATATCTGGTATCTGAACTGGGACAGGCGGAACTTATTACCAAAATGGTAGGACGCGAAGTTGAAAAGAAAGAACGAATTGAAAGACTGCATAGTAATAGTAGTGATGATTATGTGATAGAACTCAAAGATATTCTTTCAAAACCGAAGCTAAGGAATATTTCATTGCATGTAAAAAAAGGCGAAATTGTAGGATTAGCGGGGCTTTTGGGAGCTGGAAGAACAGAAACTGCGCAGGTTATTTTTGGATATAGGATGGCTGATTCAGGAACTATTAAAATGCATTCGGTTGATTTGTCTTTGAAAAGTCCGAGAGATGGTGTGAAACATAAAATGGCATTTTGTACAGAAAACAGACGAGAAGAAGGCATAATTCCCAATATGAGTGTTCGTGACAATATTTTGTTATCCAGTTTACGGAATATTAGTTCTCACGGATTTTTAAATCAGAAAAAAGGGGATGAAATTGTAAAACAATATCTGGAGCGTTTTCGTATTAAAACACCGAGTCCATATCAGAAAATAAAGAATCTCTCTGGAGGGAACCAGCAGAAAGTAATTTTAGCAAGATGGCTCGCAACACAACCAGATTTTATAATATTTGACGAACCAACAAGAGGAATTGATGTGGGAGCAAAAAGAGATGTGGAGAATTTGATAGCAGAAGTGGCTGATATGGGACTGGCTGTGTTATTTATTTCATCAGAAATGTCAGAAATTGCAAGAAATTGTGATAGAGTGTACGTTCTTAAAGATGGACAAGTTGTTGGGGAGTTATCAAATCAAGAAATTAAACAAGAGATAATTACAAATGCAATTGCAGAAGGAGAATAACGGACACAGATGGAGGAAATAGCATGAAACTAAAAAATAGAATACAGGAGAATATCGGAAATTGCGGTGTTTTTCTTGCTTTTATTCTTCTGTTTGCAGGAAATTCATTGTTGACCAGAAATTTTTTTAGTATTGTTACTGTGCAGAATATTATTTCGCAGTGCGCAACGACAGTATTGCTTGGGGTTGGAATGACTATAGTAATTGCAACAGGCGGAATCAATATTTCTGTCGGTTCTGTGATGGCTATGTGTGCTATGGTTGCTGCAAAAATGATTAGTCAGGGATATATGCTTCAAGGAATGTTGGCAGGGATGTTACTGGCTATTTTCTGCGGAGCGATTACTGGATATATTATTATAAAATTTGATATTCAACCAATGATAGCTTCGCTCTCAATGATGTTTATGCTTCGGGGAATAGCAAAATTGTTAAATGATGGAAAAAACATGAATCCTGGAAGCAGAGAATTAAATAGCTTTTTATATGAATTTGTAGGAAAAGTCCCAGTTCGAACAATTATTTGGTTTATATGTATCGTAATTGTATTCATTATTGTAAGTAAAACGCGTTTTGGTATTTGTATTGAAAGTTATGGGGATAACAGTAAGGCATCACAAATAGCAGGCATCAATATTATGTTGTTAATACCAGTTTGTTATATTATCTGCAATATCTTAGCATGCATTGCTGGTTTTGTGGAAATGGGATATTCATCGATTGTTGATCCAGGAAATATGGGGTTAACAAAAGAAATGGATGCAATAGCAGCAACTGTGTTAGGTGGAACATCCATTGATGGTGGAAAGCCGCATATATGGGGAACTGTATGTGGAGCAATGGTTCTACAATTAATTACAATTATGGTTAATATGAATAATGTCCCATCGTCTTATGCGAAAATTATCAAGGCAATTATCATTATTTTGGCAGTGTATGTCCAGAATATTCGAAGCAAAAACTAAGAGAAGGGGGAAAGCTGACATGAAAAAGATAAGGCATTTCTTGGGAAATAATGCTTCTATAATAGGTTTAGCATTTATGCTTTTAGTTGGAACCTTGATTAATTCAAACTTTCTTACACCAGGAAACCTTTCCAATATTTTGAGACAAAATAGTACGATTTCCATAGTTACACTAGGCATGGCAGTAGTAATTATTAGTGGCTCGATTGATTTGTGTGTTGGCTCATTGTTTTGCTTGTGCGCATATGCTAGCAGTTTCTTGAGTCAATACAATACTCTAATAGCAGTTCTGGGAACGATATTATTTGGTATTCTAATTGGATTTTTAAATGGTTTTCTGGTAACTAAAATGCGTATTCATCCATGGATCGCAACGCTGTCTATGATGCTTGGCCTTCGAGGACTTGTACTAGTTTTAACAGGAGAAAATACTTATAAGCCTGCGTTCGATAATATTTTATTTGAAAAGATTGCGAGGGGTGGAATAGGACCTTATTTAAACTTTCCACTATTGATTACTATTATTTTGGTAATACTATTTGCGATAATGATGAAATATTCACAGATGGGGCGAAATTTTTATATTTGTGGTGGAAACCGAGAAGCTGCACGAATGATGGGAATTCCTGTAGAAAGAACAATTATGATTTCGTTTATCATCAGTGGGATGATGTGTTCCATTTCGGGAATCATTCTGGCGGCGCGGTTGGGTTCAGTATCGCCACTTGCAGGGGATGGAAATGAAATGTATGCGATCGCATCCTGCGTAGTAGGAGGCATTTATCTAACAGGAGGAAGAGGCAAAATTCACGGAGCTTTCATAGGTTCTATTATTGTAGGGCTTTTGACTAACATATTCAATATGCAGTCTATATTAAGTACATTTTGGGAAAGCGTAATTACCGGATCGTTGGTTTTGATAGTGGTTCTTTTGCAGCAGATTTCTGCTAAAAGGGCAGAGCATAATCGAACAATCAATGAAATTCTTTAGAAATAAGGAGGACGAATGAAATGAGAAATTATCCATCAGAACAAGAAGCAAAAGAATTAATTTGTGCGATTGGGAAAAAAATGTATGATCATCAGTTTGTATCAGCAAATGATGGGAATATTACAATTCGTGTGGGAGAAAATGAAATTATTGCTACACCTACAGGAGTTTCTAAAGGGGATTTACGGCCGGATATGTTATTAAAAACAGATTTGGATGGAAATATTTTAGAAGGAACATGGAAACCAACATCTGAGTTGCCAATGCATTTAAGAATCTATAAAGAAAATGATGAAGTTATGTCAACAGCGCATGCACATCCGTGTTACCTTAATGTATTTGCTAACATGGGATTAGAACTAGATCTTTCTATTACACCAGCAACGGCGGCTATATCTGGAAGAATTCCGGTTGCACCATATAGAAATCCAGGTTCTTCAGAATTAGCTGATTCGGTTGCACCGTATGTAAAAGATTATAATGTTGTGCTTTTGGCTAATCATGGTCCGATTGCATGGGGAAAAACACCTATTGAAGCATGGTTTACGTTAGAAGACGCTGAGGCTTATGCAAAGATGGCTTTGATACATAAATTTATTGTTGGGGGATATCGACCGATAACTCGGGGACAGATAGAATGCCTTGCGCAAACACATGACCTAGTTATTAATCCTAAAAGATTAGTGAATGCACCAGAAGAAAGTTCGAATGGGAATCCAGCAGAATCTCTTGATGCTTATGACGGAATGTCAATACGACTTTCGGATGATACTATTGACAAACTTGTAGATAAAATTACTGAGAAACTTTGCCGAGACAGTATGAGGTGAAATTGATGGGAAAACATCTTGCAGTGGATATAGGTTCTGAAAGTGGACGTATTTCAGTTGGATATTTAAAAAATGGAAAACTTATAATAGAAGAACTTCATCGATTTAAAACACAATTTATGCAAGCGCATAGAAAAAGTGTTCGAAATATTTATAGATATCATGAAGAGATTATAATCGGATTAAAAAAATATGTAGAAAAATATGGAGACACTTTAGACAGTATCGGCGTAGATAGCTGGGGCGGTGACTTCGTTTTACTTGATCGAAAAGGGAATATATGCAAATTACCGGAGTCTTATAGAGCAACTTCTGCGGCATCGGATGTTTCGGAAATTATCGAAAAAGAATATGGATTAAAAAAAATTTATGAGCATACAGGAAATCAGGCCATGCCAACGGATACTTTGAGTCAGATGCTTCGTATGATTAGGGATAACGATCCATCAATGGATGATCCACATGCAATTCTCTTTATGGGCGATGTATATCATTACCTTTTGGGGGCAGAGATTTGCTGTGAACATTCACTTGCAGGGTATTCCAGATTTTATAATAATAATATAGATTGTTGGGATGAGTCCATTATGAAAGGATTACAAATTCCACTTTCTATTTGCACTAAAGTTGTGTGTGCCGGAGATACAATCGGTCAAATTGATCCAGTAATTCAAAAAAATGTAGGATTAAAAAAAAGCGTGAACATCATTACACCATGCACACATGATACATCCTGTGCAGCTCTTGCGATACCCGATATGGGAACTGATTGGATGTTTATAAGTAGTGGAACCTGGTCTTTAATGGGAATGGAAACAGATTATCCGATTATAAATGAAATATCTTATAAATATAATTTCTCTAATTCATCAATGCCATTAAAAACAAATATGTTTAAGAAAAACATTCAGGGTATGTGGATTATACAACAATGCCGTGAAGCCTGGGGAAATCAAATTTCATATGAAGAAATAGTATCTGAGGCGGCTAAAGTGGAAGAAAATCATTTATACATAGATGTTGATAGAGAAGAATTTTATGCTCCTGGAAATATGCCAATGGCAATTGTTAATGCTGTAAAAAGAGATTTTCATGAGGAAATTGATTGGAAAAATGTTAGTGTCATTGCAAGAATTTGCTTTGAAAGCCTCGCATTGAAATATCGGTATTTTTATGATAAACTAATACAAGCAGCAGATAAAAAAATATCAAAAATTTATATCATTGGTGGGGGGAGTAACAATCAACTTGTAAACCAGTATACTGCTAATGTAATAGGACTTCAGGTATATACTGGAGTTACAGAGGGGAGTAATGTAGGAAATCTATTACTTCAGTTATATGGTTCTGGAGAACTTAGCAGTAAGCAAGAAATGCGTCAATGTGTGTGTGATACCTTCTCAAAGTATAATTATAGCCCTCAGAATGTACAGATGTGGAATGAAAAATATCATTTTTTCGAGAATGAAATTTCACATGAAGCACAGTGGTAAAATAGACCCCTGTTAGTTGACCTCTCAGCTGACGGGGGTTTTTGTCATAAAAACAGAATAAAAGAAATGTGGGTGTGGAAATGAAATTATTGATTGCAGATGATGAAGAATTCAGTAGAACCTGTATATCGGAAATGTTGGACTGGAATTCATATGGAATTACAGTGGTTGCGACGGCAGAGAATGGTTTGGATGCGTGGGAAAAGGTGAAAAAGTATAAGCCAGATATTGTCATTACAGACATTAAAATGCCTCAAATAAGTGGTTTGGATCTTTTGACCAAAATCCAGGAAAATCATCTTGAAATAGATACAATCATGATAAGTGGATTTGATGAATTTGCTTTTGCACAAAAGGCATTAAATTTAGGGGCAAAAAATTATTTATTGAAGCCTGTTAACCCGGCTGAATTGCTCAATTCAGTAATAACACTTCAGGATCAGAAGAATCAAGAAAGAAGAAACAAATTCGATGGAGATAAAGAAGGAAATCTCCGAAATATGATTTATTTATCTTATACACCTGAAGAATTGGATGAAATTCATGATCAGATGTTAGAATGTTGGGATTATTTTCAAGCTGTTCTTTTACTTCAAATGGACAATATAAGTGATGCTTTATATATTGGGGAAACCAATATTTATAAAATATTACTACAA
>QUMM01000015.1 GCA_003435055.1 Lachnospiraceae bacterium OF09-6
GTCGACTGACCCCGGATTGCTTATTCTGCTTCTTCTCCGGCGTCTTTGTTCCTCTTCACGGGCAGCCACTGACCCCGGATTGCTTAACCTTCTTCTTCTCCGGCGTCTTTGTTTCTCTTCCCAGGCAGTCACTGACCCCGGATTGCTTATCTTGCTTCTAAATCAGCATCTCGAATACTTTCGCAGCACTCTCTATAATCTCATCTGGGAATTCGTATTCCTCGGTATGTAATTGTGGGTGATCTTCGCCATCTCCGATTCCCAAAAATGCTCCCTCACATTCTCTCAGATAATATCCAAAGTCTTCTGACCATCGCATCGGCTCGGAAAGTTCCTGTGTTTTCAATCCAAGCTTCCGGGCGGCTTCCTTTATTTTTTCCACAGATTTCTCATGGTTTTCTGTCGCCGGGAATCGCTCGATTTCTTCCAGCTCCAAAGCAAATCCACCTTTTTCTGCCATCTCTTGCGCGCTCTTTCGGATCTCCTTTAAATATGATTCAAATTCCACCTCTTTCTCTGCGCGAACAGTAAATCGTACTTCTCCTTCCGAAGCTGACATTCCATAACTGTTGCTTCCGATCAAGACTCCGATCACGGTCATGCGTACAATCTTGCCCTGACTCTGAAATTGTCTGGTTAACTCTTCCACTTCCAGAATCAGTCTTGCGAGCGTCTCAGACGGATTTTTCCCATTTTCCGGATATGCCGCATGTGTCGGGCTGCCTGTCATACGAATACGCAAACCTGTGGATGCACAGGCAAACGTTCCTCTTCGAAGAAGTACAGCACCTTTCGTATAACCGGGAATATTATGCAATCCATAGATTTCTGAAATTCCTTTTTCGCAAATCAACGAACAGCATATTTTACCACCTTCACCGGTTTCTTCACCCGGCTGAAAAATCAGATACACATCACGGCTTAGCTTTTTTCCGTTCAGTCTCACCGCCAGTTCTGCCAGAATCGCGCTGTGTCCGTCATGACCACAGAAATGTCCCACCGTTTTTCCATCCAGACTAACGGCATCCATATCCGCGCGAAATGCAATCGGTGGCTGCAGCTTATCTGTCAAATCTGCCTTCTTCCAGGCATAAAACCATGCCCCCGATCCACTATCTCCAGATCGGTCTTATTCTGCAAATATTGCATTAACGTTTCTTTCGTCTTTCTCTCCTGCATGGACCGCTCTGGAATCTCATGCAGACGTTGTCTTAATTTTTCCAATGAATCTTCCTCTTTAAAGTTTATATTCCTTATATAACTGCTCACGTCTTTTCGGATCTGTGGATACACGCAGTATTTCTTCATTTCTCTGATCACGAATAAGTTGACTAATCAATTTTCCTAAACGTGCTTCTCCAATTTCTTTCCCTTCTGCTTTTCCTTCTGCTTTTCCCTCTGCTTTCAACCTTTCCGATTCTAATTCTAAAATCTTTCCGCCCATAACATTTCCTATTCCTTTCCTGACCTCTTCTTCATTTCGAAAGATATAGTCCGCTATCTTTATAATCAGCTTTGTCATATCTGTGTACAACTCAGATTTTCCGTTTTCTGTCACTTCTTTTTCCAAATTTACTCTGATTTCCTCGTATTCATTTAATAATATCTGGAATAGCTTTGGATCTTTACTCAAATCGTGTTCTTTTTTTTCATATCGCATAATATAAAATGGTAAAAGCATTAAAAGATTTTTTTCAAAGATATTATCCTTGGTATAATCAGCCAGCCGTATCGTTGGGATAGAATATAAATGTAGCTGTCCATCTGGAAAAATCACATCTGCTTCTAAATAATCCGGTGTATTCTCTGAGTTTCGTAAAAATAATACACAGGATCTTGGAAATTCTATCAAGTATCTCCGTCCTTGTTTCTCTGCATTTCCTATTGCAATTGCAAAATCATATTCAATCATGCGTATGGTCATTGTTGTGTCATCTGTACTCTGACATTCTATATGATACATTCTTTCTCCGATTAAAAGACAGGAATCTGTAATAATTTCTCCATCTTCCTGTTGATGCTCATTGCGAAGTTGTATGATTTTTACATCTTCCGGATAAGATGTATGAAATACTTCATTAATCAATGGTACTGCCAGATATGGCATCTTTTCAATCATAGTACGAAACACATCGTCAAAAATGGTATTATTCATATAACACTCCTTTTGGTATTTACATTATAACATTTTGTCTGTTTCTATTAAATACGTATTCATTTTATAAATTGTATTTTTATCTTTGGAATGATTGGCGGATACCAGCCTAAGAATTACTAGTAAGAATTTTTAGATTACTATTTTTATACTATACACTATCTAACTTCCTATAGCAAGCCTGCCTTTACACCAAAACACAATATGCTCCCACATCTACACAAAAAGAGCCTCTATTTCACAGATCTTACATTCTTCTGTGAAATAGCAGCTCCTCTTCTTCACACTTCGCGTAACTCCCCGTTGTCAGCCATCCCGTGTGTCACATACCAATTGCATTTATCAGATCGTTCATTAAATGTGAATGGAATCACTCCAGTCATCTTCATCATACGCCAGATCTACCTCATCGTGATCTTTGTGCTTCGTATAACCACCAAGCATCGCATGATAATATTCTTCCTGTGCGATCTCTTCCATCTCATCATCCGGCATCGGACTCTCTAAAAGCGTTCCACCGATTCTTCGAAGCGGTGCCCACCAGTTTGTAGTCAGGAGTTCCGTACTCGGTACATCTCTTCTTCGCGTCGGAATCAGGAAATCTTTCATCTCCGGATGTTCCATCATCAATGCCATATCTGCATGAAAATCGTTTCCAACATATTCAAAACTCATGAGAATCATATCATTCAGATAAAAATAGAACTGCTTTCTCATGCCGTGCATCCACATGATCTGCTGAATCTTCTCAGGTGGATTCAGATGAGTCTTCAGATATTCCTCTCTCTCTTCCGGCACTACATAAATGATCTCTTCTACTCTGCGTGCCTGTTTCTTTTTCTTTTTTACATTCTCCATTACAACATTCCCCCTGCGTTGTTTTTGCATGGTCTTATTATAATGAAATTCTGGTGCTTTTTCAAGAAAAACATCTCATTTTTTGTTTATTTTTAATATTTTTCTATCACTTTTATATATTTTTTTGTGCAACATGTGTATTATGTATGACAGTTTTAAATTCTTTCCATCACTCTGTACGAAGCCAGTTCACAATTAGCCTTTCAGTCCACGCGCCTGTCTGCTCATGTCCTCTACAACGATATCATAGATTTCTCCAAGACTTGCACAATACTCCAACACCTGCCACGGTTCATTAGTATGAAAATGAATCTTAATCAGCTCTTCATCTCCGACCGCCAGCAGACAGTCTCCCTTAAAATGCTCTGTAAAATATTCACTGATTTCATCCTCATCCAGATTCTCACCTTCAATTAAAAGCTGTGTATCATATCGAAATTCAATTGGTTCCATTGTCGGTTCCTCCCTGTTGTTTATTTGAGGTTATTATACACTAACTCCAAATGACTGTACAGCTTAGAATTTATCTGCTAAAATAATTTTCACTATAAATGAAAAGAGGTCCATAACATGAAACTTACGATTTTAGGCACTGGGAACGCTATGGTCACCAAATGCTATAACACCTGTTTCGCCATTGAAAAAGATGGTCATTATTTTCTGGTTGATGGTGGCGGCGGCAATACCATTATGAAACAGCTGAAAGATGCGGATATTGACTGGCGGGAGATCACTGATGTTTTCGTTACCCACAAGCATGTGGATCACATCATGGGAATTATCTGGATTATACGTCTCTTCGGACAAAATATTGCCGAAAAGGGGCTGGAACGTGAGCTGAACATCTATGGTCATGAAGAGGTCATTCATATTCTTCATTCCATGGCTGAACTGCTTCTTCAGAAAAAACATTGTGATGCCATTGGAAAACAGATTCATATGATCAAAGTGAAAGATGGCGAAAGCAGACAGATTCTTGGTCAGAAAGTGACCTTTTTCGACATCCAGTCCACCAAAGCAAAACAGTTTGGTTTTTCCATGGATCTGGGTGATGATGAAAAACTCACCTGCTGCGGCGATGAACCATTTAATCCTTGTGAAGAAAAATACGCCAAAGACAGCAAGTGGCTGCTTCACGAGGCATTTTGTCTCTATGGGCAGGCTGACAAATATCAGCCATATAAGAAGCATCATTCTACGGTAAAGGATGCCTGTGAACTGGCAGAATCCCTGCACATAAAAAATCTGATCTTATATCATACAGAAGATGCCACACTGGAGCATCGGAAGGAGCTGTACACAGAAGAAGGCTCCATGTATTACCATGGAACCCTCTATGTACCAGATGATCTGGACGAGTTTGAATTATGATAAGCCAGTGTGCTATGTGCCGGTGGCACATGTTTAGCACCGACCGGAGTGAAACGGAGATGTGAGAGTACGAAGTACGGAGCAATCCGTATGGCATTATTATAACCTGACCACATGATATAACTTACTCCAGTAATCTCCCTTCAGCGGTGGAATGAGGATGCCAGCCTGCATCAGCATTTCGCCGCTGTATACTTTTCCGGTCTCTTCCAGCACATATTGTGCTTCCGGGATCAGGTTCTTCCAGCGAATCCTCCGGCTCTTCACATTCGGACGTACCAGCACCTGTACATAAGTCAGCAGTGCTTCACTCTTTTCTTTGTCTGTCACCTGCCAGCAGTCATAAAAATGATTTTCTCGCCAGGACGCAATTCGGTCATAATCACCTTCTCGAATCAGCTCATTGTACTTATGATACATCGCTGTCTGTTCCGGTATCTGTGCCCTGTCAGCTTCAGAGAGTCTGGTGATATCCAGTTCATAGCCAAATGTTCCAGCCAGCGCAATGTGCCCTCTGGTCTGAAATGGCACCGTTCTCCCGGTAATGTGGTTCGGGCAGTCACTGACATGTGCCCCCATGGCAGACAACGGGTACAGCATTGCCGTTCCCTCCTGAATGGAAAGGCGCTCGATCGCATCAGTATCGTCAGAGCACCAGATCTGAGGGCTGTAATACAGCATACCCGGATCAAATCTTGCACCTCCTGAGGAACAGTTTTCTAACAATAAATCGGGGAACTCTGTTACCAGACGTTCCTGCATCTGATAGACAGCCAGCATATAACGGTGCATCAGTTCTCCCTGGCATTCTGACGTCAGGCCATAACTTCCAATATCCGTCAGCTGCCGGTTCATATCCCATTTTACATAATCGATACCGGTCTCCCGTAGAATCTTTGCCACGCTTTCATAAATATAATCCGCCACTTCCGGCCTTGTCAGATCCAGTACATACTGTGCTCTGCTCATCAATGGCTCTCTTCCAGGGATCTGAATGGCCCAGTCTGGGTGCTTTCGGAAAAGCTCAGAATCCGGTGACACCATTTCCGGTTCAAACCAGATACCGAACTTCATGTCCAGTGCTTTTACCCGGTCAACCAGTGCTTTCAGTCCTCCCTGCAGCTTTTCTTCGTTCACAATCCAGTCCCCAAGAGAGCTGTCATCATTGTTTCTTTTTCCGAACCAGCCATCATCCATTACCAGCATCTCAATGCCAGACTTTTTCGCTTCTCTGGCAATATCCAGGAGCTTTTCTGTATCAAAGTTAAAATAAGTTGCTTCCCAGTTATTAATCAGGATCGGACGGCTCTCATGAAGATATTTACTGCGAATCAGATGCTTTCGATAGAGATCATGGAAAGTCTTTGTCATCTTCCCGATTCCTGCATCGGAATAAACCATTACCACTTCTGGTGCCTGAAATGTCTCCTGTGGATTCAGTTTCCAGGAAAATCCTTCTGGATGAATCCCCATTACCATGCGAACAGTATCGAATTCTGTCACTTCCGCCTGCGCCATAAAGTTTCCGGAATACACAAAATGCATCGCATAAACTTCGCCCATATCCTGATTGGTTCCAGGTGTCACCAACGCCAGAAATGGATGTTCCTGATGACTGCTCTCTCCTCTCCAGGAGCCAATCTGATGTCTTCCTCTGGAAAGCGGTGTTCTCTCAATCTGCCGTTCCCTTGCCCAGGCCCCGGTCAGTGTCATCATCTCAAAACCTTCGTTATCCATATCCAGACATGCGCTCAATACTTTTTCCAGATACAATGGCGCCGTTCCTGCATTGATAATCTGCACGCTTCGGGCTATGACATCCACATCTTCAAAAACAGAAAAACAAAGTACTGCTTCCAGATCCAGGAGTTCATCTTTCAGGGTGATCTCCAGTGTCTCACATTCTTCTTCAGATCCGAATGTTGCAGGAAGACCTGCCAACGATTTCTTGCCATGAAAAATCTCATGTTTTTCGTAATGGAGCTCACATCCCCGATGCCCCGCTTCTGTCCGCACAGCCAGAGCTGTCTCACGGTAATCTCCCAGTCCGGCTGTCGGATATTCCTGTGGAAAACACCCGATAAAAGAAGCCTTTTCCCGTACATTTGTCTCCGGCGTAAAAGGCGGTTCTTCTGTCCTCAGAAGATAAGATGCTGACAGGTCTGTCATTCTTTTTCCATAATAGATATGTCCAAGATACTGACCATCTTCCGTCAGTCCACAAAGATATGTGGTATGCTTTGTATGAAGTCCAAAAACTTTCTGGTCTTCTTCATACACAATTCCCATTTTTTTCCGCCTCCTCCTGCAACAGTCTGTTCTTTTCATTGATGGTGCCATATTCTTTCAGGCAGCAAACTACCTTTTTACAGCGATGCATCAATGCTCTCGCCCGGTCCAGCGTACTGTCACTGATTTCGCAAAATGCCTTTTCCGTTACTACCTCTACCGCCAGAGCTTTCGCCACCTGGCAGTCAATATCATTTTCATGCAGCACACCGGCTGCAAATGGAATGCCTTTTCGCTGCAGCTTACGAAATACCGGTATGCCACTACCATTTCCTGCAATGACAAATACCTCTGGTTCACCCCGTGCCGGTTCCAGCTCCAGACAACCAAAGTCTGCATTATAACTGCCCTTCGTCACTCCATACAATGCCCTGATATAATCAGACGTAAAGATCTCTTCCGGTGCTCCGTAACGTTCAATCTTACTGCCGTGCACACAGATTACCTGGTCGGATATCTTCTGTGCCAGATCCAGTTCATGCAGAGACATGATCACCGCCACATTCCGTTGTCTGACCATGTCCTTTAGAATCGTCAGCAGTTCCAGCTTATGTCGAATATCCAGGAAAGAAGTCGGCTCATCCAAAATAATAATCTCCGGCTCCTGACAGATGGCTCTGGCCAGCAGAATTCTCTGCCGTTGACCATCACTGATTTCAGAGAAATCGCAATCTGCCAGTTCTTCCGCATGTACCAGCTTCATAGCTTCCTGTACTTTCTGATGATCCTCTTCGCTTAAAATACCAAGACGCCCGGTATAAGGATAACGTCCGGTATTTACCACATCCTCACAGGTCATCAGCTCTGGCCGGATACGCTCCGTCAGTACTACCGCCATCTTCTTTGCAGTATCCTTCTCCGTCATTTCCCGGATTGACTGCCGATCAATATACACGGTTCCGGCAATCAGCGTCAGTTGTCTGGTAATACTTTTTAAAATGGTGGATTTGCCGGCGCCATTTGGTCCGATCAGCGTCAGAATCTCTCCTTTTTTCAGCCGGATCTCAATATCTTTAATCAACGGTTCACCATTATAACCCACCGTCATTTTATCTGTATATACAAAATAGTCTTTCTTTTCATCCATCATCGCTGTTTCCTCACCATCATATAGATCACAACCGGTGCTCCAAATATCGCTGTCACGGAACTGATAGACAGCTCTGTCGGTGCAAATACCGTTCTTGCGATCAGATCACAGAACAGGCAGAATACTGCACCTCCCAGGAAACATCCAGGTATAATCAAAATTGGTTTTGCCGTCTTCATCAGTGACTTAATCAGATGAGGAACTGCAATTCCCACAAAGGAAATAGGACCTGCAAAGGCTGTTACCGTTGCGGACAGCACGCTGGACAGCAAAATAAGGCTGATACGAAATGCTTTGATATTCACTCCCATATTCTGTGCATAGTTTTCCCCCAGCTGATAGGCGCTCATTGGCTTGGACATAAGAAAAGCCAGGGCCAGTGAAATCAATACCACTACCGTACAGACCTGTACATTCCCCCAGGTTGTACCGGAAAAACTTCCCAGTGACCAGTTATGCAGGTTCACAATATTGGAATCATCGGCAAAAGTTACTACAAAATCAGTCACCGCCGAGCAAATATATCCAATCATAACACCACAGATAACCAGCATGGACATTCTCTTTACTTTTCTGGAAACCAGCAAGATAAAGCCCATGGATATCATAGATCCCACAAAAGCAGCCAGAATCATCACCAGGGAACTGGACGCAATCCCACGGCTGAGAAGAAAGATCATCACCAGAGATACCACCAGCTTTGCACCGGATGAAATTCCCAGTACAAATGGTCCGGCAATGGGATTTCCAAAAAACGTCTGCAGGAGAAATCCGGAAACGGATAAAGCCCCTCCCAGTAGCAGTGCCGCCAGAATACGGGGCAGACGAATCTGCCAGACAATATTGTAGGCCGTCTGCTCACCTGTCTTTTTCACTATGATATCAAAGATTTCTTTTACCGACATCTGTACACTGCCTGCGTTGATATTCCAGAAAAACAGCATCAACAGTAAAACAATTAATATCACAAACGATACCGCATATCGAATCTGTGCTTTTTTCTTCATGCGTCAGCTTCCTTCTTTCTACTTCGTATCCGTCAGCCGATACATATAAGTCAGCTGTGACAGATCTGGATCATCACTTGTCAACATCGTATGCATATCAGAAATCATGGTAGCAATACCTGTCGTTTCCTGGAAAAGGCTTTTTTCTGTACACCAGACATTTCCTTCTTTCACGGCTTTAAAATCTGCCAGCAGACTGCTCTTCTCCAGTAATTCATCCAGAGAATGCAATTCACTCTCTATGGCACTGTTGTAAATAATATAATCTGCATCACAGGCGCCTGCGTAAAAGTCTTCCATCTGCATATTCATAGTGGAAAGCGCATTATCATTCCCCAGATTCTGGAAAATATAACGACCTCCTGCCAGTTCGATCATTTTGGAGATATAGTCTCCGGTTTTTCGCACTGTCACATATCCATTGGAGTTAATCGAGAAAAAGGCAACCGTTTTCTCTGTATTTTCTGCTCCCAGGACATCCGTCAGCATATCCGTCTGACTTTGAAAGTACGCATCAGCCTCTTCCTCTTTATCCAGAAGCACTGCATACAGCTTCAGCCACTCCATGCGTCCCAGTGGATCACTTTCATAGCTGGAATGCTCTACCAGCACCGGAATGCCAAATTCTTCCAGCTTCTCCCGTACATCAGGAGAATGATAGATCATGGTTGATTCTATCGCAAGATCGCAGCCATTTGCCAGAATCAGTTCATAATCTGGTGCACTGTATTTTCCTGCATATTGTATATTGCCATTTTCCATAGCTTCTTTTGCTTCCTCAATATACCAGCCATTCGCATCAGTTCCTGACAATGTGATATTTTCAATGCCACCAATGGCACGGAACAGATCCATAGAAGAGGTCGCTACCAGATAGATATGATCCAATGGCTGCTGCAAGACTTTGATCTCTTTATCCAGCCCTTCCGGCGCCTCTTTTCCTTCCGGCACGACCAGATAAGACCCTTCCTGCGCAATCGTAATCACTGCATAGTCATCCTGATAGTAATCCACTGCAAACTGTGTGGCATACTCCAGTTCCATACTATGATCATACGTCAGCCCCGGGATCTCCAGTATCTCATGCTCCAGCCCGGTGCCGGTGCTTTTGACACCGTCGGTGTTTTCCGTTGTTTCATCAGGTACGGTGGTATCTGCCTCTGTTACAGCTTCTGACTCTTTTGTCTGTCCATCCCAGCTTTTCAACGTGGCGGAATCCAGAACGATCTCATAATCAATCTCATGTGGCTCACTCATGGCAACCGTATCAGCAGTCACCGGAACACCAGCATCAAATCCGGCCATCGGGATCGTAAACTGTGAATTTCCTTCCGTATTTTCCGGTTCGTATTTTTCCCCATCCACAATCATATAATCATAATAAGGACTGCTGAATTCAATCCTGGCTGTCATCTGTCCATCTTTTACTGTTAGCTCCACCGGTGAGGAAATCGTAGCTCTTCCGCTTCCTCCTTCCAGAGTTCCATCCGCAATATAGATACCATCTTCCAGCCCCAGCTGCTGTACAGTTACCATACTGCTTACTTCCTCTGTCTCAGCTGTCTGGCTTTCTTCTGCTGTTGCAGCCTGTGGCAGACTTCCTGCAAGCATCACGGCTGCTGCTATCATTACTTTTCTACGCCATCTTTTCATACTGTCCTCCTATGCCTCTTTTCTATCCTTCTTTTTCTTCCTGCTCCAGAAGACGCAGCGAGAGATTTAAATAAAAGATCTCATCCGGATCCTCCAGACTGGACTGGAGCACTGCTTTTATCTTTTCCAGACGATACAGGAATGTACTACGGTGAATAAACATCTCATTTGCTGTCTGCGTAGCATTCAGGTTCTGTTCCAGATAGGTGCGCAGCGTCAGCATATATTCAGAATGATGTATCTCATCCAGCTTCTTCAGTTCCAGGAGACGTTCATGGCACAACATGGAAGCTGGCAGTCTCTTGGTCGTCTGCTCCATAATATATGTCAGTACGATCTGATCAAACTTGTGAATCCATACATATGGCTTTTTCCTGCCACCTACATCCAGAGCAATCTTAGCCTGCAGATACTGCCTGCGCAGATTCATGTGCCCTTCCATCGTTCTGCTGTATCCTGCCTTCAGATAACTGTCACGAATAAAATAGATCAATGATGCTTCTACTTCCTCTTCTGTCTGACCAGTCCTGGTCAGATTAAAAAAGCAGACGATCTCCTGATGTACCTGAAAACTGGTAGAATGTGGAAACTGCTTTTTGATGTATTTGCAGATGGTTCCAGCTGTATGTTCTTTATCCCCTCTGGCAGTCTGAAGCACAAGGCAAAAATATTCATGCCGGCTGCTCCATCCAAGAGCTGCCAGCCGATTACTCATTGTCAGGTAATCTGCCGTGCGGTCTGTCACAATTGTACGACATACATCATCCAGATCATCCTTTTCCTGAAAAGATGGTTCATGAAGTAAAATATACTCCAGGTAAGACGCAAGTGCCGCAAGAAGACATTTATCTCCTTCTGACAGCTTATTATGAGATTCCAGAACTGCCACTCGATGTGTTACTTCTCCCTTTGTCCACAGATTCATACTGATCATTCTGCATCCGTTAATAAAAGCCGGAAGCAGTATTGGCTTCTCTGCTGTCAGTGACTTCTTATAGCTTTCGTCCTGGATAAATGCATTCATATATTCCAGATTCACGATCTGATCAGTAAAGAGCTGATTTTCTTTTGCGATCGCTCCGATTCTGCCTTCCGCAGTCAGTGTAAAATCCATTCCCATTACGACCAGGGGATTTCCCAGCATCTCTGCTGATAACTTTAACGCACGCTGAATTGATCCACTCTGCAGTACCAGTGTATTCAACTGGTCTATCCAGTCATCGCACCGGTCAAAGATACGCTGAAGTGTATTTAATACATCAATGGCAGGAATTGTCTCATTCAAACGAATGTAGGGACTTTTCGGTGCCTGAATCTGTCGATCCTCAAACTTCCATTCCGTCAGAATCAGCAGAGCATCATCCAGCTCCTTTAAGATCTGCATTCCTTTTTCATTTTTCTGAAGCTGTTTCAGATAGGCTCCCGTCATTACACAGACTCTTTCCCGGGACACGCCTGCTCCGGATGTCAGGAAAAATGGCCGAAAATATTCGTCCTCACCGGAAATATGATCCTGCGAGACGATCTCATAACGTTCTCTTAATCTGTCTGCCAGATAAGCACTTGATAATTTCACTTTTCTGCCACCTCCGACTGCTTCTCTATCAACTCTTTTGCCAGACTGGCACAATCTGCTGCGGTCTCTGTATAGGCGTCCGCTCCCATCTGTTCTGCCAGCTCTCTGGTCACAGCTCCTCCACCTACCAGAATCTTATACGTTCTTTTTGTATTGCGACGCAGACTCTTTACTACCTGTGCCATCTCTGGTATGGATGTATTCAGAAGCGATGACAGACATACTATTGATACATCAGGATTCTCCCGGATTGCTTTCAGAAACTGCTTTTCTGAAATATCTACTCCAAGGTCAATCACCTCAAATCCCACACTGCGAAACATCAATGCCACAAGGTTCTTCCCCACATCATGGAGATCTCCTTCTACAGTTCCCAGTATCACTTTGCCAATTCGTGGCTGCTGACTCAGACGGTCATCCTGCTCAATCAGTTCAAAACCCTTTCGGATGCATCTGGCTGCTGCCAGAATCCTTGGAATATCACTGTCTCCGTTTTTAAAGAATTCGCTCATATCTTTCATTGCAGACAGCATTCCATCATCTACAATCTCTTTTGCCGTAACTCCTGAAGCAAGGGCAGTATTCACCAGTTCCGTTGTCTCCTGCGGATGTCCGTCTTTTATTGCTGTTCGAATCTGTTCTAAAATCTCTTTCATTTAAATTACTGCTTTCTTTTTTCTATTTATATTGTATTACTCCAGCAAGAAACAGCTTGTGTATGCAATCGTACATGGACCATAGTAATATTCCATATGATTGGCCTTACAGACCTGCGTCACCAGCATACCATAAGCCTCCATGGAGGAAAATGCTTCATCCGGAAATCGGCATGGCGCATCCGGATAAGTACAGACCTTACATTTTACGCAGCTTCCGGCACTGATCGGTCTCATCTTCGGATACTGCTTTCTCAGTTCTTTTTCCAGACTGAGAAAATGTTCCTTATGCAGCGCCTCTGTCTCCATCATAGTCTCGCCGTCCAGCTCATCTTCCAGTTCTCCCACAGTCTGCACAATAATACCATGCTGATAGGCATCTATTATCTTCTGGCATTCTTCCAGGCTTCCACACCCCGGAGGACAGCTCCAGCACTTTCCATATCGGTGGCAGGTGTTCTTTTCACACATTGCCCGTACCTCCGACATTAATTCTATCGTACTGCAATCCAACGGTGCCACATGGGAAAACCCATGTGCCAGTCCCTGTTTTTCCAATTCTTTATAGTCTAACATTTCTATTCCTCCTCTGGGAAAGCCAGTTCATCCACAAAGGTATCCTGAAATTCTGCTGATGCAGCCAGTTCCAGAAAACGAATGCCCCTTACCAGCCTGTCTGTCGCTTCTAATTCATCTGTATTTAGCAATGCGATCTTGGCACCTTCTCCGGCAGCATTTCCCACAGGCTCTACCAGATGTTCCAATTCTGGCGGTAATAGCCCGATGGCACAGGCACTGGCAGGGTTCATGTAATTGCCAAACGCACCTGCAATGTAGATCTTCTGGATCTCTTTTTCAGTAATTCCCAGTTCTTTCATCAACAGCTGAATGCCTGCTGCAATGGCTGCCTTAGCCAGCTGCACTTCCCGCACATCCTTCTGAGTCAGATAAACACCTTTTTCATTTCCTGCTTTTTCCGGTGACACCAGAACAAAAATACTGTCGTTTTCCTGACCACTTTCCAAATGTCCCATTTCATCAATCAGGCCAGCTTTATACAGCTGCGCAACCAGGTCTATCAGACCAGATCCACACAATCCGATGGCAGGCTGATGATCTACCGTGGTATAGGTCCATGATCCGCCTTCATAAGCTACATGATCCACCGCTCCTGCTGCGCCACGCATTCCACATTCGATCTTGGCTCCTTCAAAAGCCGGTCCGGCTGCTGTGGAACAGGCAGCCATTTTTTCTTTGTTCCCCAGCACCATTTCTCCATTGGTACCGATATCAATCATCAAGGATATCTCATCCTTTAAATCCTGACGCAACGCCAACAGACAGCCACAAGTATCTGCGCCTACATAACCGGCTATATCTGGAAGCATCAGCAGCTGCGCCTGTGGATGAATATGCAGTCCATATTCCTTCGCCTTCAACGTCAGCCGTTCACTGAATGCCGGATTGTACGGAGCATGTACCAGCGATCCAGGTGAAATTCCCAGAAAAAGATGATGCATACAGGTATTTCCCACAATACTTACCTGATAGATCTCTTCCGGCTGTATCTTTTTCTTTTTCGCCAATTTGTGCAAAAGCTCGTCTATCGCTGTCTGAATACAGCTGCTAAGTGCTTCCACGCCATGTTCCAATGCATAATTAGCTCGCATGATCACATCTGCTCCGTACTGTGCCTGCGGATTCATCATACTCTCAATGGCGCATACCGTTCCATTCTCTGCGTTCATCAGATAACCTACTACTGTTGTAGTTCCTATGTCAAAGGCTGTCATATAAGCCTTCGGTTTTTCTTTTTTCAATTCCAGAATGCTGTCTCTGGTATGTATCGCAAACCAGTCTTCTCCTTCTTTTCTTTTATCAAAAAGAGAAGCTGCCAGCTTCAGATTGGGCTCCACATGCGTCATTTCCAGACCGGATGTCTTTCTTACCTCTGTCACCAGACGCTCCCAGTCGGAGCGATTATCTCCGGCGATTGCCTTCTCCAACTTCACCGGATGAATAAAAAGTCCTGGTTTAAAAGCTACCGGACGATTCAGTCCCTCCGTCAGAATAGCATGCTTCTGACTGGAAATCAGTGTGTCTACTTTCATTTCACTATGTACCAGAGTCTGACACGCTTTTACTATCTCTCCATTTATTTTTACCAGACATTTTCCGCATTTACCCTGTCCCCCACAGGGTGCATCCGGACACAATCCCGCCTGAATCTCTGCCTCCAGAATGGTCGTTCCATCTGGGACTTCGATCTGTTTCTGTTCTCTGATAAATATAACTACACCCATTTTATGCCTCCAAACTTATACTGCTTTTATTATAGCAAATTATTGCTTAAAAAAAAAGGCTGTTAAACCTTTTCGGGTTCAACAGCCTTCCATATTTTTCTTAAGCTGCACCTGCCAGTTTCTTAGCCAGTGTTGCTGCTGAAGCTGCGTCTTCAGAATATCCGTCAGCACCAATCTCATCAGCAAATTCCTGTGTAATAGGTGCTCCACCAACCATGATCTTAATATCTTTTCTGAAATCTTCAGCTGCGATTGCTGCAACAGTATCTTTCAGAGATGGCATTGTTGTTGTTAACAGAGCAGACAGAGCGATGATCTTTGTATCTGGGTTTTCTCTGTAGCATTCGATAATCTTAGAAGCAGGAACATCAACTCCAAGGTCGATTACTTCAAAACCTGCTGATTCAATCATCATGCCTACCAGATTCTTTCCGATATCGTGAAGGTCGCCTGCTACTGTTGCAAGAATCAGCTTACCATTAGATCCTGTAGATCCTGAAGACAGATGTGGTTTCAGAACTTCTACACCTTTCTTCATAGCACGTGCTGCAACCAGCATTTCTGGAACGAAGATTTCTCCGTTTTTGAATTTTTCACCAACTATAGCCATTGCATCAATCATACCTTTGTTCAGGATCTCTGTTGGGTCACATCCGGAATCCAGTGCGTCCTGTACAGCTGCTCCTACCAGTTTTGCTTTACCTTTTTCTACTAATTCAGCTACCTCATTAATTGATCCCATGATTCTACCTCCTAAATATTTTCTTGGGTGTTTGATTTATTTATGAAAAGTTTCCGCAAACTTTTTCATTCGTAATTCTTATTTTTTAACCGGTCCGATACGTCCTTCTCTGTATGCTGTGATGTATTCCATACAATAGTCATCCTGTCCAAGCAGTGCTTCTGTTGCATAGATCAGACCCATCATATCTCTGTTGCAAGGATCCAGAATACCACTGTCCAGTCCGTAGTTCATAGCCAGTACAGTAAATCCATAGTTCACCAGTTTACGAACAGGTAAGTTGAAAGAAATATTACTTACAGCCGCTGTAATGTGGATCGTCGGATACTGCTTACGAATAGTGGAGATTACTTCAATATTCATAGCAATTCCATCTTCTGATGTACAAAGCATCTCTACCAGTGGGTCGATGTGAATACGATTCGGTGCGATACCATATTCTTTTGCTTTTGCCATAATCTTATCAAATACTTTCAGACGGTCAGCTGCACATTTTGGAATACCTGTATCATCACTGAGCAGTGCAATAACCTGCCATTTTTCATTTCCTGGTTTTACCATTTCAGGGAAGATCTTGTCGATCTTGTCACCTTCACCTGATACAGAGTTGAAAATACCAGGTTTGTTACAGAACTTATATGCTTCGATCAGGACATCTGGGCTTGGACTGTCAACAGAAATTGGCAGATCTGTGACTTCCTGAATGCACTCGATCATCCATTTTAATGTCTCTACTTCTTCTGCTTCCGGTACGGATGCGCAGCAGTCGATAAAGGTTGCTCCTGCTTCTGTCTGAGCAATTGCTCTCTGTTTAATGAAGTCTGCATCTCTCTTTGCGATAGCTTCTGCTACAGATGGAATGGAACCATTGATTTTTTCGCCAATAACGATCATTTACTTTTCCTCCAAATACATGATATCAGTTTTGATTTTTCGAAATCCGAATCTTTATTGACATTTTACCAAATTACTCCAGTTTTTCAAGCCACGTTTTCTGTCATATTTCCCAACATTTTCATACAATTTGTAGGAGTATTCTGCTACCTAGTGAATGATAAAGTTTTAACATAAATACATCCGGGAGTTTTCCCGGATGCTGTCTGCTTTTTTATTTTCGCAACTGTTCGGTACCTTCACAGTTGCTTATTTTCTTATTTGGGGTCCAAGGTTTCCCGCTTTGTAATGGCGGCGACACAGCGCCACGTAGTCATCATTCGCTCCCAGAAATACCTGAGCCCCCTCCCGGATAATCTCTCCCTTTTCATTAAAGCGGGTATTGCAGCTGGCTCCATCTCCACACCAGCATACCGTCTTCAGTTCTTCGATTACATCTGCCCATGCCAGAAGCCATATGCTTCCTTCAAAAGGCTCCCTGCGAAAATCCGTACGCAGTCCATAGCAGATCACTGGTATGTTCAGATCATCTACTATATGTTCAAAAAACTCGATATCTGATTTTTTACAAAACTGCGCTTCATCCACCACCACGCAGTCATATTCCTGTATCTCTCTGTCTTCCATCTGTACCAGTTCTTCCACATATCTGCATTTTTGTTCCAGACCAATCCGACTGCGTACCACGCCCTCGTCTCTGGTATCCAGCTGCGGCTTCACCAGAAGGGCATTTTTGCCTCTTTCATAATAATTGTATACTACCATCAGGGCATTGGCTGTCTTGGAACTTCCCATGGCACCATGCCGGAAATATAACTTTGCCATAACGTTCTCCATCTCTTTATTTACTCGTTTTATCATAGCACAGAGACAGTCAAATTGTAAGTCTATATTGTTATTTATACATCTTCTTTTTGTTGCTATATTCATGTATTATGTTGTGTGATTATTATGAGTACTTAGGAAGAATCGCAAATTTTACTTACTGCTGCATTACTCATTTTGTCAATAACGTTTTCTCCATACCAATCGGTACATTGACAAACTGTATCTCCCGAGCGTATATTTTTAACATGAAAAGTTTTGATTTTAAAAGTTTTTAGGAGATATGTCATTATGAATCCATTGAAAAAAGCCTACTGTCGAATGTTTCAGTCTGTCCTGAAAGCAGCCCTCCCATTTCTGCCGTATCGCAAACCAGAGATTATCCACTCTGTCCACGGCATTCCGCAGATTCTGGAAAAGAAAAAGTGTGATCATGTGCTGATTATTACCGATACCGGTATCATCCGTCACGGCCTGATTACCCGTCTGGAGGATACCCTGGACCGCCATTTTATTCCTTATATCATCTATGATGGCACAGTGGCTAATCCTACCACTACGAATGTCAATGAAGCACTTGCCCTTTATCATGAATACGACTGCAATGCCATCATTGGCTTTGGCGGAGGTTCCAGTATCGACTGCGCCAAAGCCGTAGGCGCCAGGGTGGCCAAACCTCATCAGTCCCTTGCAAAAATGAAGGGGATTCTGAAGGTACACAAGAGACTGCCTCTTCTCATTGCCATCCCTACCACAGCCGGGACCGGAAGCGAAACCACTCTGGCTGCTGTAATTACGGATGCCGAGACGCGTCACAAGTATCCCATCAATGATTTTCCGCTGATTCCGCAGGTCGCCGTTCTGGATCCAAAGGTCACTGCCAGTCTGCCTCCTGCCCTCACTGCCACCACCGGCATGGATGCACTGACGCATGCCGTGGAAGCCTATATAGGCAATTCTACTACAGCTGGCACGAGAGCGGATGCACTTTTTGCTGTAAAAATGATTTTTGAAAACATCGACCGTGCCTACTGTGACGGTTCTGATCTGGGAGCAAGAAAGAATATGCTTCTGGCAGCTTTTTCTGCAGGATGTGCTTTTTCCAAGTCTTATGTGGGATATGTTCATGCAGTGGCTCATTCACTGGGCGGAGAATATAATGTGCCTCACGGACTGGCCAATGCCGTCCTGCTCCCGTTTGTACTGGAATCTTACGGACATACAATCGATGCAAAGCTTCATCAGCTGGCCATCGCCGCAGGAGTCGCAGACAAGGCTGCCACGGAGTCACAGGCTGCCACGCAGTTTATTCAGGCCATCAAGGATATGAAGAAACGTTTTTCCATCGGCGATACCATTCCTCAAATTCGGGAAGAAGACATTCCAAAGCTGGCTTCTTATGCCGAAAAAGAAGCCAATCCCCTTTATCCCGTACCAGTTCTTATGGATGCCAGACAGCTGGAATCGTTTTATTATCTTTTAATGGAGAAAAACGAAACTGAAGAATCAAATCAGGAGGTGTGAGCAATGACTGAACAGGAAATCCGCTGTATCGTAGACGGACAGCGAAGCTTTTTTCTTACCGGCAATACTCTGGATGTGGAATTTCGCATTCAGTCCCTGCAAAAATTAAAAGCTTTTATTTTAAAATATGAATCAGAGATCCACGCTGCCATTCAAAAAGATCTGGGAAAGAGTAACTTCGAGAGCTATATGTGCGAAACCGGCCTAACCTTAAGCGAGATCAGTTATATGCTGAAGCATGTGCGCTCCTTTGCAAAAGAGAAACGGGTTCACACACCTCTGGCACAGTTTCATTCCAGAAGTTATCGCAAGCCATCTCCACATGGTGTGGTGCTGATAATGAGTCCATGGAACTATCCATTTCTGCTGACCATAGAGCCTCTGGTGGATGCAATTGCCGCAGGGAATACTGTTGTAATCAAGCCAAGTGCTTACTCCCCGAATACCAGCGCCGTTATTTACCGTATGATCAGTGAGTGTTTTTCACCAGAATATGTTTCTGTTATCACCGGAGGACGCGCTGAAAATACCTGTCTTCTTGGAGAAAAATTTGATTATATTTTCTTTACCGGAAGTCAGTCTGTGGGAAAAGAAGTCATGAAAAAAGCTGCAGAACATTTGACACCAGTTACCCTGGAGCTGGGTGGAAAGAGCCCTTGCATTGTGGAAAAGAGCGCCAACCTGAAGCTGGCTGCCAAAAGAATCGTATTTGGAAAATATTTGAACTGTGGTCAGACCTGCGTAGCACCGGATTATATCTATTGTGATGCATCCGTGAAAGATGCACTGCTCAAAGAGATCCGGCATCAGATTCGCAAACAGTTTGGAAAACAGCCATTAAACAATACCAACTATGGACACATTATCAATGAGAAACATTTTCAACGTATCTGTTCTCTGATAGATCCATCTAAAGTTGTAGTCGGTGGAGAAACCAACCCGGAACATCTGCGGATTGCTCCTACGGTCATGGATCACGTAACCTTCCAGGATTCCGTCATGGGTCAGGAGATCTTTGGCCCGGTTCTGCCAGTGCTCACTTACAAGACACTTGATGAAGCCATCAGTCAGATCCAAGCCATGCCCCATCCGCTTGCTCTGTATCTGTTCACCTCCGATCAGACTATTGCACAGAAAGTCACTTCCCGCTGTGGATTCGGTGGTGGCTGCATCAACGATACCATTATCCATCTGGCCACCAGCGAAATGGGATTTGGTGGATTTGGAGAAAGTGGCATGGGCTCTTACCATGGAAAAGACGGATTTGATACTTTCAGCCATTATAAGAGCATCGTAGATAAAAAAACATGGCTGGACCTTCCTATGAGATACCAGCCATATCGTGCCTTTCATAACAAACTGATCCATATGTTTCTGAAGTAGACAGCCATTGGGGACGGAGTTTTCTGGCTCTTTAATGCCAGAACTCCGATCCCCAATTGAAGAAAAAAAGACGCAGAGTTCAAATTTGACTCTGCGTCTGTGCGTCTTCGTATTTCCTATGCTACCACATTGAATACAAATGTCAAGCTTATGATTCTGTTTTTTCTGGATTGGAAATGCTGACTACATGATCATACCATGTCCCCTTTGTTCCCAGAAGTGCCAGATCAAATTCTTCATCTACTGCTTCTACAGGAATATCAAAGCCATATACTTCTTCGGTCTCTCCATCACTGTAAGTCACTTCATCTGTAGTAGGCTCAAGCAGTTCTGCACCATCTTTCTGTGCATCTTCTGCTTTTCCTACAAACAGATTCACGATGTTCTTGGATGCCAGGCTGACATGGAAGGTCATTTTACCATCTTTTACGGTAAGAGTACCTTTTCCATCACATGCTTCATTGGCATGGAACATACTGCTGTCGGTATCAAAATCAGCGGTATAAGTACCATCTTCTAAGGCATTCTCTAATTTAGAGTTTTTTTTTCCGTTTCTGTCTCTGTTTCTTCTGTGGCTGCCTCAGTAGTCTCCTCTTCAGAATCTGCTTCACTGATTGCTTCGGTAGTTTCTTCCTCGGATGTTGCTTCTGTGGTCTCTTCTGCTCCACCGATCTCGTCAATGGCTGCTGCTGAATGATCTACATAGATCTGCTGGATATCTGCGATCTCTCCAAGTCCTGCAATCTGGCAGTCTACACTGTCAAATTCTCCGCTTGCTTCGAACTGGCTCTTCCAGGAGTCTTCGTCATCTCCTGCCATATCATTGTTGGCATGGTCGCCTGCTACTACCATCAGTGGACGGAGTACTACTTTCTTGTATCCTGCTTCTTTCACTGCTTCAATCACTGCTTCGCATGCGGTCTCTTCCGGTTTTCCTTCTACAGTTCCGATGAAGACATTCTCATATCCAAGATCATTCATCTGTGTCTGCATCTGGCTGTAGCTTATCTGTGCAGTATGGGATGTTCCATGACCCATGAATACGAATGCGGTTCCATCTTCTTTTGCTGCGTCCAGATCATCATATCCTGCTTCTGCTACAGCTGCTGCCGTAATGGATTCTGCTACTTTTTCTTTATCATCGTTGACTGCTTCTGCATCATCTCCAACTTCTCCCAGAAGTGGCTCAGCGATCACTACAGAATCAAACTTATCTTTGTATTCTTCTACTGCCTCTGTCAGTTCATCATATTCTGCTCCGTGCATCAGATGTGTTGGCTGTACTACCAGGTTCTTTACGCCGTTGTCTACTGCACGGTCCAGAGCCTGCTGCATATTGTCGATGCATTCATCATCTCTCGCTTCTACATGGTTGATGATGATCTGTGCAGTAAAGGCTCTTCTTACAGACCAGTCTGGGTATGCATCTGCAAGGGCTTTTTCGATTCCTCCGATATCAGCCACACGGCTGTCATTGAAGGATGTACCGAAGCTAACTACCAGCAGTTCGTTTTCACCGATTTCATCTTCATTTAATGGATCATCCTTGCTGGCATCTCCGGTATCTCTTCCGAAGTAATCAGGATCTGCATTTTCACCTTCTACCAGTTCCTTCTGTTCATCTGTCAGGGCATCCCATGCTTCCTTAGCGGCTTTGCACTGTTCATCTGTATCATCTGTTCTTTCCTGAACATAGATGGCATCGATCAGATCTGCTACTTCATCCGCCTTTGCCTGGTCATCATCAGCTGCTTCTGATGCTGCCTCTGTGGTTTCTTCTTCTGATGCTGCTTCTGCAGCTGTCTCTTCTGTTGCACCTTCTGAAACAGCTTCTGTTGTTTTCTCTTCCGATACTGCTTCGGTGGTTTCTTCTTCTGAAGCGGCTTCGGTTGCAGCTTCAGCAGCTGTTTCTTTCTCTGTTGCAGCTTCTGTAGCTTCTTCTGATGCAGCTTCTGTGGTTTCTTCCTCAGACTCTGCTTCACTTGCTGCGACCGCTACTGCTTTTTCAGTTGCTCCCTCTGTCTGAGCCTCTGCTTTTTCTTCTGTTGCAGCCTCGGTCTCTTCTGCCTCAGTAGCTTTCTCTGTTGCAGCTTCCGTTGTCTCTTCTTCCGATGCTGCTTCTGTAGTCTCTGCTTCTGTTGCCCCTTCTGTGGTCTCTGCTTCCGTCTTCGCCTCGGTAGTTGCTTCAGTTGCAGCTTTTGTCTCAGCTTCTGTTGTCTTTGTCGTGCTGCCACCGCATCCGGTCAGTAAAGATGCTACCATTGCTGCGGAAAGTACCACTGCCATTTTTCTCTTCATAAGAATCTTCCTCCTTGCGCATATGACGCATAAAAATTAAATGCTAAAAAGAGAGCGTTCACCACGAGGTGAACACTCTCTGAAAATACATTCCGTCTCTCATTCGGTTCATATGTACTGCCAAGCCCTCGTGACATGGAACCTCTGGTTCCCGTACAACAAAAGGCAGTTCTCCCGACTTATTGATCAGACGCTCCGGCCCCCTTCCCAGTTACCCAGTGGTCATCAGCCTTCACTCTCAAAATACGGTGACGAGTTCGCACAGGAATCACACCTGTTTCTCTTTTCAGCAGACAATTTGTCTGACACCTTTTGTTTAACTTATGTAATTGTATTGCTCTCTTTTGTTCAAAGCCAAGTATAGCACACTCATTTTGGCTGTGCAAGAGGCAGTTGCATTTACATTATTCATTTTTCCATTCCCTCTTCCCAGGCCTCTTCTCTCTGCACTGCTATATCTGTCTCATAGTCATATTCTGCCAGTAACATATTTTCCACCTCACTTCCACGTCTCATCAAATAGTCCTGTTAAAATAAGAGTAGTCTAACACACAAAAGGGCTCTTTTACACTATTTGTTTTCTTTCCAGATCTTTCCTGTTATTACACATATCGCTGCAGTAATCACCATATCTGGCAGGGTATTTCCCACCAGAAGATCCACTCGCATAAGGATACGATATAAAATAAATCCAACTATCCAGATAATGAGATTTCGCCAGTCGAAACTTTCTTCTCTTTTATCTCTGTGAAGGATGAAAAAGTCTGCGATCTGGATAGCAATCATCGGTGCAAATACTGATCCGATCAGATAAAGGAAATCCGTAATATCATCCATTGGGAACAGAATAGCACCCAGAGTACCGATAACGGTTACTGCAATGGCAGCATATTTTCCTTTTATCGTTGATACAATAGATTCACTGGAAATTCCGGCAGAATAAGCATCCAGGAATGTGGTAGTAACTGTGGAAAATACAATAATCAACAGCCCTGCGATGCTTAATCCTGCTTTTAACAGAATCTGTGCGATATCAGACTCTCCGGTAAAGATCGCTGCCCCCATTCCGATCACATACATCCAGCAGCTGACCAGACCATATACGATAGCGCTGACCGCTGTTGCTTTTACCGGCTCTTTTGCCTCTCTGGTGTAATCACTGATCAGTGGAAGCCAGGAAAGCGGCATGGCTACAGCCAGTTCCACTGCGGCACCAAAGGACATAGTGTCATCTGCTGCGTTTGTCATCACATTGCCATCAAAGAAAATCACTTTACAGAGAACCAGTGTCAGCAGGAACAGCAGTCCCATGGCAATGGTATTGATCTTGCCCAGATTGGTGATGCCGATCACGATCCACAGAATAATCAGGGCACCGATTACCAGACACCAGATCCATCTGCCTGTGGAAAAAATGCCATCTGCTGCCAGTGCCCCATCGTAAATCATAATCGCAGTCCAGCCTACCAGCTGAAGGACATTTAAGAAAGCAAACACCAGTCCTCCCAGGCTGCCAAAGCTGCTTTTTACTGTCTCCATGGCACTCAGGCGGCTTTTTCCACCGATCACCCCAGCCAGGAACAGCATCAGGCATCCAATCACATGTCCCATCAGGATGGCTGCCAGCCCTTTGCCAAATCCTAATGAGGAAAAATAAGTTCCTGTCAAAATCTCTGCTATGGACACTCCGGCGCCAAACCAGATCAGTCCATTTTCCATAAGAGATGTACGTCGTTCCATCTGCTAATCCTCCTTTTCCTCTGTATACACATTGTGAATGACAAATCCATGATCCATCGGACCACTTCCCGCGCCCAGATCCAGCATGGCTGCCAGCGCTCCGGAAATATAGTCTTTTGCACGTTTCACAGAAGTATTCAGATCATAACCCTTTGCCAGATTGGAGGCGATGGCAGAAGACAGAGTACAGCCAGTTCCGTGCGTATTCGGATTATCAATCCGCTTACCCTCAAACCACTGATAACTGTCATTTGCATACAACAGATCATTGGCATCATTTAACTGATGGCCGCCTTTGCAGAGCACTGCACAGTGATAAGTCTCTGATATCTGTCTTGCTGCAGAGATCATATCCTCTGCACTATTAATCTTTATTCCGGTCAGTTCTTCTGCCTCCGGAATATTTGGCGTCAGGATAGCCGCCAATGGGAACAGCTCCTGTTTCAATGTTTCAATGGCATCTTCGCTGATCAGTCTGGCTCCGCTGGTAGCTACCATCACCGGATCCACTACGATATTTTTTGCCTGATACTGTTTTAGTTTTTCTGCAATGATACAAATCAGTTCACGGTCAGATACCATACCGATCTTCACTGCATCCGGGAAAATATCCGTAAATACACTATCCAGCTCCTGTCCTAAAAATTCTGGTGTTGCGTTTAAAATTGCTGTCACGCCGGTGGTATTCTGGGCGGTCAAAGCAGTGATGGCGCTCATGGCATATACGCCATTTGCCATCATTGTCTTGATATCTGCCTGGATGCCGGCGCCTCCGCTGGAATCACTTCCAGCGATCGTTAATGCGGTTTTTCTCATTTTTCTTCTCCTTTTCGCATACGTTTTCTATCGCGACAGAAGGTGGTGCCCCCAATCTGCCGCTGCCAGCCCGAGAAGGCTGGCCAAACACTCTCTGCAGAGTGTTATTCACTTTCCAGTTTTTTATAATACCTCATAAACTCTTTTAAATTGTTCAAATACACCTCTCCGGTTTCTTCCACTCCTGCCTGGTTCGTTTCGCCCTCGCTGTCATAGACTCCGATCGCCCGGAACCCCGCCTTCTTTGCCGTCTGCAGTGCATACAGGGAATCTTCAAATACCAGTGTTTCCTCTGGTCTGCTTCCAAGGAATTCTGCACACCTTTGATAAATCAGTGGAGAGTGTTTACTTTCCCCGACTTCACTGGTGGTGTCGATTCGCTTCAGAAACTCCAGAAGTCCATTTCTCTTTAAGGCTCTTGTCACATGCTCCCGCGGACTGGACGTGGCCGCTGTCATAGGGATTCCTTTTTCCTGCAAAAAAGTCAGCAATTCTTTTGCGCCCACTTTTGCCTGTACTTCATAAAAGTAAAAGTCCTGAAGCATTTCCTGGATACCATCCAGAATCTCTTCTGACGACTTGTCCAGATGATATTGCTGCTTCATATATTCTGCGCCCTGCTCCATACTCATGGAAAATAAGACTTCTCTTAATTCGGGTTCTGGCCGAACACCCTGCTTTAGCAGATATCTGGCTCCCAGATCATTCCAGATCGCCATAGAGTCCAGCAATACTCCGTCCAGATCAAAAATTGCTCCCCGGATCATGCTTCCACCATCCTCTGGGTCTCTTTTTTCAGATCTTCTGACGCTTTCCGAATATCCTGCTGTGCATAGATTGCGCTGATCACAGCAATGCCACAGATACCGCTGCCCGCAAGTTCTTTTACATTTTCCTGCGTGATACCACCGATGGCGATAACCGGAATAGATACAGCTTCGCAGATAGCCTTCAGAGTCTCATAAGATACATCATCTGCATCATCCTTGGAGCCGGTCGGGAATACTGCTCCCACGCCAAGATAATCTGCTCCGTGCTTTTCTGCCAGGACTGCCTGTTCCACGGTCTGTGCCGATACTCCAATAATTTTATCTGGTCCCAGCTTAGCCCGGACATCCCCGGCTTCCATATCGCTCTGTCCCACATGGACACCATCTGCATCCATAGAAATGGCGATATCCACATTGTCATTCACAATAAACGGTACCTGATATTCCCGGCAAAGCTGCTGTAACTCTTTTGCTTCTTCCAGAAAATGTACTTCATCCAGCTCTTTTTCTCTCAGCTGCAGGAAGGTTACTCCCCCATCCAGACTTTCTTTTACTACAGAATACAATGTCCGCCCGTTTAACCAGTGACGGTCTGTCACAGCATATAACAGCAGGTCTTTTTTATCGACATTCATACTTTGCCCCCTCATCCAGAATGGCTTCATCCATCTGATAAATAGCATCAATAATCCGATTGCGGTAAGTAGAATTACCTTCCCATTCCTGCATATGACTCCAGCCAATCTCGCCTGCCAGTCCCATCACACAGACTGCAGCCGCTGCTGCTTCCAGTCTCTGATCTGGATTGGCAGTAATATAAGCGGTCATCATACCGGACAACTGACATCCGGTTCCTGTGATTTTCCCCATCTCCGGTCTTCCGTTGCGAATCACATAACAGTGTTCTCCATCACTGACCAGATCAATTGCTCCGGTAATCGCTATAATGGAACCACTCTTCTTCGCAAAATCTTTTACAAATGCAACCGATGCATCCAGATTCTCTTCTGTGACAGCATCTGCCACATCTGCGTCTACCCCTTTCGTTGTTCCACTTCCAAATGCAAGGGTCTTAATCTCAGAAATATTACCACGGATTACGGTCGGATGCAGTTCCTCCATCAGCTTCAGTGCAGTCTCTGTACGAAGCTTGATGCACCGGCACCTACCGGATCCAGCAGGATCGGATGTCCCAGCTCTTTTGCTCTTCTTCCTGCTGCGAACATTCCCTCAATACTGCGTTCATTCAGGGTTCCGATATTAATATTCAATCCGCCACAGATTGTAGTGATATCTTCCACATCCTGCGGTTCATCGGACATGATCGGACTGCCGCCACAGGCCAGCAGTACATTCGCCACATCATTTACGGTTACATAATTGGTAATATTATGCACCAGTGGTACCTGCTCTCTTACACTTTTCAGACATTCTCCTAACATATTCTTCCTCCTTTTCTCTGACACCATAAAAAGCGGATATGCCAAAAGGACATATCCGCTAAAAATCCATGCACACAAAACACATGCATCCGCTCTATCCCTACGTTGGCATTATCCAAATCAGGTTACGGGTCCAGACCAAACATTCTGTTCTCAGCCTGCTTACGGCAAGCTCCCCTTTTCTTATTCTTGTACAGTATAGTCCTGTTTTCTGAGAATTGCAAATAATTTCTACTTTTTTCTACAAATTCAAAAAGGGCACGAAAATGCCCAAAAACACCGTTCCAATGATTCATTCCATGTTATAATGAGAAAAATAGCTGAAAAGGAGTTCCTCCCATGAAATCTCATGTTTCCCTTTTTCTTTTGTTCCTTTTGCTAGCCGTATTTCCAGCGTTCCATGCTGATGCCAGTCAGTCCACAGATGCTGACGCGCCAGCTTCTGTAAAATCCATAGCCTGCCCGTCTGTAAATGGTGCGCTCCATGTGGATGGCCGGCAGCTGACAGATGAACATGGAAATGCCGTGCAGTTAAAAGGCATCAGCACCCACGGTCTTGCCTGGTTCCCGGACTATGTCAATCAAAAAGCTTTTCATCAGCTTCGTCAGGAATGGAATGTGAATGTCATCCGCCTGGCCATGTATACAACAGAATCCGGTGGATACTGTACAGATGGCGAGCAGGGACATCTGAAATCCTTGATCGATCAGGGTGTTTCTTATGCTTCCAGTGAGGATATGTACGTCATCATCGACTGGCATATTCTGTCCGATCAGGACCCGAATCAATACAAGGAGCAGGCTCTTGCTTTCTTTGCAGAAATGTCTGAAAAATATGCAGATCACAATAACGTCTTATATGAGATCTGCAATGAGCCAAACGGCAGTACCACCTGGAATGACGTAAAATCCTATGCGGAACAGGTGATTCCAGTGATTCGTTCCAATGCACCGGATGCTGTGATTCTGGTGGGTACCCCCAACTGGTCCCAATATGTGGATCAGGCGGCTGCTGATCCGATTACCGATTATGACAACCTGATGTATACACTTCATTTTTATGCTGCTACTCATAAAGAAGATCTGCGAAATACCTTACAGACTGCACTGGATCAGGGGCTTCCGGTCTTCGTATCGGAATACAGTATCTGTGATGCCAGTGGAAATGGCGCTTTGGACATCGGACAGGCCGATGCCTGGATGCAGCTTCTGGATCAATATCAGGTCAGCTGTGTAAACTGGAGCCTGTGTAACAAAAGGGAATCCGCAGCCTCTTAAATGCCTCCTGTGACAAAACCTGTGATTTTACTGTCGAAGATCTCAGCCCCGCCGGACGGTGGCTCTATGAAATGCTTACCGGCACAGACGTTCCGGAACCAGAAACCGAATCACTCGGTTCTGATCCTTCCGCTGAGAAATCTCAGTTATCCACAAACGCCTATACTTGTACCACAGAAATTGTGAATCAATGGGAAAGTAATGGTGATCACTACTATCAATATCAACTGACTTTAACCAATACTTCTGACACAGAACTCTCTGGTTGGGAAATAGATCTCCCATTTTCTGGCAATATTACTTTATCCGATGGATGGAATGGAGATTACACCATCGTGGATAGCCAGACTCTCCACATCGTTTCAAAAGATTACAATGCCGTTATCGCACCAGGAGCCTCTGTGACAGATATTGGTTTTATCCTGATCTACAACTTCTGAGCATACGAATTGCAGCCAATTTCGATTGGACAACCGAAAAAGCATTTTCAGGGTAAAAAGAAGGCCGTCTGAAATCAAAGTACTAATTTCAGGCGGCTTTCTTTCACTCAAAACGTATTTCTTTTTTATTATTTGATATTTCCAAGATCATTTACAGTGATAGCTGTCTCTGGCATAGCATCGATGCTGTTGTCAACAGTAACTTTGCCAGCTACCATATCTGCTACCAGTGCTTTGTAATCATCTTCTGTGAATCCATCATTCCACTGTGTGCTCTCTAATGGAAGCTGTACATAGTTCTCTTCTACGTTGTCAGATACCAGACCAAGATTGTCGATCTTTCCAACATAATCTGACCATGTATCATCCAGAACGATTGCGGAAAGCAGCGTATTTACTGTAGGAGCAAGACCCTTCATAGCAGATGTTACGGTCATACCTTCTCCATATGCATCAATGATAGGAGCCTGATCAGAGTCAACACCAATGACTTTTCCATCTACCTTAGCTGCTGCTTCTGCTGCAGATGTGTAGATACCGCCGCCACATGCAAATACAACTTCTACACCGTTGGTAGAATACCAAGTATCCATAGCTGCTGTAATATCAGCATCACCATAGAACTGTCCGCCGTAAGCGTATTCTACGGTTACTTCGTCTGTGATTCCCAGTTCTTCTGCTGCTGCGTTAGCTCCCTGAACATAACCGAAACCATAACGGATAACTGCTGGCACGGACATTCCACCGAGGAATCCAAGATGCTTGTAACCCATCTTCACTGCTGCATAACCAGCCATATATCCAGGAATCTCTTCCTGATAAATTGCACAATAGGTATTCTCTGTGTTATATGCCTGTGTCACATCATCCACACCTGCCGCTCCTGTCAGGTCTGCTTCTGACATATCCAGAGCGATGAATTTCACATCAGGATATACCGGAGATTCTTCTACTATAGATGCTGCAAACAGATATCCTGGCAGTACGAGAATGTTATATCCATCTGCAATCGCCTGGTCACAGCTGGCAATACGTGCTTCATCAGAATCTCCGTCTGGTTTGTAGTAGTTGAAGTCAAGACCATTTTCCTCGCAAAATGCCTTGCATGCTTCATAAGTGGTCTGGTTGAAAGACTGGTCTGTGATGTCGCCTGAGTCTGTAACCATTGCTACTTTGTAGTCTCCCTCTGCCATAACAGGTGCTGCCATGGAAAGTGTTGCTGCGCCTAATGCAGCTGCTGCAAGAATTGTTTTCTTCATGAAAATATCCTCCTTTTTTCCCTTTTTACGTTTCTTAAAAAGCTATCTTTATCTTAACATCTTTTCCAGAGCCAGGCAAGGAAAAGTAACTGGAAATAAAGTTTTCCAGCTTCTATGCCTCTCCCATCAGCTGATCAATCTTGGTTTTCACCAGGTCAAAGGCCACTTCGTTCTGTCCGCTGTTAATCACAATATCTGCCAGTGCCCTGGTTGGCTCCACATACAGATAATGCATCGGTTTGACTGTTGTCAGATACTGTTCAATAATACCTTCCAGGTCTCTGCCACGCTCTTTTACATCCCGGACCACTCTTCTCAGGATTCCCTCATCCGCATCTGCTTCCACAAAAATTTTGATATCAAACATATCCCGCAGTTCTTCATTCTGAAGTGCAAGAATACCCTCCAGCAGAATGATGCGGTTGGGTTTGATCTCTATCGTCTCTTCTTTCCGATTATGCAGGGAATAATCATAGGTCGGACACTGAATGTTCTTTCCTTCTTTTAACTGCTTCAGATGTTCTACCAGAAGATCTGTCTCAAGCGCTGCCGGATCATCATAGTTAATATGCTTTCGCTCCTCCAGTGACAGTTCATCATGTCTGCGATAATAATTATCATGATAAAGCACCGTGATTCTGTCCCCGTAGAGTGCTTTTAATTTGTTGGTAAAGGTTGATTTACCAGAGCCAGACCCACCGGCAATTCCAATAATTACACATTCCATAATAGTTTCCTCTATTCGTTCTCTTTTTTACCTCATGGTTCTGAGCCCGATACTCAGAATATTTCTCACACAATGCTGCAGATCGGCCAGCGTCATCTCTGTCTCTTCTTTTGCACCCTGGATCAGATCTGTGACATTCAGTGCACAGCCTGGCATCAGCATATCATTTCCGGCATGAATGGCCTGTTTCGCAGATGCCAGGTATATTTATCCGGCGCCTGTCCCATCACGGAAGTATCCTGTGTGGCATACCAGTCTGTCATAACAAATCCATCAAATCCCCATTCGTCTCGGGCCGCTGTCTGAAGCAGATCATAACGGTTCGCAGAATGAATGCCATTGATCAAATTGTAAGACGTCATAATCGAATATGGATGAGCTTCTTTTACTGCAATCTCAAATCCTCTTAAGTAAATCTCCCGCAGTGCCCGTTCACTGATATGTGCATTGGTATAATTCCGGTTATCCTCCTGATTGTTCGCTGCAAAATGCTTGATGGTAGTTCCCTGTCCGTCAAAAGACTGCACTCCCAGCGTGTCTGCCGCTGCGCAGCGTCCGGTCAGATATGGATCTTCTGAATAATATTCAAAGTTTCTTCCACACAGTGGATTACGGTGAATGTTCATACCTGGTGCCAGCCAGAGATGTACTCCGAACTGTTTCATCTCCGCACCTGCGATTTCTCCCATTCTTTTTACCAGATCCATATCCCAGGACTGGGCAAGAGTACTGGCAATCGGGATCGCTGTACAATACTGATAATAGTCCCTGGTATCTGCCGGCAGATTCTCCGGGAATGGACGGAAAGCCATTCCAAATACTTCTCCACCGGAGATCTTTTCTCCTTCTGACGTTGTCTTAAAATGTGGCTGAAGCCGAAGACCGGCCGGTCCGTCTGCCAGAATCAGTGCCGGAATCTTTCTGGTTTCTTCCAGAGCTGACCAGGTCTCTCCAGCTGCACCAATCACGCTGTCAGATGCGCATCCGACAGCATTGGCATCGTCCTCCAGACGTTCCGTTCCCACACATAAGTTAGCCAGTTCTTCCACCGTAGCTGCGCTACCAGATCTTCCAGTGTCACATCGCCCCGTTTTACCTCATCCATAGTCAGGGTTCTTCCTGGAAAATGATCCTTCATTTCTATTCTTGCGCCGACAGAATACCCCGGCTCCTCGCAGCAAATCTTTGACATATCCACAGTAAGCACCGGTACATTCGCCAAAGCTGCCTCTGTCTCCTTTTTCACCCGGTCGTTACGCTTTGCAAGTGCATTCTTTCCTGTTTCTGTCTCAGCGAGTTTTGTCAGTGTATCATCCTCATCAAACAGATTTTTAAGCTGCGATGTTTTTTTACTTTGTTTCATACGAAGCACTGCCACCGGCTGCGTATTCCTGGAACTGTTTCCTACACGGATCAGATAATCTCCTTCTTCCAGCTCCCAGGCTGCATCTTTACTGCTGTAAGAAGCCAGCGCTGCCAGCGGGAATCGAACCAGCACACATTCCCCTGCTTTTGGTGGCAACAGGGATGTCTTTCGAAAGGCCACCAGTTCCTGATACGGTTTTTCCATGTCCTTTCCAGGTGCTGATACATAGACCTGAATGACTTCCTTTCCTGCCAATTCATCTCCCACATTTTTCACATCTACCCAGAACATCACATCTGATTTTTCTATCTCTACATGATCTGTCTGGATTGTAAATTCTGTATAAGACTTTCCATATCCAAAACAATACGCCGGTTCCACTTCAAACGTGTCAAAATAACGGTATCCCACAAAGATATCTTCGCTATAATATTCATCATTCACATTGCCATTGTTGTGACTGTAGTCTGCAGAAGACGGATAATCCTGATAGTCTTTTGCCCAGGTGTCCGTCAATCTGCCGGATGGAATGGTTCTGCCTGTCAGTACATCTGCCACAACATGACCGCCTTCACTTCCGGTCTGTCCCACAATCAGCAGTGCATTTAAGCCCTTCAGACTACGTAGAAATGTGGTATCAATGATACCGCCAGTATTGAGCAGCACAATACTTTTCTCATACTGTTCTGTCAGGAACCGGATATTGGCCTCTTCCCGGTCAGTCAGAAGATAATCTCCCTTTCGGCAATACCGGTCTTTTCCTTCTCCGGAATTTCTGGAAAGTACATAAATTGCCAGTTCGGCATCCTCTTTTTCTGTGATCTCCGGTGCATCCGGGTCTTCATAAGGATAATCAAAGGCTACATTAATCTCCGGCTTGTGCAGTTCCTCTGCCAGCTTTTTGATCTTCTTCTGATGTCTTTCTTTCTCTTCTGCAATCGCTGCATCATAGGCATTCAGCCAGTTTTCTGTCACTACGGTAAATCCGGTGCTTTCCAGCCCTTCTTCTATGCAGACTACCTTTCTGGCATTCACATCGCCAGAACCGGTACCTCCCTTGATGGTATGTCTGGCACCATTTCCATACAGTGCTACCCTGCAGGTTCTTTTCAGCGGAAGGATTCCGTCATTTTCCAGAATCACCATACATTCTCCGGCCAACTCCCGGACAATCTGTCCATTCTCCCGCTCCAGCTGCGTCATTTCTGAAGTTACATTTGCTCTGTACTCTCTCATATTTTCCACCCCACCCATATTAGTCAACAAGCTGACATAATCTGTCATATACATCTATATTACTGTAACCATTATAATGAACTGGATAAAAAAGTGCAATGAGAAGAAAAACTGTCGTAACTGTTCAGAACCCATTGTCCCGCGAGGTGTTTTGGCATAAATATGCCAAAATCCCGAGACATGCACACCAAAATTCCATCGCCAAAGGCGATTTTATTGAATTTTGGCTTCGTATCTGTGAAGGTACTGAACAGATACAAACTGTCACAAATTAATGCTTCTGCGTTCTCTCATGGCTTGATGTAATTGTACGCCTCCTGATAGTCTTCTTTTCGCAGGTCAAACAGTCGATAATGCTCCCTGTCGTGTATAATCAGTACTCGGTCACTGATTTTTAAACAGTTATTCGGCAGATTGGACAGGATCAGACAGGTACTTTCCTTTTTGACGATTTCGCTGACAGTATTCTGAAAATCTTTATAAAAATTATCTTCCAGATCAATCAAAAGCGGTTCTTCCAGTACCATCAATTTAGGATTGGACATCAACCAGCGATAGACTATCAGTTGCCATTTATAGCTGTATTCACTTTCAATCCCGCTCTGTACATTAATTTTGTTCATATATTGGGCAGTAATATATTTTTCCATTTTTCTGTTGATCACGATGCCCCTGCTAATTTTTTTCAGAATCTGAACACTGAGATTCTGAGCCGCTGAAAATGGTGGAAACATCGGATCTTCCCCTTTAAAAGATACTAGTGCCAGCCCATGTTCTATAGCCTCCCGATAGTTCCTGCTTCTCTTCCCATCAAGTTCCAGATCACAGAAATCTGATCTTAAATATTGGCAGATCTTACTGGAAAAACAGCCGGACAGATCCAGAATACTGAATACTTCTCCCTGAAAGAAATCCAATTCCACCTTTTCTGCCAGAATTCCGTCAAGACCCAGATGAGCTGCCCTGCACTGATAATCTGCCACAGAAATTCGATTCTGTATTTTCTGAATGTGCCGCTCGAACAGAACTTTTCGATAGTTTTCCGTATTGTATTCATCTTTAAACATAAGATAAGATATCGTATGAGCATGTATGAAATAGATATAGTCTGAAAATTCCAGCAACGGCCCTTCTTTTCTGGTAAATTGTAGAAAACTAATACCTTTTTTGCTGTATATTTCTATAAACTGTCTGATCCATAGCAACTCTTTCACATCACAGTCATCCGGCACTTCGTCCAGCAATACGACATCCGATTCCATCAAAACCGCTTTCAACATAAAGATCATGTATTTATGTACATTTTTTAATTCACATAATGGTGCTTCCAGGTCAAAAGGCAGCGGATGCTTGGCTGTATACAGTTTCATGACACGATAAGCTTCCCCGGAATGATATAATTTCATGAACTTCTGCCGGGACTGATAGACCATAATGTTCTCAGAAATACTTACCGTTTCAATCAGTGGATTTTTGTCAGATACCCAAAAGGACCGTATCGAGTGTTTCTTATGCAAAGTTTCCCCGTGATACAAAAAGCAACCGCTGTAGTTGGTATTCTGGTTCAGCAAAAACTGGATCAGCTCTTTTACATACTGACTGCTATAACTGATAATGACAAAATCACCTTTTCCTACAGAAAAATTACAATGCCGCAGCATCTCATGATTGTGTAAATCTTTGATTGTCAAATTTTTTGCTAATATGATTTGTTCTTTCATCGTTCCTTATCCGGTATGGATACCATCACTGTCGTTCCCACCCCCTCCGTACTGTAAACGCAGACGCCGTAAATTTCCCCGTACAGAAGACGAATCCGTTGATTAATATTAGACAGTGCAATTCCTGATGTCTTTTGTTTTTTCCCTTTTTCGTGAGGACACAGAATCTCCTGATTCAATTGATCCAGCCGTTCCTGCGGAATTCCAATTCCATTGTCATGGACATAGATCTGGATACATCCATCGTTTCTTTTGATCCGAAGTGAGATCACACCGCCACTTTTTTCATTATACAATCCATGCTGAATAGCATTTTCAATAATCGGCTGAATAGTTAGCTTCGGGATTTCCCGTTCTAAGACTTCTGAATCCTCTATGATCGTCTGAAAATCAAATCTCCCTGCCATTCGGAAATTAATAATTTTCAGATACATGGTTACATTTTTTACCTCTTCCTCTATGGATACTACCGTTCCTTTCTGCGTAATACAGTAACGGAAAAACTGAGACAGCGTCTCTGTCATATCCGCCACAATCAATGCATTGGAAACCAGTGCTTGTCCTCTAATGGACTCCAGTGTATTATAGAGAAAATGTGGATTGATCTGATTCACCAATGTCCTTAACTGAATATCCCTGTACACAGCCTCCTGCTCCATTCTCTCAAAAGAAGACTCTTTTACCTGGGCCAATTTCTCCATCTCCGACTTTGCAAAAACAGAACGAATCTCTGCTTTTTCATCTTCAATAATCTTCTGTAAATCCTTTTTGATCCAGATTAATTCCAGCAGCAAGATCAGAATAACTACCAAACATATCACGATGATGATATATTCCGTTTTCATGTATGACCTCCTCCAACATCTGCCTAAAGAAATTTGGAATATTTTCTGTATTCCGATGGCGAAATTCCCACCACTTTCAGAAAGACTTTACTGAAATATCTGGCATTTTCATATCCAACCAGCTCTCCGACCTGCTGGGTAGAATAATTCATAGATTTCAGCATTTCCTTAGCCTTTTCGATTCTCTGATTTGTCAGATAATCACTGAAGTTATCCCCTGTCTCCCTTTTAAACAGCGTAGAAAAATATGTAGGATTCATATATACAATATTGGCAATATCTTCCAATGTAATCTTTTCTGCCAGATGTTCTTCTACATACTGTTTTGCGATCTGTATCACACGATTGTTATCGATATTCTCTTTTTCTTTAATTTTTTCGAGCCTTCTGCGAATATTCTCTGCAATTTTCATAAACAGTTCTTTTTTCGTATCTGAACAACGGATCATATAAGAAAACTCTGTATCCAGTTCTCGGATATCCACCGATTTTTTTTCCAGTTTTTCCAGACTTTCCGCAAGAATTCTTTTGGTATATGTGACCAGTTCCAGCAAATTGTCTATATCAACATTATCACTACGGTAATACTCCCGAAGGCGCAGAAACAACCTGTCAATTCCATCCATATTAAAAACAGAAATGTAACCTGCCAGCGTGTTAACCACTTTTTTGTAATTGACGTTTTCTGTCTGTTCCATCCGATCATTTTCAGAAAAGATCCGGTTAAGCCCTTTATTGTAACGGTGCATTAACAATTTCCGTGTATCCTCCAAGTTCAGTTTGTGGATTTCTTTTTCTGGAGCAGATACTGCCAGTGTGATATAGCAGTATTCAAAAAATGCGGTGCTGATATCACTGAAGATCAGTTTCATAACATCCACACTATTCTGACTGATGGTTCCATTGAGCAGAAAATAGACTTCCAGCTCCGTACATACTGCTATCACCTTCCGGAAATACTTTTTCATTTCACATACCACATAACTTTCCAACTGCTTTAGCAAAAAAGTAATCTGCTGATCGGTAAAGCTCACTTTACAGGTCGGTTTCAGTATAACTATCTGAAAAAAGTCATCCGACAAATCCAGTAGATAATGCTGATTCAGTTCCTCCAGACTCTGTCTTTGTACGATAGCAGGATCTTTCAGATAATTATTCAAGAACTGCTTTGACAGCGCTTCTTCACTGATATGCACTTTTTTTTGAAGATTTTCCATATCCCCGGACTGCTGCTTTTTCTGTTCCAGTTTCTCACAGATGGTGATCAGATTGCTCTCCAGTTCTTTTCCATTGATCGGCTTCAGTAAATAATTGCTTACTCCATAAGCAATGGCCATATGTGCATATTCAAATTCTGCATGACCGCTGATCAGCAGAAACGTAGTATCTATTTTATCATTCAGACAATTCTTTATAATATCAAGCCCGTTCATTCCCGGCATCATAATATCCGTAATCACAATTTCCGGCCTCTTTTCTCGAATTGCCTCATAGGCTTCTATCCCGTCAGAATACATTCCAACAATCTGAATACCTAGTTTCTCCCAGTTTACCAGATTCTCAAGCAATAAACACACATGAATTTCGTCATCAGCTATGATTGCCCTATACATACTGTCCCTGCACCTCCAACTACATTTACATTCATTGTTTGTTACCGTTCACGGTCACTGCTTTGCGTGGTTTTTTGCACATTTTACATTTGTACAAAGTATAACAAAATTGAAAATAGACGTCAAATAATCGCACTATTTGACGCCTGTGATCTTATGTCCTTTTATTATTGTTTCCTCGCAGCCAGCAGCTGTAATGGTTCTCTTATGTCTGTTTTTCTTACCCTTTTACATATTCTTCCGGTAAGTGTAAATGAAAAATCTGATCCAGCTCACGGTACTGTTCTTCTGTCGGCCGATCGTAATGATCCCCGGCAATCTGTCTGATTCTAAGTAACATGCCCGCTGATTTCTCTATCGTGTGTACCACTCCAAGGGTGGTATCAAAGTCCCTTCCGGCAACCAGAATTCCGTGCTGTGACCAAATAACCACATCATGTTTTTTCATCAGTTCACCAGTGGCTCGTCCCAAGTCTACTGTTCCAGGCACTGCCCAGTCCAGAATCCCCACACCGGTTGGAAATGTCATGGGACACTCCGGTTCCATGTCCCACAATGCCCTGGTAATGGTCTTACTATCATGTGGCATCACCGCAGATAAGATAATTACATTTTCCGGATGGCAATGGTACACTACTCTGTATTTTTCTGCATCCGCTGTTTTCTTGATGGAATGAATGCTTAAGTGAGGCATAAACTCACTGGTCGGCCTTCGTCCATTCTTCTCCAGACCCCACAACACCCGATACTCGGTTCCTGTTTTATTAATCTGAACAATTCCAAATACATCCTGTGGCCGAACCACAGTATTTCGAAAACACTCACCAGCGCCCTTTACCAGAAAATATTCTCCGGCAAGACTGGTATGTTTTTCTTCCATCTCTGTCCACTCCACAACCGGCTTTGTCACAAAATTCTGTACCTCTTTTACTTCCTCTGGTTTCATGCGATAGGTCACATTTCCTCCATGATATTCATGATATCCCAGTTTCCATCCATCCTCGCACAGACGAATAAACTCTTTTATTACATCAAGATCCAGTATTCCCATATCTAATTGATCTCCTTTAGTAATGGCTCCATAATCTTCACTGCGAGTTTCACACTGTTTTTGATCAGATCATTTGTAATGCCTGCTGAATGTGGCATCAGTGTCACATTGTCCATATGCAGAAGGGGGGAATCCAGTGGCAATGGCTCCACCTTATATACATCCAGTCCGGCACCTCTGATCTGGCCGTTTTGCAGAGCTTCTGCCAGTGCTTCTTCATCTAGGAGCCCTGCCCTTGCCGTATTAATGACAATGGCATTTTTTTTCATCATGGCAAACTGCTCCCGACCAATGATATTTTCTGTTTCCGGCACATAGCGCAAATGCAGGGAAATGATATCACAGATTCTGCAGATCTCTTCCAGACTGGCAGCTGTGACGCCATCCCTTGCCAGGTCTTCCGGAGTAAGGAACTGGTCATAAGCATAGACCATGTCACATCCAAATCCATGAATCAGTCTTTTTGCTACTGCCTTTGCCACCCCTCCGTATCCCAGCAAACCGATTTTCAGATTACACAGTGCCGCATGCGATTCATCATTATACTTTTCTTCTACCCAGATTCCTCTGGTATTTACCAGATTTCTGCGTACAATTCCCCTGCATTCCGAAAGCATTAACGCAATGGTCATATCCCCGACCACTTCTGCCAGTCTGGATGGACAGTATACTACTTTTACACCCTGACTCTGTGCATAAGAAACATTGATATTTTCACAGGAACTACGGATGGTTACAATCAGTTTCAGCTGTTTTCCGGCTGCTATGACTTCACTGCTGAATCCTCCCCATTCCGTAAGTACCACATCTGCATCTGCAATCTTCTCCAGTATTTCCGGATCCGGTGTGATCCATTCCGGTCCTTCCTTTTCCATTTTCTGTACGTATTTTTCAAAATTTCCGTATCTGACTGCGTTGGTATCTTTTGCATAACTGATTTCCAGTTCCCGAAATACCGGATTCTCTGACTGCTCACAAAAATTTTTAAATTCATAATACAGCTTGTCTGCTCTGTGTACGACCAATACCTTTTTTTTCATATGCTTCTCATCCCTCTTTTACTTCGCTGGTTGCATTTTCTGTCTTAATTTTCATTTTCTGCTGTTTTGCTTTTCTCTGCTGGTAGCTGTCTATACCTACAACCAGAATCAGTACAATTCCCTTAAATACCAGCTGGGTATAAGAATCTACCCCCTTTACACCAAGTCCGTTTGTCAGCACACCCATGACCAGTACACCTTCAATCAAACCAATGATATTTCCTTTTCCACCACTAAATGCCACACCGCCTACTACACAGGCAGTAATGACATCCATCTCATATCCTGAACCCGCCTTTGGCTGTCCGGAAAACAGTCTGGACATCAGTACGATTCCTGCCAACCCACAGAACAGTCCGTTAATCAGATAAGCCAGCATCTGAATCTTCACAACTGCCAGTCCAGATAATCTGGCTGCTTCCACGTTACTTCCTACTGCATAAAAATATCGTCCAATATAAGTCTTATTTAAGATAAACCACAGATGGCAAAACAGATGATCATCACAATGACCGGAATCGGAATGATTCCAATATACCCCTGACCGAGGAACTTCACACTGTCCGGCATGCCATAGATCGGGGCTGCGCCAGTCAGCATGTAAGTTAGTCCCTGCAAAACCTGCTGCATAGCCAGTGTACAGATCATAGCCGGCATTCCAGTTCCCAGAATGAATGCTGCATTAATAGCAGAAATCAATACAGATACGGCAATTCCCATCAGGCAGGACAACCAAATCGGCACATTTGCCATAATTCCCATTGCGGATAAGCACCCTACAAAAGAGATGATAGAGCTGACGGACAGATCCAGTCCGCCGGAAATCATAACCAATGTAAAACCTGAACACATAATTCCAATAATCGAAACCTGCCGTAACAGGTTGGCTGCATTTGTCCCTGAAAAAAAGTTTCTTGTCGTAAGTGAAAAATACGCAATCAGGACAAACAGCAAAATCAAAACCATATTATTTTTTATAAATGTCTGTGACTTTTTCATAGCTGTATACTGCCTTTCTTTTAGTTCGATGCAAAATTCATAATATTTTCCTGAGAAAAATCATTTCTAGACTCTATCTCACCTGATATTTTTCCTTCACGCATAATATATACTCGATCTGCCATTCCCAGTAATTCTTCCATCTCGGAAGAAACCATAATGATACAGATGCCCTGTTCCACCAGTTTTCTCATGAGCAGATAAATCTCATGTTTCGCCCCCACATCGATTCCCCTGGTTGGTTCATCAAAAATCAGAATCTGTGGTTTTGCAGCAAGCCATTTACTAATGACTACTTTCTGTTGATTTCCTCCGCTTAAGCTCTTTACCAGCTGTCTGGAACTTGGTGCCTTTATGCGCAAATATTTGAAATTCTCGTCTACAATTTCCTGCTCTTTCTTTTTATTTAAAACTGTCCACCTGGAGATAGCTTTTAAAGATGACAGGCTTATATTATCCCGGATCGACAATTCCAGAATCAGTCCCTGCAGCTTCCTATCTTCCGGTAAAAGTCCTATTCCCAATTCTACTGCTTTTTCCGGTGAGTTGATATGTACCGTTTTTCCATTTAAAATGACCTCACCCTGTTCTATTTTATCGGCTCCGTATATCAGTCTTACCAACTCGGTGCGTCCTGCACCGACCAGTCCTGCAAGGCCTAGAATCTCGCCCTTTCTTGCATACATACTAATATTCTGTAGGCCATTTCCATACACCTCTTTCAATTCCAAGATGGTATCTCCCGGTTTGTTCGCTCCTTCTGGATAGGTTTCATTTAATTCCCTTCCTACCATTTGTCGAATCAAGTCTTCCCTGGTCACATCTTTTGTATTGCATGTACTGATCTTCTTTCCATCTCTTAAAATGGTTATCCGATCGGACAGATCAAAGATTTCGCCCATTCTGTGTGAGATATAAATGATCGTTACCTGCTGTTTTCGCAGGATTTCAATGATATGATACAAAATCTCTGTTTCTTTGATCGTCAGTGGAGAAGTCGGTTCATCCAGGATCAGGACACTGGCTTTTCGGTTGATTGCCTTTACAATCTCAACCAACTGCATCTGTGCAACGGTCAGATCTTCTACCTTGGCATCTGGGTCTACATTTGTGATATGAGCTGTGCAAACAATTCTTTTACTTTACGCCGCATTTCTTTTTGATTGACTGTGACTCCATTGCCGATAAAATTTCCCAGAAAAATATTCTCTGTCACAGACAGGAACGGAACCAGGCTGATTTCCTGATGCACGATCTGTATACCCTTTTCTGATGCTTCTGCAGGTGTAATTTTATGATAGGATGTTCCGTTTATCACAAAAGTTCCTTCATCCGGACTGATAGCACCGGAAATGACCTTCATCAGTGTAGATTTCCCTGCTCCGTTTTCTCCTACCAGTGCATGAACTTCTCCCTGTCTGAAATCAATGGAAACATGATTTAATGCGATAACACCCGGATATGTTTTGGTTATGTTTTCTACTGACAGCGCAATGTTATTTCCTTCTGTTTTCATCATCTTCTCCACTAACTTTCCTTCAATTTTCTATATTTTCAGAACTATCTGAATTTTTATTCTGCCTTCTTATACTCTTCTGGAACAGTGTCATAGGTAAGCGGATTCATTGGGAAGAAATTATCTTTTTCATATTCCAGATCTTCGCCTGTCAGATCTTCTACTGCACAATCTACCATCATTCTGGCAACCTCTGTCAGTTCCAGGTCTACTACACACTTAAATACACCATTCTGTCCTACATATTCTTTGGACTGTTCTGTTCCGTCACAAGAGAAGATTCCACGATCCTGTGCATCTGCATAACCTGCTGCACTGAATGCCTGATATACGCCATGAGCAGAATCATCATTAATACAGCAAACTACATTAATATCCGGATATGCTACTAAGAAGTTTTCTCCAGCTTCCATTCCTTCTCCTTCTGTGGTGCCTGTTCCTGTAATCACAATCTCTGCATCAGGAAGCAGTTCTTCCAAAGCTTTTCTGATTCCGTCTGCTCTAGCTGTCAAGAATTCAGATTCCGGGAATTCTACCAGTCCAATAACTGGATCAATTCCTTTATCCACCAAATTTTCCTGTGCCCATTTTGCTGCGGATTCTCCGATCTTATAGCCGATCTCTGTATTGTTTCCGGTAAAGGAATAATCATAATCACAATTTGGAATCGTATCAAAAGTTACAATCTTGATACCTGCATCATGGGCAGCCTGAAGTGCCTCAGTACCGTCATCTGCATTCAGCGGTTCTACAAGAATTGCATCGTAACCAGCATTAGTAAAGTTCTCGATCTGACCCACCATGGTGTTTACGTTCATATCAAAGAATACCAGATCGCCCTGCGCTCCAAGCTCATTTGCTTCATCTACCATGGCATTTCCCATGGCGCTAATTACCTGAGTAGATGCCTGATCCATAATAAAACCAAGTTTTAATTCACTGACGTCTTTTGCTTCTGCAACACTTGCACACCCTAATACACCTAATAAAACCACCACTACTGCTAATCTCTTTTTCATTTTTTTCCCTCCAATATTATTTTTTTAGTACTTTGAAAGAATACGCGTTTCTTTTTTGTAATTGTATTTTATCAGACCCTGTTCGACACAACAATGTAACAGATTTTAGAAAAATGTCCACTTCTTTGGATTATTGTATAGTTTCATTTGTTTTTATATCATTTTTTCATGCTATATGCACATCTCTATTCTATGTCCACATCATATTTGTTTGTCACTTCTGCCAATTCATCCAGATCTTGCATTAGATGATTACGCATCTTTATGAACACCGGATACAATTCTTCATACATGGCAGCGGCTTCTGTCTCTGGCTCTACCACCTTTTTACAGTGATACGCCTGTTGCACTGCTCCGGCAAAATCCTTATAAATTCCCATGCCATATCCGGCTACGATGGCATTTCCTTTAGGCGCTCCGCCATTATCTTCTACTACCTCAACCGGCATATTAAGTATGGATGCCTTGATCTTTAACCATTCTTCACTCCGCGCACATCCCCCGGTAATCCGGAATGTTTGAATCGTAGTGCCTGTTTTTCTGGCTTCGTCACACAGTTCCCTCTGTACATACGATGTACCTTCATAGACTGCCCTCAGAAAATCTCCCTGCTCTGTGGCAATGGTGGCTCCTATGAACATTCCCCTCAGATTGTTATTCCACAGAGGAGCTCGTTCTCCCAGCAGATACGGGTAAAAGAACAGGCCTCTGCTGCCACATCTGCTTTTCTGAACCAGCTGGGAAATATGGTCATAGACTGATTTCCTATCCACTTCAGAGCCTCTCATTCCAAGAATATTTCTTGTCCATCTAAGGGCTTCCCCGGTAGCATTTACCGGTGCAAACAGAAGATTTGGTACTTCTTTTGTTTCAATCACTGGCTTCATCCACAAAATTGGCGACTCTTTTGGCGGCATATTCTGGCTGGCAAAAAAGGTATTGCTGGATGTCCCGGTTATTTCTGCTGCATCACCTACGTGAGACATTCCTACTTCTAATAATGCCATGGCAGAATCTACGCTTCCTACCATTACCGGAGTTCCTTTTGCCAGACCTGTTTCTTTTGCAGCCTCCCCCGTCACTTCCCCCAGTACCTGTTCTGCCCTGCTTACCGTTGGAAGCAGTTCAGCAAGAGGAACGTCCATGACCGCGGACAGTTCCTGCGACCACTGTTTTTTCCGGATATCATAACACATGGACATGATCGCCTGCGTCTCATCCATTCCGTATTTTCCAGTCAGTTTATAGTTCAGATAGATATTGGCTTTTACGATATGCCTTGTTTTTTTATATTCCTCTGGGCAGTGTCTTCTGAACCAGAAAATATTCATTGCCTGATAATAGGGATCTGCATAGACTCCAAAATGTTCTTTGATATAGTCCCGTCCCAGCTTTTCTTCCAAGATCCTGGTCTCTTCTACTCCTCTTCGGTCCATCCAGATATGGGCAGGCATCAGCGGACGACCAGCTTCGTCCAGCGGCAGCATTGCCATTCCCTGGGAACTGATGGAAACAGCTGCAATCTCCTCACTGCGTCCATGAAGTGTCCGAACAATTTCCCGAATGACATACACCGTATCTTTCCACCAGATATCTGCGTCCTGCTCTGCCCAGTTTGCATGACGGGACAATATGCGATAAGTTCCGCGCTCTACCTTTACCACCTGTCTTCCTTCCAGGTCGAAAAGTACGCCCTTTACCTGGGTCGTTCCCAGATCAATCCCCAATAAATAGTTTTTCATACTGCCTCCTCTGTCAGCTGTGCAGTTTACCGGTAATATGACGGAATATCATGCCAAGTGCCAGTGCACCCGCATCCGGATGTCCCAGACTTCTTTCTCCCACTACACCTGCACGTCCCATTCTTGCCACAATTTCCGCGGTTTTCTGTGCACCTGTCTCTGCCGCAACAGTTGCTTTTTCAAAAGCTTCTGCTATACTTTCTTTTTCCATGGATGAGAGGGTATCGGCATACGGAACCAGTGCATCAATCAAAGTTTTATCTCCCACTTCTGCACCTTTTCCGAAAGAACGCTGTCCGGTTTTCTGTATGTTTCTGACAGCTGCCTGCATCATGTCTGCAAATTCTTTCAGACTGATTTCTTTCTTCGCTCCGACCTGACTGGCTGCTCCTAAAAATGCGGAACCCCAGATTGGTCCGGATGCACCGCCGCAGTATTCCACAATGATCATGCCGCATGCCTTCAGGAATCCACCTATGGTATCTTCCTGCATCAGATGGGACCACTCATTTTGTAGTTGTTTAAATCCTTTTGCCACACTGGCGCCAAAATCTCCATCTCCGGCAAAAGAATCAATTTCACAAAAATAGTTCTCTTTTTCGATAATGTATCTTCCCATTTCCGCAGTCATATACTGAATGTTATTCAGGGAAATCTTTTCCTTTTCTATCTTTCCCCATTCTTCTTCCGTAACAAATTTTCCTTTTTCTGACATAGCCAGCTCCGCATCTGTATACGGAATACATGAAACCGGTCCATCCACCCGAAATCCCGGAGCCATACTCGGATAATCCAGATATTTTTTCAACGTATCATTCAGTTTCATGAACGTCAATGATGCCCCCATCATGTCAATACTTGTCATATAATTGCCAACAAAGCTTCGATATACCTGGATATTCGGGCAGCTGGCTAGTTTTTTTCTGACCGCATTGGCCAGTACATACAGTTCCTGCAACGGGGTACCCCCAAATCCATTGACCAGAACTGCCAATTCCTGTTCCGTATCTTTGTCCATCTCCAGGCTTGCCAGCAGATCTTCTGTCATTCTTCCAGCTATCTCATCACAGGATACTGCGGCTTCTCTTTTGATTCCTGGTTCACCATGAATGCCCACTCCATATTCCATTTCTCCATCACTGATCTCAAAGGTCGGCTCACCTTTTGCCGGAACAGTACAGGAACTTAACGCAAATCCGATGCTCTTTGTGGCATTTACTGCATCCTGGGCTGCCTCTTTTACTCCTTTTAGATCCAGTCCCATTTCTGCTGCCGCACCGGCTACTTTATGCACCAAGACAGTGCCTGCCACACCTCTGCGCCCAACGGTATACAGACTATCTTTTACTGCAATATCATCATTGACAATGACATACTCCACCTCTGCCCCTTCATCTGCTGCCAGTGCTGCTCCATTTTTAAAATTCATGATATCACCGCTATAATTCTTAATGATCAGCAGTGTTCCTTTTTTGCTCCTAGTCTCTGAAACTCCTTTATATACCTGAATCTGTGTTGGCGACGCAAATACATCTCCGCAAATTGCCGCATCCAGCATTCCTTTTCCCACAAATCCTGCATGAGCCGGCTCATGACCACTTCCACCGCCACTGATCAGGATTACTTTTTCCTGGTCGATCTCTCTTTTTCTTATCACTTTGTACTTCAGATCACTGACCACGTCTGGATTGGTCATTGCTATTCCATTGCACAATTCATACACAAAAGTATCAGCTTGATTCATGATCTTTTTCATCATATTTCCTCCATTTCTCAATCTATTCGAATTGTTTGTTATAGTAATTTACCCATGAATACAGTAATTTTTCAATATTTTTTGTGTAATGTGTTAATATATGACCATAAATATAAAGATTTTTCAAAGTGCTTTTATACATTTTTTAAATGCAAAGAGCCAACTCTTTACTTTTTCTTATACCAAAAAGAGAGTATTATCTTATAACGAATCTATCCGTTATAAGATAATACTCTCAGATTGCTACTAATTACATCGAAAAATGTACTATACATCAAATCCGACGCTACTCAATTAACAAAAAATTTATCTGCATGAAACACGCTCATCCTCACCCTGCGAACTGACTTTCATACAGATTTTTATAGAATCCGCCTTTATCCAGCAGTTCCTGATGGGTACCCTGTTCGATAATATTGCCATCTTTCATAACCAGAATCACATCTGCTTCCCGAATGGTGGAGAGACGGTGTGCTACAATAAAACTGGTTCTGCCTTCCATCAGGGATGCGAATGCCTTCTGGATCTTAATCTCGGTTCTGGTATCAATCGAAGAAGTAGCTTCATCCAGGATCAGCATTGGCGGACGGCATAACATAACTCTGGTAATACATAACAGCTGCTTCTGCCCCTGAGACAGGTTGCCCCATCTTCGGTAATCCAGGTATCATAACCCTTTGGCAGACGACGAATAAAACTGTGGGCATGAGAGGCCTTCGCAGCTGCAATGATCTCTTCTTCTGTGGCATCCGGTTTACCCATAATGATATTATCACGAATGGTTCCGGTGCGCAGCCAGGTCTCCTGCAGTACCATACCAAATCCGGCACGAAGACTGCTTCTGGTCAGGTCTCTTACATCAGTTCCTTCTACGGCGATTGAGCTCCGGTCACATCATAAAAACGCATCAACAGATTGATCAGTGTGGTCTTTCCACATCCGGTCGGTCCTACAATGGCGATTCTCTGTCCCGGTTTTACCTGCAGATTCAGATTCTGGATCAGCTTCTGCTCCGGAACATAAGAAAACTTCACATCTTTTAACTCAATATTCCCTTTTACATCTGTCAAAGTCACTGCATTGTCTGCTTCTGGAATCTGCGGTTCTTCTTCGATCAGATCAAAGATTCTTCCTGCACAGGCAATGGCATTCTGCAATTCTGTGACTACACCGGATATCTCGTTAAACGGCTTGGTATACTGATTGGCATAGCTGAGGAAACAGGTCAGCTGTCCTACGCTAAGACGTCCCTGAATAGCAGAAAATGCACCGGTAATTCCCACACCTGCATATACCAGACTGTTGACAAATCGTGTTGACGGGTTCGTAATCGAGGAAAAGAAAATGGCTCTTAAAGAACACTTCTGCAGGCGGTCATTGATCTCGTCAAACCTCTGTAATACATGCTCGCTCTGTCCAAATGCCTGTACGACTTTCTGATTGCCGATCATCTCATCAATCAGCCCGGTCTGCTCTGCTCTGGTCTCTGACTGAAGTTTGAACATGGCATAGGTTCTCTTTGCGATAAATCCCGCTACAAAGAAGGACACCGGGGTGATCAGCACAACCACCAGAGTGATCTTCACATTCACGGAAAGCATAAATCCAAGTGTTCCGAGAATTGTAGCCACACCGGTAAATAACTGGGTAAATCCCATCAGCAGACCATCTGCGAACTGATCTACATCCGCAATGACACGACTGACAATCTCACCATAAGAGTGTCCATCGATATATTTCAATGGCAGAATCTCAATTTTCTGAAATGCTTCATTTCGCACATCCTGCACAATCTGATAGGTCATCTTGTTATTACAGATATTCATCAGCCACTGGGCAAACGCTGTGATGGCGATACATACACCGATCCTGATCAGGATCTGGAACACTCCCGGGAAATTCACCTTCCCCGGTGCTACGATATCATCCACTGCCGCTCCGGTCAGCTTCGGTATATACAGGGTCAGTGCCACGGTCACTGCCGCCAGGAAAATGGTAAACAGCAGATAAATGCGATACTTTCCAAGGTAACGGAACACTTTCTTCAACGTCTCACTCTGTTTTGTCTTGTCTTTATTTGTCTGTGCCATGATCCGTCACCCCTTTCTTCTCTTTCTCGAACTGAGATTCATAGATCTCACGATAGATCTCACAGCTTTCCATCAGTTCTGCATGAGTTCCAATGCCAGTCAGTTCTCCGTCATCCAGCACCAGAATCTGATCCGCATACTGGATAGAAGAAGCGCGCTGAGATACGATAAATACCACCGGATGGCTGTCCATCTGGCGAATCGCCTTACGCAGCTTCGCATCCGTAGCAAAGTCCAGCGCAGAAGCACTGTCATCTAAGATCAGTATCTCCGGATCCCTTACCAGTGCTCTTGCAATGGTAAGGCGCTGACGCTGGCCGCCGGATAAATTCTTTCCATTCTGTTCAATCTGATAATTCAGGCGGTCTTCTTTTCCATCTACAAATTCCTTCGCCTGAGAGATCTCGATGGCTTTCTCCAGTTCTGCTTCTGTGGCATTTTCCTTACCCCAGCGCAGGTTCTGAGCGATGGTGCCCTGGAACAGTACAGCTTTCTGAGGCACCATTCCAATATGACTGCGCAGTTCTTCCAGACGGTAGTTTCTGGCATCCTTTCCCTGAATACGGACACTTCCTTCTGTAGCATCATAGAATCGCGGAATCAGATTTACCACAGAGGATTTGCCTGAACCGGTGCCACCAATGACACCAATTGTCTGTCCCGGCATGGCGCGGAAACTGATATCCGTCAGCGAATCTTCTCCTGCTCCTGCATAACGCAGATTCACATGGTCAAATTCAACTACCGGTGTATCTGCTTCTCCCGGATCCGTCCAGCCCTCGCTTCCTTCTGTCATTCCAGTCTCTTCTTCAAAAACACTCTGAATACGGTTGCCACAGGCAAATGCTTTGGTCACCGTAATAATCAGATTAGCCAGCTTCACCAGTTCCACCAGAATCTGTGACATATAGTTTACCAGTGCTACTACCTGTCCCTGGGTAATGATACCTGCATCTACCCGAAGTGCTCCGGTATAGATCAGGACAATCAATGCCCCATTGACAATGATATACGTTACCGGATTCATCAGTCCGGAGATCTTTCCTACAAACTTCTGCGCATCTGTCAGCATCTGATTCTGCTGTTCAAAACGCTGTTTTTCATCCGCTTCTTTATTAAATGCACGAATGACACGTACACCGGTCAGATTCTCTCTGGTAATTCCCAGTACTGCATCCAGATTAGACTGTACCTTACGGTATAATGGCATGGTAATCAGCATAATTCCAAATACCACCAGTGACAGCAGTGGAATAGCTGCCACAAAGACCAGCGCCGCCTTCACATCCACCGTAAACGCCATGACCATGGCACCAAACACGATAAATGGTGAGCGCAGAAACAGACGCAGCACCAGATTCACACCAGACTGTACCTGATTAATATCACTGGTCATTCTGGTGATCAGTGTGGAGGTTCCGATGGTATCCATCTTGGTGTAAGACAGCTTCTGAATATGTTCAAACAATTCATGACGCAGCTCCGTAGAAAATCCGGTGGCTGCCTTTGCAGCAAAATACTGGGCGGTAATCGAACATACCAGACCAATCAATCCCAGTGCGATCAGTACACCCCCCATCTTCAGCACATAAACGCCATCAGCCTGTCCAATACCATGGTCAATAATAGCAGCCATAACAAGCGGCACAAACAGTTCAAAAGACGCTTCCAGCAGTTTGAACAGCGGTGCCAGAACCGTCTCTTTTTTATAATTTCTCAAATACTTTAAAAGTGCTCTCAAAATATTTTCCCCTTTGGTTTTTCTTTTCATTATACTCGGTCATATGTTGTTTTACAAATATAAATCACGAAAGATCCACCGTAACCGTCACCAGGTAATAGCCCCCGGTGAGGCTCAGAGAGCTGGTCTGGATAGAAAAATTATAACTTCCAAGATAGAGAGCATCCGCCACAGTGTTTAAGTAACCGTCCCGATAGTTCTCATCATGAAGAACTGCGTCATTGCACTCACTATTGTAAACAGCAAAGCGAAATGTATGCTCCCCAGTGCCATATTGGATCATCAGATCCTGCATGGCTGCATAGTACTCGTAAATATCCGTAATATGCCGGACAGATTCATAATCTTCCAGCTGAGTGAGGGAACCAAGTTCTGCCGGGAGACCGAAGAGCTGTTCGTAAGACCAGCCTGCTCCATCACAGACAGGAAGGAACTGACTGTCATCACTGCGCTGATGCGTCTGGAAAAAAGATGCATCAGAATCTGTACGGTTATATTGTGCATAGCTGATGAGCCCTGCGCTGGTAAGGCTGGTATCATCCCAGGTCAGATCCACATTTACATAGCTGCCATCCAGACAGACAATATTCCAGGCATGTGCCAACCAGGCAGCATCCTCTGCCGAACTGTCCTGTGCAGTTCCTTCGCAGTAATAACATGGCACTCCCAGGCTTGTCATCAGATACTGAAATGCTTTGGCATAGCCTGCACATACCGTCTCCTGCTGACACAGGGCGCTGTAGAGTGTCTGGTTATAGCTGCTCTCCCCGGAATAGGTAATCAGAGAAGCCAGCCGGTCATGAACATATTTTTCCTGTTCCCAGGCAGGCAAGTCATACAGATCTGCAATAAGCACATCTTTCTGATTCTCTACCGCACTGCGGTTCGTCTCCAGATCATCTGCAAGTGAATTAAAATCTGCGGAAATCTCCGTCACTTTTTCTGACCCGGAAAGTCCCTGCCGATAGCTATACTGAAAGCTTTCATCCAGCCAGAACAGCTGTGGCTGATCCTTGCAGATAGCATGCATGATGCGGTTGGCAGAATCCAGGGAAATTCCCCTGCATGGCGCAAATGAAGAAATCCCTGCTGAAAATTCTTCCAAAGCCTGCTCATAAACATCCCGCTCATCCTCCGTCAGCTGCGCATAATAAATATAAAGCCGTGGATCAAGATCGTAGTCCTCTTCCTCTGCAGCAACTGTCTGAATGGTAAAAATAACAAACAGAATCATATATGTGATTAAAAAAATTCGTTGTTTCAAGTAACTTTTATTCCTCATAAATTCAACAAAATACCCATTTTCTCAAACGTTCAAAGGCCTCTTCCACCAGTGTCTTTGGAAGTGCCAGATTCATACGGATGCTGTATGCTCCATGAAATGGTCTTCCATCCTGCCAGATCACGCCTTTTCTGACACCTTTTTTCTGCAATTCATCAATGGTCACGTCATGTGCTTCGCACCATTTCTGACAATCCAGAAACAGCATGTAAGTTCCCTGTGGTCTGGATACTTCCACTCCGTCAAAATGCTTTCGGATGTAATCGCAGGCATAATCCACATTTTCCGTCAGTACCTGGCGCAGTTCGTCTGTCCATTCCATGCCCGCCTGACTGTATCCACCAATCAGGGCATACATAGACAGCACATTCATTGCATTATAATGAGAAAGGGACGATTCTTTGCGAATCCTTTCTCTTAAATATGAATTGTAAATAATATGATAACTTCCTACCAGCCTGCCAGGTTGAAGGTCTTAGAAGGTGCATATAATGCAACCGTACGTATTCTGGCATCTTCCGAAATCATCTGGGTCGGGATATGTCGATAACCGGTCAGTGTCAGATCAGACCATATCTCATCCGAAACTATGTACACATCATACTTCTGATACAGCTCCATGGCTTTTTCCAGTTCCCAGTGCTCCCATACACGACCGCATGGATTGTGCGGCGAACAGAGAATTGCTGCATGGATATGTTCTTCTTTTATTTTTTTCTCCATATCCTCATAATCCATACGCCAGATACCAGCTTCGTCCTGCTTCAGATCACTGTGTATCAGATGATAGCCATTGTTCTCCATGGAATGGGTAAAACCAATATAAGTTGGAGCATGTACCAGAATCTTATCTCCTTTGGAACACAGCACATTCATGGCACTGACCAGTCCACCGAGCACCCCATTTTCATACCCGATTGCTTCTTCTGTCAGGCCTGTCACACCATTTCTGGTCTGATGCCAGTTGATGATTGCATCATAGTATTCTTTTCTTGGTTCAAAATAACCATACGCCGCATGTTTTGTTCTCTCGATCATCGCCTCTGGAATGGTCGGCACCGTCTGAAAATTCATATCCGCCACCCACATTGGAATCGTGGAAAATCCTTCTTCCACCTGTACATTCTCATATGGTATTTTATCCACCGCAATGGCATCCATACCACTGCGGTCCATAATCGTTGTAAAGTCGTATTTCATTTATCTTTCTCCTTTTTTGCGTCCTATAACTATCTCTACTATATGCTATTTCCAGACATGATGCAAATGCTAATCTTTCTCATTATATATTATCTCTAAATCCGTTTTTCTGGTTGTTTTTCCTGTTGCAAAACGGTACAATAAAAACAACACATTTATTAGGGAGGTTTTTCTATTATGGTTATTTATCGTGCTTCAGACTATGCTTCTATGAGCCGAAAGGCTGCAAATATTATTTCCGCACAGGTGATCATGAAGCCAGATTGTGTACTTGGGCTTGCAACCGGTTCCACACCAATCGGTACTTACAAGCAGCTGATTGAATGGTACAACAAAGGTGACCTGGATTTTTCCAGAGTGACTTCTGTGAATCTGGACGAATACAAGGGACTTTCCGGTGACAACGAGCAGAGCTATCGTTACTTTATGAACCACAATTTCTTCGATCATATCAACATTAACAAATCCAGAACTTTTGTACCAGATGGTACCGATCCTGACAGCGAACATGCATGTGCCAGATACAATGAGATCATCCGTGAAGTGGGAGGCATTGATCTGCAGCTTCTGGGACTGGGACACAATGGACACATCGGATTCAACGAACCGGGGTCTGCTTTTGAAAAAGAAACACATTGTGTTGATCTAACCGAACGCACCATTGAAGCCAACAAACGTTTCTTTGAAAAAGAAGAAGACGTACCTCGCCAGGCTTACACTATGGGAATCAAGACCATCATGCAGGCGAAAAAGATTCTTCTGGTTGTCTCAGGCGAAGATAAGGCTGAGATCGTAAAGACCGCTTTCCAGGGTCCTGTGACACCTGCTGTTCCGGCTTCTATCCTCCAGCTTCACAATGACGTAACTATCGTAGCTGATGAGGCAGCTTTGAGCAAGATGGAATAAAGCCAATGGGGACGGAGTTTTCTGGCTCTAAAGAGCCAGAAAACTCCGTCCCCGCTGGTCATCATGAAGGGAGTTATCACATGATTTTACAAAGTAAACGGGTCTGGATCGCCGGTCAGTTTGTTCCGGCACAGATCGAGATGAAAGATCAGAAAATTGTAAAGATTCTGCCATGGGGCACAGAGCAGTGCGATGAAGACTGGGGAAATCACCGTATTTTTCCTGGATTTATTGACATCCATACCCATGGTGCCTATGGATTTGACACCAATGATGCAGATCCGAAGGGCCTGGCCTACTGGACTTCCCATATCCCGGAAGAAGGAGTTACTGCATTTCTCCCAACTACGGTTACTCAGATGCCAGATGTCCTGACAAAAGCTGCCGCCAATGTGGCTTCTGTCATTGAAAACGGCTATGAAGGAGCGAGATTCTCGGCATTCATTTTGAAGGACCGTTCCTGGATATGGACTACAAAGGCGCCCAGCCTCCGGAAGCTATCGCAGAACCGACAATTGCTCAGTTCCGTGCTTACCAGGAAGCAGCGAAGGGCTGGATTAAATACATCACTTTAAGTCCGGAACATGATAAAGATTTTGCACTGACGAAATACTGCGCCCGTCATGGCGTTGTTGTCAGCATGGGACATTCTTCTTCGGATTATGAGACTGCACTTATGGCTGTGGCCAACGGTGCTTCTTCTATGACACATGTTTACAACGGTATGACACCTCTTCATCATCGCAAACCAGGTCTGGTAGGAGCCGCCCTTCGTATTCATGATCTGTACGGGGAAATCATCTGCGATGGGCACCACTCTCATCCAGCTGCCCTTGGAATCTTCTTCCAGGCTAAAGGATCAGAGCGCAGCATTATGATCTCTGATTCTCTCCGGGTAAAACATGCACCAGCCGGCGGACACTATCAGCTGGGCGGACATGATATCGAAGTAGGAGAGGACGGCCTGGCGCGTCTGGCGGGCAGCGATACGATTGCCGGCAGCACTATGGCTATGAACCAGGGGCTGCGTGTTCTGATCGAAGAGGCTGGGGTTCCGGTACTCACTGCTGTCCATGCCTGCACATTGAATCCTGCACGGATCCTGAACGTAGACAACCGTAAAGGAAAAATCTGCGCCGGATACGATGCCGATCTCGCTATCCTGGAAGATGACTATTCTGTAGCAGCCACCTATTGCTGTGGAATCAAGGCATATAGCAAGGCGTAAATCATCAGGGACGGGAAAATGGCTCAAAAGAGCGATTTCCCGTCCCTGATAAGTTGTCTCATCTCATTCCCAGATAATTCTGGATTTTCTCTATATACAGATTTCCCATATTACTCAATGCCATGTTTTTCCGCACAATATACCCTATCTCCATAGTGGTATTATGATTGTATTCATCATCAGAGAATGGCACCGCTATATAATCGGTACCGTTTAATTCTTCACAGATAATACCGGAACAAAGCGTATATCCATTCAGCCCCACCATCAGGTTCAGCATGGTCGCACGATCATTTGCCTTAATTACTCTGGAATATTCATTAGTAGACAAAATCTCTTCTGCAAAATAGAAAGAACCGTTGTCTCCCTGTTCAAAGGAAAGGCACGGATACGGATCCAGTTGTTCAAAACAAATGAACTTTTCCTTTGCCAGTGGATGATTCTTCCACAGATAAACATAAGCCTGACAATCAATCAGATGATGGAACTCCAGCCCAGCCGAGCTGAGCAGCTTCTGGATGGCTTTCCGGTTAAAATCACACAGATACAGCACGCCGATCTCGCTTCGCATGGTACTGACGTCATTGATCACATCCCTGGTTTTAGTCTCACGAATAGCGAACTCATATTGAGACATATCATAGCTCTTTACCATATCCACAAATGCTTTCACTGCAAAAGAATAATGCTGGGTGGATACTCCGAACTTCTTTTTATAAGAGCCGCCTTTCCCATATTTTTCCATAACCGTCTGATATTGTCCATAGATTTCTTTGGCATGAAGCAGGAATTCCGCACCGTCATTGGTCAGCGTCACACCTTTTCCACTGCGGTTAAAAATGGTAATCCCCAATTCTTTTTCCAGTTCTTTCACTGCACTGGTCAGCGAAGGCTGTGATACATATAAAAGCTCCGATGCTTTGTTCAAAGAGCCTGTCTCCGAAATCGTAATAATATAATTTAACTGCATTAATGTCATGGCCGTCTTCTCTCATCCTCCTGAAATCTGGAATCACTCAGCTTTGCACGCAGGTTTTGCATTCGATTATCCACCGATGCCAGAATCTGAGCACATTCTGCCAGTTCCTGACTGATGGCTTCTTCTTCATTTTCCGGAATCTGTTTTTTATAACGTAATTTATGTTCCTGACTGGCCCACAAGTCCATAGCCAGAGTACGAATCTGTACTTCCACTTTCATCGGACGTTTTTCATTTTGCAGAAAAATCGGCACCTGTACAATCAGATGCAGGCTGCGGTATCCACTATCTTTTGGATGTTTAATATAGTCTTTCTTTTCCAGAAGTGTGATATCATCCTGCTGTAACAGACAATCTGCCAGCATATATACGTCTTCCACAAAAGAACAGATTACACGTACTCCGGCAATATCATCAATTTCTCGTTCCATTGCCTCCAGAGACACCGGTATTCCTTTTCGATTCATCTTTTTCAGAATACTATCCTGTGACTTCAATCTGCTCTTGATGGTCTCGATTGGATTGCGGTCATATTTCAGAGAAAACTGCTCACTCAGCACTCTGAATTTTGTCTCAATCTCCATGATCGCACAGCGATAATACGCATTCATCTGCTCAATCGGTTCCAGACGCCTGGAAATCCGATCCAGTAACTTTTCATTGGTAAGGAAATTATCCATTAATCTGCTGTCTTTTACTCTTTCTGTTATTTTATCTTCCATCGTCTCTAATATCCGGCCATCCAGTTGTTCTCTTATCTTCTGAATATTCCCCATTTTCATTATCTGATACGTTCCATGCACGTATGCTCCTCCTGTTCTATTTATGTCGTTAGACAAAAAATAACTCTGGCATTTCTGCCAGAGTTATTCTCGCAAAGAGCTCCGTGCAGAAACTCTTATTTATTTTTTCTTCTGGACTTTCTTCCAGTCTTTTTCGCTGGAGCCGCTTTCACTGGCTCTACAACCTTTTCTGGTTCTGCAACCTTATTCGCTTCCTCTGCCTTTACTGGCTCCGCAGCCTTCTTTGGCTCTTCAGACTTTACTGGCTCCGCAGCCTTCTTTGGTTCTTCAGGCTTTGCTGGTTCCGCAGCCTTCTTCGGCTCTTCAGGCTTTACTGGTTCTGCATCCTTCTTTGGCTCCTCTGCCTTTACTGGTTCTTCTGTCTTTTTCGGCTCTTCGACCTTTTTCGGCTCTTCAACCTTTACCGGTTCCTCTGCTTCTTAGTCGCAGTTTTTCTGGTCGTGCGTTTCTTAACCGGTGCTTTTTCTTCGACAGTTGCAGCTGTCTCAACAGCCTTTTCCGGTTCTTCCACTTTCGCCGACTCTTCTACCTTCTTCAGTTCTTCTGCTTTTTTCTTCGCAGCTGTAGTTCTTCTGGTGGTAGTCTTCTTTTCTGTAGCAGTCTTCTTAGTTGTCGTTTTGGTTGCTGTAGCCTTCTTGGCAGTTGTTTTTCTCGCTGGTGCTTTCTTCTCTGCAGGTGCAGCTTCTTTCACCTCTGTTGCTTCCACCTCTGCTGCTTTTACCTCTTCTACTTTTACCTCTGTCAGTTCTGCAGCCTCTGCAGGCTGCGTTGCTTCCACCTGTTCTTCTCCTCTTGGCCAGTACCATCCCAGCATGTGATCATACAGAATCTCATACTTCTCTGCTGATGCATTCCAGGAGAAATCAACCTTCATGGCACGTTTTACCAGATCATTCCACTGATCCTTCTGATCATAGAAAATCCGCTCTGCATAACGTACCGTTGCCATCATCTCATGAGCATTGTAATTGCGGAAGCTGAATCCTGTTCCACTGTTCTCGAATTCATTAAACGGAATCACGGTATCTTTTAATCCACCGGTCTCACGAACGATCGGTACAGTTCCGTATCTCAGACTCATGATCTGACTCAGTCCACATGGTTCGAACAGTGATGGCATCAGAAATGCATCGCAGGAGCCATAAATCTTATGAGACAGTTCATCTGAATAATAAATGTTTGCAGATACTTTTCCAGGGTACTTCCATGCATAGTAACGGAACATATTCTCATAGCGTTCCTCTCCGGTACCCAGTGCTACGATCTGCACTTCATCCTGACAGATCTCATCCAGTACACATTCAATCAGGTCAAATCCCTTCTGATCTGTCAGTCGGGACACAATACCGATCATCATCACGTTTGGATCTTCTCTTAAGCCAAGCTGTCTCTGCAGTTCCACTTTATTCTTTACTTTTTCTGTTGTAACAGTTTCTTTGTTGAACTTATACTGAAGATGAATATCTGTCTCCGGATTAAAGATATTGTAGTCAATACCATTCACAATACCGGTCAGCACGTTGGAACGTGCCTGCAGCAGCTTATCCAGCTTCTCTCCGTAAAACTCTGTCTTAATTTCTTCTGCATAAGTCTCACTGACAGTAGTCACACGATCCGCATAGACAATACCGCCCTTCAGAAGGTTCACATCACCGTATGCTTCCAGCTTATCCGGTGTAAAATAGCTGTCAGAGATACCAATAATATCCCGAATGATATTCTTATCATAGATTCCCTGGAATCTGAGATTGTGAATCGTCATGATAGTCTTGATATTCTGATAAAATGGGTTGGACTGGAATGCATCGTTCAGATATACCGGTACCAGTGCTGCCTGCCAGTCATGACAGTGAATAATGTCCGGTCTGAAATCAATTGATGGGAGCGCACTCAGGACAGCTCTTGAGAAAAATGCAAATTTTTCAATATCCCACCGAATGTCTTCATATGGCCAGCCACCACTGAAATAATATTCATTGTCAATAAAATAGAACGGAATTCCATCAATCTCCGTCTCCAGTACTCCCACGTACATATTTCTCCATGCCAGCTGCATTTCAAAATGCGTTCTGTACTGAAGTTTGTCTTTCCATTCGCCCTTCATAGATGCATACTTCGGTAAAATTACACGTACATCATATTTCTCTCTGTCAAAGTATTTTGGCAGTGTGCCTGCAACATCGGCAAGACCCCCGGTCTTAATAAACGGCACTGCTTCTGAAGTTACAAATAATATTTTCTCTCTAGCCATTCCCCTGCTGCTCCTTTCTGTTTTAATTTTTATTTTGATTTTTCCCAAACATCTTTGTTTCTGCCTATTCCTGCAATGCAAACATCTTCATGGCAGTCATCACATTTGCTTTCATTCCTTCTCTGGCCTTTGTTGCCATCTCCGTAAAGAAATATGGCTTTCCGTCTGCTGTTGCTTTTACTGCTTCTGCAGCTGCCTTTCCGCCAGCCACATCCATATAAGTAAAATAATTGATCTTACGTACACCAGATTTAATCGCTGTATGATAATCATCATGGCTGACACCAGATCCGCCATGCATAACTACCGGAATATCGCCAGTCTGAGTACGTACATTCTTTACTACATCAAAATCCAGCTTTGGCTCCGTCAGATAAATACCATGTGTTGTTCCAAAGGAGCAGGCCAGTGCATCAATACCTGTCTGCGCAACAAAGTCTTTTGCCAGTACCGGATCCGTATAGATCTTTGTCTCATCGTTAGCCCCTGTACCTTCTCCGCTTCCTGTTTCAGTTCTTCCCATCGAGCCAAGCTCTGCTTCTACAGAAGCACCAGCAGCATGTGCTATCTCTACTACTTTTTTACTGAGTGCCACATTCTCTTCATATGGAAGTGTGGAGCCGTCAATCATCACGCCGGTAAATCCCAGATCCAGGGCCTGCTGTACACGTTCCACCGTATCTCCGTGATCCAGATGCACACATACCGGCACAGACACACGTTTTGCATAACTCATCATCAGTGGTCCCATATCTGCCAGCAGATTAAACGTCTCATGTACCGGTGCAAACTGAATAATCACCGGAAGCTGTACTTCCTCTGCTGCGCTCATTACAGCCTGAAGAGACTCCAGGTTTGGAGCATTAAATGCACCGACTGCAATATTCTTTTCTTCTGCAATCGTCAATATCTCTTTTAATGTAACTAACATCTCTGCCTCCCTGTTTTTATATTTTTCCGTATCTCTCAGTCTCTGGCAGGTGGGTATTCGTTACAGAGCAGTCTGTACGGCGGCTCATCCTCCTCAATCTGCGGAAATCTTCCTGCCGGAGGGTTGAAACGGTTGTCTGTTGTATCATCATTACACTGGCTGACCTCACCGATCAGTACCGCACCGGTTCCCGGCTCCACTTCAAAATCATGATACATACCCTGTGTAATAGTCAGGCTCTCGCCTGGAGTCAGGCGAATCTGTGTACCAGCCGGAACCACGCGAGTCAGACCATCTGTATGTACCGTCACATCTCCAGTCTTATCAACGGATTCATCCGGAAGTGAATTATATACACGGATCAGAATATTTCCACCACCTCTGTTGATAATATCTTCCATCTTGTACCAGTGGAAATGATTCATCGCATACTGCCCTTCATCCAGATACAGCAGCTTCTCTGCGTATGGCTTCTTATATACATCCTGCATTTTCTGATTACCATTACGGATCGTCACCAGAGAGAAACCTGTCTTCTGAAAATTCCCCTGTCCGAAATCTGTAATATCCCATCCAAGCATGTTGTCCCGGATTTCGTCATACTCATGTCCTTTTGTCTTCCATTCTTCCGGAGTAAACTGGCAAAATGGTGGAAGATAGTAATTCAGTCTGTTTACCATATCTTCCATCTTTTTCAATGCCGTGTTGATTTCTGATCTCTTCATATCCCGCATCCTTTCTGATAGAAAATCTCTAGATCTGTTCTATCATACCATTTTTTTCAATATTCTTCCACCTCTGTTTGTAAAAATCTCAGAATTATGCTCTTTCACAGGAATGAAAGACAAAAATAGTAATCTCTGTTATCCAACTTATCAAGGTAGATATTTGAACACACAACAGATTGTGATCCTTGTGGCACATCCATGATGGTCGCTTTTTCCAGTTCTTTTTCCATTACTCCTGCTTTCAGATATTTCCGAATCATATTTAATGTAGCACTGTCGTTTACTTACTCTCTTAATATCTGAATTAACTTATTGTGATTTACTCTATCGAAAAACTGTTCAATATCTACTACCCATTCATAGCCATCCTTCAGACAGCAGAGTGCCTGTCTGATTCCATCATGGCAGTTTCTCCCCGGTCTAAAACCATAACTATATTCACTGAATATTTCTTGATAAATGTCAGTGGACTTGCACTAGCGAGATCCGAGCCATGCTCGGCACACTTTAAGAGGGCCTGGAATAATTCCAAGCCCTCTTAAACTTTGATCATCCTTACATTTTAATCTGTAAATTATTCCATCTATAAAATTCACTGTCAAACAGAAGAGACACTAAAGGTGTTGGAAAACTTTCTCCACACCAGCTACACATTATGCTTCTTTGTTATACGATATTTTTTCCTGATATTCTTTTATTTCTTTATGATATAAATCAGCTTTATTTCCACTGCCCAAAATATAAATCCAATGCACTAGTTCGTCTCTCCAGCTATCATTTATCACATCCCATATATCATAAATCTTTCCACCCTCCAAATTTTCTGTACGCACTGCATGTAAGGCTGCTTTAAACAAATCAGTTCCTATATTTACCTTATTGATTCCCATGCTACTTGCTTTTCTTAAGTTTTCATCACCAGTACCGCTACCACCATGAAGTACTAATGGGAAATGTCCGGTAATTTCTTTTATTTCTTTCAATCTGTCAAAATCAAGATGTGGAGTTCCTTTATATTGTCCATGTGCTGTTCCTATTGACACTGCAAGACAATCTATTCCTGTTTCCTCGATAAATCGTTTTGCTTCTTGAGGATCCGTCAACATCATATCACTTTTACTTTCGTATTTTTCTCCATCCCCCACGTGTCCAAGTTCAGCCTCTACCGTTACACCCAGAGAATGTGCTATTTCTGTAAAATACTTTACCTGTTTTACATTTTCTTCATAAGGGAGACTGGATCTGTCTACCATAATGGATGTGAATCCCGCACGAATGCAAGGCATCACCTCTTCTCTGACTTTCTCCAGTTCCTGCCAGCGACTTCCCCCATGATCCAGATTAATTGCTATTGGGACAGCAGATTCTTTTGCCAGCTTTCTGGTCATCCTCCCCAGAAACTCTATATCTGGATGAATCGGAAATGCAATATCAATAATCAATGGGGAATTACATTTCTCTGCAGCCTGAATCACTGCTCTGGCTGTCAGCTCATTTTGAATATTCGGTGCAGGAATCGCGAAATTGTATTTATTGGCTACATCTAATAGTTCTTTCATTGTATAAAGCATTATCAACCCTCCATTTTCTCATATTGATTTAAAAATCCTCCCACAAAACTATCCCCCAGTCCAATTGTAGTCGGTGTATTTACAGTTACTTTTTTTATAGGAATGCAACATATGTTTTTTAACAACTCACTTATTTTTTCCGCAAAAACTGTTGCCTGTTTATCCTCCTTCAGTAACGCAATTTTCTCACACAATGTCGCATTAACCATCCCATTACAATACCTTGTTGTAGCTGTGATCATCCCAGAAAATAACGCATCTTTACACATTTTCGCATCCTTTCCATATGCAATTCCCCATTTTCCCGTATGTATAACAAGCGTTGTTTCCGGTAATTTATTTTTCAAATCTTTTAATCCGTCTGCAACTTCCTTTACATTTAAGATATCTATATTTCGTCCTATGATCTGTTGAAATTCCTCTTCGTTCATACCATAAAATCTTACATATTTACCCAGCTCATTTAGCAATAGTTCCTCTTGCCATGAATGGGCAAACCAGGCATGTTCCATATATACTGACAGATTGTTTTTGCTACATAATACATTCTTTATCTGTTCCACTCTTTCTTTTAAAATCTCATCCCATCGAATCATATCAAAGCCTGATAAAAGCACAATATCTTGCTCCTTCACTGCCTCTATAAAAGATTCTGATATCGGCATTTCTGCACATGCTTTATCAGCGGAATATATTACTCTGTTTTCTCTCGGTGTAATAAAATCTATATCATTAACTACAATACGCATCCCTTTCGGATACTGTATGACAATATGAGGATAACAACACCGAAACTGTTCTCCTCCCATTATGGAAACACGCTCAGGCATAAGTTCTTCTGTATCTCTGTTTCTGGAAACCAAATGAACAACAGCCTTTCCACCAAGCGCAGATATAATCTCTGCTGCTCTTATATTGGAACCCCCTAATGTTACTCGATATTTACTTCCAGCTATATATTTTTCTATAATTTTCGGATCCTCCACTGTCATTCCACATCCAAGTCCTTTTTTCATATGATAAAGTATGGAACTTGCCAGATCTTTCACACTTTCTATTTTTTCGACTCGTTTTACATCACAGATTTTTACACCCGTTATTTTTTATAAATTGCAAAAAATGTTTTATATCCCATATTATTTCATAGTCAACGGTATTTGAAAATCCAAGATAAATCATATTCTGCTCCTTTTGACTACAATGTTTGTCAATTATCTAAAATTATGATATATTAATATTGTTCACTTTTATTCAGGAGGATTTCTTATGGCACGCTCAAATATCCTTTCCATTATTCAGGGCGAATATCACACCTTTACAGATGTAGAAAAATTAGTTGCCGATTATATTCTTAACACTCCTGATGGGAATCTGTCTGCCCAGAATCTATGCAATACACTTTATATTTCCAAAGCTTCTTTAACTCGTTTTGCACAAAAATTAGGTTTTTCTGGGTTTCGCGAGTTAAAATATCAGGTCTATCAGGATTTAACACATGCCACTTATCCTTCATTAAAAGACAGTGTTACTAAATCAACCTTTAACAATTATTCCTATATTGTGAATGAAACATTTTGCAAACTTGATACTTCTGCTTTAGAAAAGGCTATCTCTCTGATTGCTAACAGCAACCATATTTATGTTTATGGAGATGGACTTTCCGGATATGCCGCCGGCGAATTTATGATTCGATTCAAACGACTTGGTTTCTCTGTTGAATCCTGTAACAATGATTTTATGATGCAGACCAATTCTGCCATTGTTCATTCTTCTGCCCTTGTTATTGGAATTTCATTAAGCGGTGATACTAAAAATACCCTTACCGGATTAAGAAATGCTCATAAAAACGGAGCTAAAACTATGCTTATCACATCCAAACAGAAAAAATATCCTTTTGACGTTGTTCTTTATACTGTGTCTTTATCTTATATGAACTCCGGCATGCAAATTTCACCACAACTTCCAATCCTCATTATCATCGATATCCTGTTCAGTCATTTCATCAATGATATTTCAGGAAAACATGTTGAAAAATATCAGGATACAGTAAAAGCACTCACCAACAATAACATTTCTAAAAATTCACCAGCTCTCTAATTTCTATTTTTTCAGAGCTTCTATAACTTCTGCCACATTATCATCTGGAATAGACGCATCTAGATCTGGAACCTGTATAGAAAATCTGTCCCAGTCACCTAATGTTTCTTCTAAAACTGCATTCAATTTATCTTTGATCTCATTGGGCGTTCCAAAATTCACAAGATTGGTGCTTATAATGTACACAATATGTGCTTTTGGAAACTGATCCAAAACTGGTCTGATTTTGCTTTCATGTCCAACTTCTATATACTGTAGATTTTTGAAGTTTCCATAAATGTCGACAAATTTATCAAAATTTCCACAATGATGAAGTCCTATTGGCATCCCTTTGCTCAGGCAATAATCATACAGCCCTTTGTCATATTGATATACCGTTTTTTTATATGAAGGCGCGCCTGCAATACCACATGTACAATTCATCATTATATGCATAAATCCAGGATCTGCCTGCCCATTTCTGCCGATCTGCTGCTTTATAATTTCCTGTACATATTGTAAAACATGATACACCTCATCTTCATAATCCTCATCAAGCAGATATCCATAAAAATCTGTAGAACATATCTGAATTGCCTCATTCAGAACACCTCGAGTCTTCATAAATGGGATTTCGTCTTTACCCAGTTTTTCATTCATATATTTGACCTGTGTCCTTACTTCTGTATATGGATACACATCCCACAAATTTTCCGGTGGCTCTAATTCCATTATTTTTTTCTCCGGCAAAAAGTTTATTCCCATAGGATACTGATCTTTATAATATATGACATCCAGTCCAAGCATATTTTGATAAAAAGTGTTATCAAAATCTGGCTGTATTACAATTGGAACCGGATCTTTGGTTCCTGAATTTGTATCTTTTCCATATCGTTCATAGTAAAATTTTTTCATGTTCATATATGCATCCAAACGATAATCCGGGTCAAAATACATCCTTTTTCCATATTCTATTCCATAATGTTCATACCACCATGAAGGCAAAAAGTTAATAACAATCTCTTCTATTTTCAATCCATGAATTCGTTCACAAAACCACATAGATTTTTTCCCCTCGTGCTGTCTCAGTTAACTCTTAATTGCACCTGCTGATAAGCCTGCAATAAAATAATTTTGCGCGAAAATGAATAAAATAATAATTGGAATAGATCCCAGTATACTCATAGCCATCATTTCATTCCAGCTATATGTAATTTGTCCCATCAATAACTGTATTCCAATCGGCACTGTTCTCATTTCTCCTGACTTTGTAAGGCATAATGCAAACAAATATTCATTCCAACATTGCAAAAATGTATAAATAGATGTTGAAACAAGACCCGGAATTGAAATAGGAATCAATACTTTCCATAACGTACACCATGTCGACCCTCCATCAATTGCAACAGCCTCATCCAGATCTTTTGGTAATGTATTCAAATATCCCGTAATCATAATCACCGCATATGGCAATGTAAAAACCAAGTAGGTCAATATCAACGCCATATATGAATCAAACAATCCAAGTACCACTACTAATCCAAAATATGGTATTAATAATGTCATAGGTGGAACCGATTGCGTTATAATAATGATTGTATTTAAAGGTTTTCTCAATTTAAATTCATACCTGCTCAACGCATAGCTTGTGAGAATTGCTACAAAAAGGGTAATCACTGTTGTAACAGCTGCGATAAAATAACTATTTAAAAAATATCTGAGTTTAGTTGCATCTGTAAACACACTTGTAAATGCTTCAAATGTTATTTTTCTTGGTATGATTCTTTGTGGTACTGTAAATACTTCTGTATTCGATTTAAAAGCACAGCTGATCATCCAAATCACTGGAAAAAGGGCATATATAAGACCTATTAGCAATCCAACTACGATAAAAACTCTGCATATTTTATTTTTAGTAGACGTCTTCATAGTTCATAATCTCCTTTCTCTATTCTGCAATTCGTTGTCTTTTCACATAAAAGACTGCAATTATCAGACAAATCATCATCATGATCACCGCACTTGCTGATGCTGTAGAGAATTGGTAATTCTTAAATGCCAGGTTATATGTATACGTTCCTATCGTTTCCGAAGAACCCATAGGTCCGCCACCTGTTGTTATATAAGTTAATGATAATTGCTGCATAGACCATATAAAATCCAAAAGCATCATACTAATAAGCACCGGCTTAATCTGAGGTATCGTAATATGAAAAAACTTCTGGAATCCATTTGCCCCATCAATGCTGGCAGCTTCATAATATACCGGCGAAATCCCCTGTAGAGCTGATAATACCGAAATCATATAAAACGGATACGATGTCCAGATATTTACAAATATTACAGCTGCTGCCGCATACTTTCTGTTACCAAACCAGTCAATATGAAATCCAAATACAGTATTAATAATGCCACTGTTATTCAACATTAATCTCCACAATATTGCTACGATTGATACGGTAAATGTCCATGGAAGGATATATAACGCCCTTACTATTCCTCTAAAATTAGGGTGTATTAATTTAGAATTTAGCATCATAGCAAAGCCTATCCCAAGTGTAATGTGAAAGATCATTGATACACCTGAAAAAATCAAAGAATTCTTTAAAGCTATCCAGAACTTTCCGTCTTTCAAAATTTTTGTAAAGTTTTCCAATCCTATAAATATTGGATTTGGATTTACGATTACATTATTTTGAAATGAAAAATAGATTACTCGGTAAATAGGATAAACCAGCAATAATCCAAACAGTCCCATGATAGGAAGTAAGTATAAATATGGAGTAATTTTCTTTTTCATGCCAGTCCCCTCCTGTTTCATATACTTACAGGGCATTATCAATAATGCCCTGTAAGACTGTGTCCTTTATCCGCCAATTACACCGTTCCAATAATCCTCCGCATTAGTAAGGGAAGCAGCTACATCTTGTTCTCCTGTAATTGCTAACTGCAATTCTACTGTCAGTTTCTTCATCAATTCTTCTGCTGACGGAAGTCCTGCATCTGATTAATCAGATAATTGTCCTGAACCATTTTATACGCATTTGCAAAAGCTTCATCTTCTGATACTACTTCCGATTTTGTATTTCCAGGGAACGCATTTGCATATCCTGCAAATTCCGTATTTACTTCTGGGCTTAGTAAATAAGAGACAAACTCCCACGCTTCTTCCGGGTGTTCCGTTGTTGCCGAAATACCAAGTCCCCACGGAGCGTACATGATGCCGCTCTTACCATCCTCTTTTTCTACTGGAATGGCACCCATTGTAAATTCTAATTCTGGATTCGATGCTCTTAATGTGTTAATAGTAGAGCATGTTGTCAACATAAATGCTGCATATCCATTCGCAAAGGTATCCTGCATATCAGATGAGGTCATTGAGAAAATTCCCGGATTTACAAGACCGGCATCATAGCATTTCTTAAAAAATTCTGCTGTACTTGCAGCTGCATTATCACTTGCAAATGATGCTTTACCTTCTTCAATCATAGATCCTCGGTTCGCCCATACCCAGCTCATATACTGATCCTGTGAGGATGACGGAAACGCCTCCGATAAAGCTGTAATCCATCCATAAATATTATTATCCGGATCATTTACTGCTTCACAATCTGCATAAAATTCATCCCATGTAGTTGGCAACTCTGTAATTCCATGTTCCTTTAAAAGCGTCATGTTTGCATACATATGATAAGAATACACTACAACCGGTATCATGTATGTGGTATCTCCAACTTTCACACATGATACATCGTCTGAAGTAAATTTTTCTTCATCTGCCAGATAAGTATCAAGATCCAGTAATGCATTCATCTGTGACAAATCATATACCCATGTTCCATCCACCCCGCACACATCGGACATAACGCCAGTCGCTGCTCCAGCAACCAGTGCATCATGGGTACTGGAATACGGATTGGTTACCAATTTTATTTCTATATTAGGATGCTGTTCTTCAAAATTGGCAATTATTTCTGTCATCTTTCCTTCTGGCAATTCATTTTCCCACCACTGAGCAAATTCTAATGTCACTTTTTCTGAACTCTCTGCCGCTGCCGGCACAGAAATAGCTGTACATATTATGCACATTGCTAATAACGTACTGATTCTTTTTTTCATTTTTCCTTTCCTCCTTCATCTATCGCACAAACTATATACGTAACTATCCTATCCAGATCCAGATTCTCCTTTTGGTAATTTTTATTATATATTACGAATTTATATGTTTCAATAATGGCATTTTGCACAATCCATGTGCAATTTGTATATTCTCGCACAATTGAAACTAGTTTCATCCAGCATATTACTTCCCCGACATTTTACAAGCCGATGGTTCTAGTACAACGATATTCGGAAACTAGTTTCATCATATTATCTAATATATGTATCTAAATTTGTTAAATGTGATACATCATAAGATAATTTCTTCACTACTAAATGTTGCAAAAATAATAGCTATTATCATGCGAGCAATTAATACAACGTTATATGTTCTTAGTAGCAAAACCTCAATAAAAATGAGATACGTTACATTTTTATACAAATCATCCAATTTATGAAATTTCACATTTTCCAAAGAGAATATTAACGGCACCGAAAATCTCAGCCTCTACCGACTCCCTCCCAACCAATTCCCTGTATAAACAATATTTTCAAGCTAAGTAATATGTACCATCGAGTTTCCTTCTCTTCCAGATCTATCTGCAGTTCTTCTATCACTTTCCTTATTCTGTATACCAATGTATTTCTTGCCAAAAACAGTTCTCTCGCAGTATCCGCTATGGAACGATTGTTTTCCAGATATACGCACAATGTTTTCAGTTCCTCTCGCATTTTTGGCGTATTCCGTTGCCAGGCCTTTCGGATCTGTGGATGAACCGCATATAGCTTTTGTTCCTTTTTTTCTGCCGTCAGTAAATATTTCGCTGCCACTTTTTCGAAAGAATAAAAAAATTCTGCCTTCTGTATATCTGTGAATTTTTCCATAGACATGATCTGCTCATATGCATAATTTAAATATGTAATTTTCTCAAACGATAGACTTTTCAAAATATACAGCCTATTTCGGTCTGCTATTTCTTTCAGAGATTCTATCCTCCGCTGAATATGAATGTCTTTTTCATTGACGATCACCACTACTTGTTTCTCGATGATTTCTACTACAGCAAATGGCAAAATCTGCAACACAGAGCTGCGCAACAGTCGTATCAGCATATCATTGGCTTCTGACATTCGATACCCCATCAATAATAAATGATAGGAATCATTCTCATTCCATTTATAATACTGCAGTTGCATATGCAAGGCATCCATATCATAATCCGCTCTCATCAGAAGCTTGGAGAATACGCTGCTCCCCCATTCATAGACACTGTTAAAATTCAGTTTGCTCATATATGGAGAGAGAATATCAGACAGAATTGTCAGAATCGTTTTGTCCCCATCATTAAACTCTCTTTCCTTTTGCATAATGACCAAGCTTCCGCATATGGTATTTCCGGAATAATCTTTAATGACATATTGACACACCCATGTTCTTCCAATATCTGCTGATGAACCTTCGGTTTATCGTCCAGATAATCAGACCGGTTCAACTGCCGCCTTTCATTCAGGAACTGCACTGCTTTGACGGAGCTGAATCCATGTTCATACAGATACTTCCATTCTGCGTCCACATCATCTGGTCCATAATTCTGGCTCATTGCAATCACCTTATAATTCGAATCCAGTATCATCAGTGGATTTTTGAAAATCAGTTCACAACTCTTTACCACACTGTCAAAATCCATATGCGTTGCATAATGATACAAATTTTCAAACCAGGTATCATAAAAATCAAACACATCCTGAACCAGCCCAAAGGCTTCTTCCAGAGTCATATCCTGCAAAATAAAATATTCATCCTCATATCTGCATACGATTCCCTCTCTGTCCTTACTGACCTGCACATATCCGTCTGCCGCATATCTTCTCACACCTCTGATATCACAAGGCCTGTTACCCTTCAGATGTAATTCCGGCTCCAGCACATACAGCCGGTTTGCAATCTGCCACATATTTAATCGCATTCTTCTGCTCCTTTATTCAGCCTTCCATTCGGCGATTATTTACATCTGATTATATCAAAAATCAGGACACATACCCAGTATGTATCCTGATTTCAGACTGTAGACAAACTTGGTGTTGGGGATTATGCCCAGCACCATTTTTCTTTTAAAACTTCTTTTCTTTTTATTTTCTTCAAAATCAACAAAAATCTGGCTGTGTTCCA
>QUMM01000016.1 GCA_003435055.1 Lachnospiraceae bacterium OF09-6
AAAAGGCACGAGGAAGAAGCGAAGCGAATTCCGAGTGACCGCGAGTAAGCGAGTATAGTCTGGGAAACACGGATGAAAAAAGTATTTACCGTATGCGGTTTTGAAGGTACAACCTTCATATTCCTCGATAGCTCAATGGTAGAGCACTCGGCTGTTAACCGAGGGGTTGTTGGTTCGAGCCCAACTCGGGGAGTTTTTTCATGAATGATTATGAAAGTTACGGCTCCATGGTCAAGCGGTTAAGACACCGCCCTTTCACGGCGGTAACAGGGGTTCAAATCCCCTTGGAGTCACTGATAACAAAATAGGACGATTATATGCCGATGTGGCTCAATTGGCAGAGCAGCTGATTTGTAATCAGCAGGTTATCGGTTCGAGTCCGATCATCGGCTCTTTGGACCTTTAGCTCAGTTGGTTAGAGCAACCGGCTCATAACCGGTCGGTCCTGGGTTCGAGTCCCCGAAGGTCCATTTTTCCTATTTGTTATTCATATGGCCCAGTGGCTCAGTTGGTTAGAGCGTCGCCCTGTCACGGCGAAGGTCGTCGGTTCGAGTCCGATCTGGGTCTTTTATCGGAATGATAAAACTTGGGATCTTAGCTCAGCTGGGAGAGCATCTGCCTTACAAGCAGAGGGTCACAGGTTCGAGCCCTGTAGGTCCCATTTACAATTTTATATTGTATATGCCGGCGTGGCGGAACTGGCAGACGCACAGGACTTAAAATCCTGCGGGACTAATCTCCCGTACCGGTTCGATTCCGGTCGCCGGCATTCATGGAAACCTTGTAAATCAAGGGTTTTTTTTGATATTTATTTGGAATGTTAAGGTGAAAATTGACATTTATTAAAAAATGCGTTATGATAAAAAATAGTTTTTTGATTAAATAGCATGAAAATGCCGGGAAAGCGATTTCAGGAGTAAGTATAAAATATGAAAAACAGATTAAAAGTATTATTATTGACAGGGGTATTGTCGCTGTCAGCTATTGGAGCCGTAGAGTTTACCTATGCAGAGGATATGAATAGTTCAGAAGAGGTAAAAGTACAGTCTGAGGATGGAGCAAATGAAACAGCAGAGACTCCAGCCCCAGAACCAACACCGAGTCCAGAACCAACACCGAGCCCAGAACCAACACCGAATCCAGAGCCTACACCAGAGACACCGAGTACACCGGAACCAGACACTACTCCGGATACCACACCTGCAACAGATACAGAGACTCCTACAGAGTCTGCCGAGAGTGAGACTTCTTCCGAGACAAATTCGGAGAACCTCATCGAGACAGAGACAGAGCCTGCTGAGACTGAAGCTAAGAAGAAAGATAAGAAAGAGATTGACAAAGAGGCTGCAGATTTATATGAACAGACAACAGGTGAATCCATTTATGTATTTGGTTCCTATCCAGTAGGTGATATTACGGAAAATACCAATGAGATCTATGATTATCTCAGAAATATTCTTGGATTAAATCATGCAGCTGCATGTGGTGTCCTTGCGAATATTCAGTGTGAGTCAAACTTTGCTTCATCGGCCGTTGGCGATGGAGGAACAAGTTATGGATTGTGTCAGTGGCATCTGGGACGTTTCAGTGCCTGATTAACTGGTGCAGTGCCAATGGATACGAATATCACAGTATTCAGGGCCAATTAGGATACCTGACAACAGAGCTTCAGGGAGGTTATGCATCCGTATATCAGTATCTTTTGAGTGTGCCAGATACAGCCCAGGGAGCCTATGATGCGGCATATTACTGGTGTAAGTATTTTGAGATTCCGGCGAATCTGGAATACAATTCTCAGATGAGAGCGGATCTTGCAATGAATCTGTATTATCCAAAGACACTTGGAACGCAAAAGGAGACAGAAGAAGAGACAGAGATTACAACGCTTAATGATACACAGATGGAGCAGGCAGTAAGTGCTGCGCCGAAAAGTATCAGCCGTCTTTCCAGACTGGATGTTTCAAAAGAGGTTACAGTATCCCAGGCATTGGAAGAAAAAGGAACAGAGGATGCGGCTGACTCTATAGACAGGGCAGAATTGGAAGAAGAAGCGAAGAAAGCTGTTGATCAGGCGCTTGCAGAATATCAGTCCAGAACGGCAGAGACAGAGGCTGACAATGAAGCTGAGCAGGAAGAGACAGAAAACATGATTCAGCTGAGTTCAGAAAAATTGGCAGTACTTGCAAATAGTCTGACTGTAAAATAAGTATAGAAAACTGAATGAAAAGAAAGAATCCACCATATGATAAAAAAAAGTATGGTGGATTTTTCTATGCACAAATATAAAAGAATGGGGATTTGGTTCAGTATGCTGGCTGCTTTTTTGACAGGAATTTTATTTATGAATCTGGCAGGAGACACGTATCTTGGAAAAAGTATGGTTTCCCTGCAAAAAATTATGTATAGTGGCCGAGAAGAGATGACAGGAAAAACTGGTTATCTATATTATCTTTTGAAAATCCGAGGAAAGGAATATCTGTTCCTTGGGCTTCTTGGCCAGGCCTTTGGCGGAATGGCATGGATCATTTTATTTGGAAACTGGTTTTGCCTGACAGAAGGAATTCTGCTGACTTCAGGTTTCATACAGCAGCAGATGAGTGGAAGTTGGATACTGGTGTTGGCGCAGATGCCACATATGATTTTGTATGGACTAGTGTATACAATGTTATTGAGAAGCTATATGGTACAGGAAAATGAAAAGAGAACCATTTTTTTTCGTAGCTGGTTAATGAATGTTCCTGTTATCTTACTGGGAATATTGACAGAATATTATGTGAATCCATGGTGTTTGAAGTGGTTATATCATATGATTAAGTGAAAAGCAAAACAAGATTTAGTGGTTGACATAAGAAAAGAACCAGATATTGAAATGTGCATAAAAAAGTGGAAAAAAAACGAATTTTGTGGATAAATAGCGATTGATTTTAGAATGATTTCTTCCTATAATGTTTACATAAATAAGTAAGAGAGAAAGATCAAGGAGAATCATTCCTCCTTGTTTTTTTAACGCATTCTCTGAGAAAGTATCAGAAAATGTAAAAGGGGAAGCAGAATGAACGGGAAGATAGAAGTACAGTCACAGATACCTGAATTTCAGCAGGATATGAAACAATTTGTGAGTTATATGGAAGAAGAAAAGAATGCCTCGAACAGTACGGTAGTCTCTTACCAGAGAGATCTGAAAAAGCTGTTTCTGTACCTTGACGAAAAGGGAATTCGAAGAATTGGTGATATTACCTCAACGAATCTGAATTCTTATATTCTGCAGATGGAGAAGCAGGGCTTTTCTATGTCATCGGTCTCCAGGAGCGTGGCTTCTATGAGAGCTTTTTTTCATTATTTATTCAAAGTGAGAAAGATGGAAGATGATCCGAGTGAAAAAGTACGTTCTCCACATGTTGATAAGAAGATACCAGAGATTCTGACTATGGAGGAAGCAATTTCGTTACTGGAGCAGCCGGATACTACAACGGATAAGGGAATCCGCGATAAAGCAATGTTGGAGCTTTTATATGCGACAGGCATGAGAGTATCAGAATTGCTGGCTTTACAGATGGAAGATATCAATTTGCCAATGAATTATCTGATCTGTCGGGAGCGAAACAAAGAAAGGGTAATCCCGTTTGGAAAAGAAGCAGAAGAGGCATTAAAGATTTATCTGGAGAAGACCAGAGAAAAGTTTATCCATGAGCAGGACAGTGTATGGGTATTTACGAATTGCTCAGGAGATGCCATGAGCCGACAGGGATTGTGGAAAATTATTAAATCTTATGTGCAGAAGGCAGGAATAAAAAAAGATATTACTCCGCATACATTGCGGCATTCCTTTGGTGCACATCTGGTACAGAATGGTGCAGATTTAAGAGCTGTTCAGGAGATGATGGGGCATGCGGATATATCTACGACACAGCTTTATATGGATATGAATGTACGAAGAGTGCGTGAGATCTATGCGAAAGCGCACCCGAGACGCTAGTATGGCTCACGCTAATTAGCGACCTGCTTCATTTGTATAAATTCCCATCTACTGCGTTGTCGTCAATCGCCGTAGCCACCGCTACGCCTCATTCCTTCGCCTTGTAGATGAAAATTTATCCAGCATGAATCAGATTGTTAATTAGCGTGAGTCATACTAGAGGATAAAGAAAGCAGTAAGAAAAATGCAGTAACCACAATCAGTGGACACTGCATTTTTTGTAAACAAAATAAAATCATTCCAGATTAACAGGATTTATAGATATCATAAATCAACTGTTCAGATTCCTTCCAACCGAGGCATGGGTCGGTAATGGACTTGCCATATACATGGTTGGTACAGCCGATTTTCTGGTTGCCAGGTTCAATGTAACTCTCGATCATAACACCTTTCACCAATGTCTTTAAACGAGTGTTGATAGAACGGCTGTTCAGAATCTCTTTCACAATACGAATCTGTTCCATATACTGCTTATTAGAATTGGAATGGTTGGCATCGATGACAACAGCGGGATTCTGAAGATCACGTTGATCGTACATATTCAGCAGATTGACCAGATCTTCATAGTGATAATTCGGAATGGAATTACCATGCTTGTTGGTTGCACCACGTAGAATGGTATGGGCAAGTGGATTGCCAGGGGTATGTACTTCCCATCCACGATAAATAAACTGCTGTGCAGCCTGTGCGGCAACAACGGAGTTCAGCATAACGGAGAGATCTCCACTGGTTGGATTCTTCATTCCGGCAGGAACATCCATACCACTGGTTGTCATACGATGGTGCTGGTCTTCTACTGAGCGGGCACCGATGGCTACATAAGAAAGGATATCAGCAAGATACCAGAAGTTTTCAGGATACAGCATCTCGTCAGCAGCGGTTAGACCGGTTTCTTCTACGGCACGGATGTGAAGTTTACGGATAGCAATCAATCCGGCCAGCATATCCGGCTTTTTCTCAGGATCTGGCTGATGTACCATGCCTTTATATCCTTCCCCGGTAGTACGCGGCTTATTTGTATAAATACGCGGGATGATCATCAGGCGGTCGCCTACTTTATCCTGAACCTTTGCCAGGCGATGAATATAATCCATCACAGATTCTTCATTATCTGCAGAACAAGGACCGATGATGACAACGAATTTATCGGAATTTCCTGTAAAGATATCCTTCAGTTCCGCATCACGCTGCTGTTTTACCCTGGCAACATAATCAGAAACAGGATAAGCTTTTTTAATTTCCGCAGGAATCGGCAGTTTTTTTATAAATTCAAAGCTCATAATTTCCTCCAAATAGTTTCTATGCGATTTTTATTATAAACCACCATATGACAAAATACCAGAAAAAAAAATTCTACTTGATGAAAATCAGAAGTTTTTGTATACTGAATAATTAGATGTACATAAAGTAACTATGAAATTTATGAGAGGAATCAGTAATGAAAAAACCTTATTTTCCGCTGTTTGTGGATCTTTCAGAAAAGAAAGTATATGTAATAGGAGCCGGAACCATTGCAAAAAGAAGGATTCGATCTCTGACAGATTTTACTGATCATCTGATCGTGGTTGCACCGGAGGTGAATCCGGAACTGAACGGACTGGAACAGGAAGGAAAGATTACCATCCTCAGAAAAAAATTTGAACTGCAGGATATTGCAGAGGCAGATATTGTGATTGCAGCCACCAATGACCATTCATTGAATGGTGAGATTTATGATTATTGCATAGAACAGGAAATTCTGGTAAATGTATGCAATGATAAGAAAAAATGTGATTTTTATTTCCCGGGACTTGCCATGAAGGATAATGTGGTGGTAGGTGTAACTGCTAATGGTACGAACCATAAAATGGCCAGAAAGGCTGTAGAAAAAATCAGGGAGATGCTGGAAGAATGGTTGTAAAGATCTATACAGATGGTGCAGCAAGAGGAAATCCGGATGGACCGGGTGGATATGGCACAGTATTACATTATGTGGACAGCAAAGGGGTGCTTCATGAACGGGAGTACAGCCAGGGATATGTGCGGACAACAAATAACCGCATGGAATTGATGGCAGCGATTGTGGGACTGGAAGCACTGACCAGACCATGTGAAGTGGAGCTTTATTCCGACTCGAAGTATCTGACGGATGCTTTTAATAAAAAATGGATTGATGGATGGATAAAGAAAAACTGGAAACGTGGAAAAAATGAACCGGTAAAAAACAGAGAACTGTGGGAACGTCTGTTAAAAGCCAAAGCTCCGCATCAGGTTACTTTTATCTGGGTAAAAGGACATGATGGGCATGAAATGAATGAGCGTTGCGATACGCTGGCGACTACAGCGGCAGATGGAGATGATTTAATAGAAGATCCGGGAATTGCATAAAAACTTGAAAAGACAGCATTCCTATGATATATTTAAGGGTAGATTTTTGAAAGAAGTTTTGAGGAGATCAAAGATGGGAATTTATGAAGAATTAGTTGCCAGAGGATTGATTGCCCAGGTAACAGATGAAGAGAAGATCAGAAAACTGATCAATAATGGAGAAGCGACCTTTTACATTGGCTTTGACCCAACGGCAGACAGCCTTCACGTAGGACACTTCATGGCACTTTGCCTGATGAAGCGTCTCCAGATGGCTGGAAATAAACCAATTGCTCTGATCGGCGGTGGTACCGCAATGGTTGGAGACCCTTCAGGACGCAGTGATATGCGTCAGATGATGACAAAAGAGACGATTCAGCACAACTGTGACTGCTTTAAGAAGCAGATGTCCAAGTTTATCGATTTCTCAGATGGCAAGGCATTGATGGTGAACAATGCAGACTGGCTGCTGGATCTGAATTATATCGAGCTGCTTCGAGATGTGGGAGCATGCTTTTCGGTGAATAATATGCTTCGTGCAGAATGTTACAAGCAGAGAATGGAAAAGGGATTAAGTTTTCTGGAGTTCAACTACATGATCATGCAGAGTTACGATTTCTATGAATTATACCGTAAGTACGGATGTAACCTGCAGTTTGGTGGCGATGACCAGTGGAGCAACATGCTGGGTGGCCGTGAACTGATTCGCCGTAAGCTGGGACTTTCTGAAGAAGATGCCAAAGCACAGGCTATGACCATTACTCTTCTCCTGAATTCAGAAGGAAAGAAGATGGGTAAGACACAGTCCGGTGCAGTATGGCTGGATCCGAACAAGACATCTCCTTATGATTTCTATCAGTATTGGAGAAATGTAGGCGATGCTGATGTATTAAAATGTATCCGTATGCTGACATTCCTGCCACTGGAGCAGATTGATGAGATGGATAAATGGGAAGGAAGCCAGTTGAACCAGGCAAAAGAAATTCTGGCTTATGAACTGACTAAGCTGGTACACGGCGAAGAAGAAGCTTCCAGGGCTCAGGAAAGTGCCCGTGCACTGTTTTCCTCAGGTAATGCAGAAGATATGCCGACAGCAGAACTGGAAGATGGAGATTTCAAAGATGGAGCGGTAGATCTGATCTCTATGCTGGTAAAGGCGGAACTGGTTGGAACACGTTCCGAAGGACGCCGTGCGATTGAACAGGGTGGTGTGACACTGGATGGTGAGAAGATCACAGATATTCATTTTACACTGAAAAAAGAAGATATTCCGGAAGATGGACTTGTGCTCAAACGCGGAAAGAAGAAATTTAAAAAGATCATTGCAAAATAGAAGGTGTAGAACCTTTAAGGAGGAACAATATGAAAAAGTATGGAGTAAATGAACTTCGTAAGATGTATCTGGACTTTTTCGAGAGCAAAGGCCATCTGGTTATGAAAAGCTTTTCCCTCGTACCACAGAATGACAAGAGTCTGCTGCTGATTAATGCAGGTATGGCTCCGCTGAAGCCTTATTTTACAGGAGCTGAGATCCCACCAAGAAGGCGTGTAGCTACCTGCCAGAAGTGTATTCGTACCGGCGATATTGAGAATGTAGGTAAGACCGCACGTCATGGTACATTCTTTGAGATGCTGGGTAACTTCTCTTTTGGAGATTATTTCAAGCATGAAGCCATCAACTGGTCCTGGGAATTCCTGACGAAAGTAGTTGGACTGGATCCGGATCGCCTGTATCCATCCGTGTATGTGGATGATGATGAAGCATTTGATATCTGGAATAAAGAAGTAGGTATTGCACCGGAACGTATTTTCCGTTTTGGTAAGGAAGACAACTTCTGGGAGCACGGTGCAGGACCTTGTGGACCATGTTCTGAGATCTACTATGACCGTGGAGAAAAGTATGGCTGTGGAAAACCAGGCTGTACCGTAGGATGTGACTGTGACCGTTATATGGAGATCTGGAACAATGTATTTACCCAGTTCGAGAACGACGGTAATGGAAATTATACAACACTGAAGAATAAAAATATTGATACCGGTATGGGACTGGAACGTCTGGCCAGTGTTGTACAGGATGTAGATTCTATTTTTGATGTAGATACTGTATGTGCACTGAGAAATCATGTATGTAAGATGGCAGGAAAGGTATATCAGGAAAACTACAAAGATGATGTATCCATTCGTTTGATTACAGACCATATCCGTTCTGCAACATTTATGATTTCTGATGGTATTATGCCGACTAATGAAGGACGTGGATATGTACTGCGCCGTCTGATCCGTCGTGCAGCACGTCACGGCAAACTGCTTGGTATTGAAGGACAGTTCCTTGCAGACTTAAGTGCAACAGTCATTGAAGGTTCCAAAGATGGATATCCGGAACTGGAAGAAAAGAAAGAATTCATCTTCAATGTTCTGAACAATGAAGAGAATCAGTTTAATAAGACAATTGATCAGGGACTTCGTATTCTGAATGATCTGGAAGAAGATCTGAAGGCTAAGGGAGAAAAGACACTTGGAGGCGCAGATGCATTCAAGCTGTATGATACCTATGGATTCCCGATGGATCTGACGAAAGAGATCCTGGAAGAAAAAGGATATGAGATTGATGAAGCTGGTTTCCAGGCCGAGATGGATGCACAGAGAAAACGTGCCCGTGAAAGCCGCGAAGTGACCAACTACATGGGAGCAGATGCCACTGTTTACGATCAGATCGATGTATCTGTCACTACAGAATTTACCGGATACACTACTCTGAAGGATGAGTCTGAGATCACAGTGCTTACTTCTGAAACTGAACTGGCAGATTCTCTGGTAGAAGGTCAGAAGGGAACGGTATTTACTGCGAAGACACCATTTTATGCTACCATGGGTGGACAGGAAGGTGACACAGGTGTGATCTATACAGAGAACGGTAAGTTCCAGGTAGAGGATACCATCAAGCTTCGTGGAGGAAAATATGGCCATGTTGGTCATATGGTTTCCGGTATGCTTTCCAAGGGTGATAAAGTGACTCTGGAAGTAGCAGAGCAGGAAAGACTGGATACCTGCAAGAACCACAGTGCAACTCATCTGCTTCAGAAAGCATTGAAGACTGTGCTGGGAAGTCATGTAGAACAGAAAGGTTCTCTGGTTACGCCAACCAGATTGCGTTTTGACTTTGCGCATTTCCAGGCTATGACAGCAGAAGAGATTGCAAAGGTAGAAGAGATTGTGAATAAAGAGATCCAGGCAGCAATTCCGGTTGTGACTAAAGTAATGCCGATCGAAGAAGCAAAGAAGACCGGAGCAATGGCACTGTTTGGAGAAAAATATGGTGAAGAAGTACGTGTAGTGTCTATGGGAGATTTCTCAGTAGAACTTTGCGGTGGTACACATGTGGCAAATACCAGCAGCATCGCACTGTTTAAGATTGTATCTGAAGCAGGTGTGGCAGCAGGGGTACGTCGTATCGAAGCACTGACTGGTAACAACGTGCTGGCTTATTACAAAGAGATGGAAGAGAAGATGGCAGAAGCTGCCAAAGCTCTCAAGACAACACCGGCTGAGATGCTGGAGAAGATTGCTCATTTACAGAAAGAGGTCAAAGATCTTCAGAGCGAAAATGAGTCCCTGAAGAGCAAGATGGCTCAGAACTCTCTGGGTGATGTTATGAGTAAAGTAACCGAAGTCAAAGGTGTCAAAGTACTGGCTACGGCAGTAGATGGTGTGGATATGAACGGACTTCGTGATCTGGGTGACCAGTTAAAAGAAAAACTGGGAGAAGGTGTCGTTGTACTGGCATCTGCCAAAGATGGAAAAGTCAGCCTTCTGGCAATGGCTACCGATGGAGCTATGAAAAAAGGTGCTCATGCAGGTAACCTGATTAAGGCTGCAGCAGCTATCGTTGGAGGTGGCGGCGGTGGACGTCCGAATATGGCGCAGGCCGGCGGAAAGAACCCAGATGCTATTCCAGAAGCAATTGCTAAGATCCCAGAACTGGTAGAAGGACAGATCAAATAAAAAGTGGATAAGTAAACAAAAAAGGTGAATTTCCAGAAAGAAACTACTTGACGAAAGTGGATAAAGTAGGTATAATCCTAATAGTGCAATAAAATAACCCAACAGTTGTATTATGCACAATCTACAACTGGAGGGAGGTTAGGTGTGAGACAATGTCAAATGTAATCGTAAAAGAAAACGAGACTTTGGACAGCGCTTTACGCCGTTTCAAGAGAAACTGCGCAAAAGCTGGTATCCAGCAGGAGATTCGTAAAAGAGAACATTACGAAAAACCAAGCGTTAGACGTAAGAAAAAATCCGAAGCTGCTCGTAAACGTAAATTTAACTAATGTGCAGACAAATCCCTGGTCAATTTTTGAGCAGGGATTTTTTCTGCCTAAAATACTGTAAAAGATATCTGTGGATTGCTTCACACTCTTAGAATCCCATATATCGAAATAGGTAGTATATAACGTTTTTAGTGTTCATAAGTTGTACTATTAGAAAAAAGGGGCGTGGTGCAATGATAAGAAATGGAAAAATGTGTATACTGCTTTTTATTTTGTGGATATCCCTGTTTTATGGTATTTCATGGAACGCAGGGGCAGAGGATCTGGAACTGGCTTCCCAGGAGGCGGTGCTGATGGAGGCTTCCACTGGAAAAATCTTATTTGAGAAAGCTTCTCATGAGAAACGCAGTCCAGCCAGTGTAACGAAGATTATGACGGTACTTCTGGCTTTTGAAGCACTGGAAAATGGTCAGATTCATCTGGAGGATGAAGTAGTGACCAGTGCGTATGCCAAATCTATGGGAGGATCTCAGGTATTTCTGGAAGAAGGAGAGAAGCAGACAGTGCAGACTCTGCTGAAGTGTATTCTGGTTTCCTCGGGAAATGATGCCTCTGTGGCATTGGCGGAGTACATAGCAGGCAGTGAAATGGAGTTCGTCAACAAAATGAATGAAAAGGCAAAAAAATTGGGGATGAATGATACCCATTTTGTGGATTGCTGCGGCTTGACGGATTCGGACGATCACTACACATCAGCCAATGATATCGCGCTAATGTCCCGGGAGTTGATTACCAGATTCCCGGAAGTTTTCGATTATACCACTATCTGGATGAAAAATATCACCCATGTGACTCAGCGGGGAAGCAGCGAGTTTGGTCTGTCCAATACCAATAAACTGCTGCGCAGCTATAATGGCTGCAATGGATTAAAAACAGGCAGTACCAGTAAAGCATTGTTCTGCGTATCAGCTACAGCATTGAGAAACGATATTCAGCTCATCAGCGTGATCATGGCCGGACCGGATTCCAAGACCAGATTCAAAGAGGCAGCACAGCTCCTGGACTATGGATTTGGAAAATGCCGCCTGTATACAGATGAAGAACAGATGAAATTCCCATCACTGAAGGTTCGAAAAGGGGTTCAAAATCAGGTTACCTGTCATGTGAAGGAAGATTTTCGATATCTGGACACTGATGGAAAAGATCTTGCCGGGATTCAGCGCAGTATTCAACTGGCGGATACTGTCACAGCACCGGTACAGAAAGGAGAGACAGCGGGCTATCTGGTATATACACTGGATGGAAAAGAAATAGGAAGAAGCGAGCTGGTATTCGATAAGAGCGTAGAAAAAGCCGGGTATGGATTCTGTGTGAAAAAGGCGTGGGAAGTGTATAGTATGTGAGAAAATACATATGTGTAATTGAAAAATATAAGAAAAAATAATTGCTTGAAGGGAATCGGAATTATATCTGATTCTCTTTTTGTTTTGAACAAAGAATGTAATATGATATACTATACCATAACAGTAGTAAAAATTTGTGTTAAAACATAAGAGAAAAAGAGGATTGTAGAATGAAGAGTAGTAACGATTTAATTACAAACGTTGGCAAAAATTCCAACGATACAGCAGCTCTTGTATGGTCTGTCGCAGATGATCTTGTAGGAGCATATAAACCACATGAATATGGTCTGGTTATTTTACCAATGACGGTAATTAAACGTTTTCATGATTGCTTGCTACCAACACATCAGGCAGTTCTTGATACCTATAAGAAAGTAGAAAAATTAGCCGTGAAAGATGGATTCCTGCGTAAAGCGTCGGGTTATCAGTTTTACAATACAAGTCCATTTACATTTAAGACATTAATTGCAGATCCGGAAAATATTGTGGATAATTTTAAAGCATATCTAAATGGATTTTCTGATAATGTGCAGGATATTCTTGCACGTATGGATTTCGATTCTCAGATTAAGCACATGGAAGAAGCAGGTCTTCTCTATCAGGTAATCTCTGATTTCTGTACAGATAAGGGCGATTTTTCACCTGAGAAAATCAGTGCTGTTGATATGGGATATGTGTTTGAAAACCTTGTTCGTAGATTCTCTGAGTCTTATAACGAAGAAGCAGGAGCACATTTCACAAGTCGTGACATTATCTATTTGATGAGTGATCTTCTTGTGGCTGGTGATGAATCTGTATTTACAGGAGATGGCATTTCAAAGACCGTCTATGATATGACAATGGGAACATCTCAGATGCTGACCTGTATGGAAGAAAGATTGAAACAGATGGATGCGGATGCAGACATTACTGTATTTGGTCAGGAGTTCAATCCATTTACATTCGGTATTGCAAAAGCTGATATGCTTATCCGTGGCGGTGACCCTAACAATATGCAGTTCGGTGATACTTTGTCTGATGATAAGTTCAGTGGATATAAGTTTGATTATATTATCAGCAACCCTCCGTTCGGTATTCCGTGGAAACGTGAGGAAAAAGAGGTCACAGCTGAATTTAAGAAAGGTACAGCAGGAAGATTTGCACCGGGATTGCCAGCAAAGGGTGATGGACAGCTTCTGTTCATGCTGAACGGTCTTGCAAAGTTAAAAGATGATGGTCAGATGGCAATTATCCAGAATGGTTCATCTTTGTTCAATGGTGATGCTGGTTCTGGTCCTTCCGAGATTCGTAGATATTTAATCGAGAATGACTGGCTGGATGCCATTGTACAGTTGCCAAATAATGCTTTTTACAATACAAGTATTGCAACATATATCTGGATTGTAATGAAGAATAAGCCCGTGACACATCAGGGAAAAGTGCAGTTGATTGATGCATCTGTTTGTTGCTCAGCGAGACGTAAGAATATTGGTTCAAAGAACGTAGATATTACAAAGGCTTGTCGTGATTTAATTATTGAAGTGTATGGTGCGTATGCAGATGGTACATACAATGGTGTAGATGAAAATGACAATACAATCGTTGTAAAGAGTAAGGTCATGGATGCCATTGACCTTGGCTATAACAAGATTGTAGTGGAGACACCACAGCTGGATGAGAACGGCAATGTTGTCATGAGGAAAAAGAAACCAGTAGCTGATACATCAAAACGTGATACAGAGAATGTACCACTGGCAGAAGATATTGATGTTTACTTTGAACGTGAGGTCATTCCGTACAATCCGCAGGCTTGGATTGATAAATCCAAAACAAAAGTGGGATATGAAATTCCGTTCACCAGAACATTCTATGAATACAAGCAGATTGAACTATCAGATGTGATTGCAGCACGCATTGAAGAACATGAAAAGAGCTTGATGGCAAAATTGCATGATTTGTTCGGGGGTGAATGATTATGGCAATGAAAGAAAGTGGAATTGAGTGGGTAGGATTGATTCCTGACACGTGGAGTGTAATTCCCAATAAGTATGTAATGCATAAAGAAAAGAATTTATGTGAAAAGTGGACAGGCGAAGATGTAATGTCATTGACTATGAATGGTGTAATCGTAAGGGATTTGCAAAATCCAACGGGTAAAATGCCTGCTACATTTGATGGTTACCAGTATATTGAAGACGGCGATTTGCTTATGTGTCTTTTTGACATTGATGTAACGCCTAGATGTGTTGGTAAAGTTATGCATGATGGTGTAACCAGTCCGGCATATAGTAATTTTAAAATACATGACAATGCATCAAGAGATTATTTTTACTATTATTATTTGATGGTGGATAATACGAAAGAATTATTGCATTTAGCAAAGAATTTGCGACATTCCTTTACAGAGGAACAGCTTGGACAGTTGAAAATTCCAATGCCACCATTATTTGAACAGCAAGCTATTGCCGATTATTTGGACGAAACTTGTTCCAAAATTGATGAAATCATTGCAGAAGCAAAGGCAAGCATTGATGAATATAAGGAACTGAAACAGTCTGTAATTTTTGAAGCAGTTACAAAAGGTCTTGATAAGAATGTAAAGATGAAAGATTCTGGCGTTGAGTGGATTGGTAATATTCCATCGAGTTGGCAGTTAAGAAAGCTAAAAACATTTACAGTAATGATATCAAAGGGAACAACACCTAAAGATATGTCAAATGTTAAGACTGCATTATATTGTGTTCGATATTTAAAGTCAGAAAATATAAAAAATAATCATTTAGATATTGTACCTGAATTTTATATCACAGAAGAAACACATAATGAATTATCACGTTCTAAATTGAACTGTAACGATATTTTGTTTGTTATTGCAGGCGCATCAATCGGAAAAGTGGCAATTATGGATGAAAATTTGTTACCAGCAAATACCAATCAAGCAAACGCTTTTATTCGTATTAAAGATGAATTTATGGATTCTATAGAATATTTGTGGATGTTACTTCAATCAGTAATTGTCAAAGAAGTAATTAATCGTTATTCAGTTCAATCTGCGCAGCCTAATATTTCGATGGAAAATCTTGGAAATATTAAACTCCCATATCCATTATCAAAACGAGAACGCAATAATATCATGAATTATTTAAGAGAAAAAATTGATGCAATTGATTTCCTCATTGCTGAAAAAGAATCTCTTATCAATGAACTTGAAGCATACAAGAAATCACTGATTTATGAAGTGGTAACAGGAAAAAGAAGGGTGGTATAACCTATGGCTGAAAATGAAAAACAGTTTGAATCTAATATTGAAGCCTTTCTTATCTCACCTGCTGGTGGATATGAAAAGGCGACAGATGCTGGATATACTTCATCTTCTGGTATGGCGTTGGATATTTATACATTGGTTGGGTTTGTGAAAACAACCCAGCCGATTATGTGGCAGCGTTTTGAAAAGCAGTGTAATTCTGACCCATACAAGAAGTTTTATAAATGTTTTGAAGATGCTGTACAGATGGATGGATTGCTGTCTGTCATGCGACATGGATTTAAACATCGTGGAATGGATTTTAAGGTTTGCTATTTCAAGCCGGAATCCACTTTGAATGATGTTGCTGTAAAAAGATATGAGCAGAATGTGTGTCAGTGCATCAGGCAGTGGCATTATTCAGAGCAGAACAACAATTCAGTTGATATGATGCTTGCAATCAATGGTATTCCAGTGGTTGCAATTGAATTAAAGAATCAGCTGACAGGTCAGACCGTGGACAATGCAAAATTGCAGTGGCAGTATGACCGTGACCAGAGGGAACCTGCATTTTGGCTGAATCATCGTATTCTGGCATATTTTGCAGTAGACCTTTACGAAGCATGGATGACTACGGAACTGAAAGGTGCAGATACATATTTCTTGCCATTCAATCAGGGTTCCAACGGTGCCGGAAATGACGGTGGTGCTGGAAATCCGCAGGCGGAAGATGATAATTATGTGACATCTTATATCTGGGAAGACGTATTACAGAAAGATAGCTTGCTGGATATTATCCAGAAGTTCATCAGCTTTGAGGTGAAGATCGAAAAGAAAGATGGAAAGAATGTCACAAAGAAGCGTCTGATTTTCCCTAGATTTCATCAGCTGGATGTAGTACGTAAGTTGATTGCTGATGTGCGTGAGAACGGTTCAGGAAACAATTATCTGGTTCAGCATTCCGCTGGTTCAGGTAAATCAAATTCTATTGCATGGACAGCGTATCGTCTGGCATCTTTGCATAATGATGATAATGAACCTGTATTTACATCAGTTGTTATCGTAACTGACAGACGTAATCTGGATGCACAGTTACAGGAAACAATCACAGGATTCGACCATACAATCGGTAGTGTATGTACGATTGATGAAAAGAAATCCTCTAAGGATTTAAAGGATGCATTGAACGCCGGAAAGAGAATCATTGTAACAACATTGCAGAAATTCCCGGTCATATATGAAGAGGTGGATGATACAACAGATAAGCGATTTGCGATTATCGTAGATGAAGCACATTCTTCTCAGACTGGTTCCTCTGCAATGAAATTGAAGACTGCGCTTGCAGATGTGTCGGATGCTCTGAAAGAGTATGCGGAACTGGAAGGAAAAGCCGAAGATGAATTGTTGGATGACAATGACCGTCTGATGCGTGAAATGATTTCGCATGGAAAGCATAAGAATCTTTCATTTTTTGCGTTTACAGCAACACCAAAGGGTGCAACATTGGAGATGTTCGGTACAGAATGGAATGATGGTTCTTATCATCCATTTCATGTATATTCGATGCGTCAGGCAATCGAAGAAGGATTTATTCTGGATGTTCTGCAGAACTATACAACGTACAGAACATGCTATCAGATTGCGAAGAACACAGAGGATAATCCAGATGTTCCGCAGTCGAAAGCATTAAAGGTGATCAGGAAATACGAAGAATTGCATCCGTACAATATTCAGCAGAAATCTGCAATTATTGTTGAGACATTCCGTAATGTAACGAAACAGAAAATCAAAGGAAAAGGAAAGATGATGGTTGTAACATCATCAAGACTTGCTGCGGTTCGTTACTATCATGAGATTAAGAACTATTTGGAATCAAATGGTTATCATGATGTAGAAATTTTGGCTGCGTTCTCTGGTTCTATCAAAGATCCGGATGACCAGAAGGATATTGAATGGACAGAAAGCAAGCTGAATGGTGTGAATGAATCACAGACAAAACAGGTATTCCATGATGAAGGAAATATTCTGATTGTAGCTGAGAAATATCAGACAGGATTTGATGAACCATTACTTCATACAATGATTGTCGATAAAAAATTGCGTGGTGTAAAGGCTGTTCAGACATTGAGTAGATTGAACCGTACGCATCCAGATAAACAGGACACATTCATCATTGATTTTGTGAATACCAAAGACGATATTTTGAAAGCATTTCAGCCGTTTTATCAGGAAACATCATTGTCTCAGGAAATTAATACGGATTTGATTTACAAAACACAGAAAATGTTGCGAGCGTTTAAGGTTTATAATGACGCTGATATTGAAAAAGTAAATAAAATTTATTTTGATGAGGATAAGCGAAAAGCCAATAAAATTCAAGCAGCTGTGACAAATGCGTTGCTGCCAATTCAACGAGAATACAATGTTTTAAATCCAGAACAGAGGTATCAATTTCGAAAACTCTGTAGAACATTTGTAAAGTGGTATGGGTATATCACACAGATTACACGTATGTTTGATAAACAAATGCACAATGAATATATTTTCTGCGCTTATTTGGAGAAGATTTTACCGGCAGATCCTACAGTCATGTTCGATCTTGGAAACAGAGTAAAACTCAATTACTATAATCTTGAAAAAACATTTGAAGGATCGATTAATCTGGTAAAAGAGGAGAAAGGTGTTTATGAGCCAGCGAAGCTGAAAAAACCTGTAAAAATGACAGAGACGTTAAGCCCATTAGAACAAGTTATCGAGAAAATTAATCAGCAGTATGCTGGAAATTTTACAGAAGGTGATCGAGTCGTAATAACTGCATTACATCAGAAATTGAAGAATAACAAAAAGTTAATAAAGGCGGCAAAGACAGATGGACGCCAGATATTTGAAAAAAATATATTCCCTCAGTTATTTGATGATGCAGCACAAGAAGCATATGTTGAGAGCACAGAGACTTATACAAAATTATTTGAAGATGCTGGAAAATACCGTGCAATTATGAGTGCATTGGCGCAGGCAATGTTCGATGAAATGAAGGAATCTGTATAGTGCTTTTTAAATATACACCAAGACCAGAGTTAGTTAAAGGAAAAATGTCAATTGGTCAGATGGTGTCTGACCAATGAGAAAGAAGAAAATTATTAAGAGGTGATTGGATTGGAAAAAAGAAAAGAATATGATTTTGATAAACTAGCTTCAAAATTGGTGAACGGAATAAATTATTCCCAATCACCTGAATGGCGGGATGTTGCAGAAAATTGTAAAAAACAAATGGCAGATATAGGAAATGCTGTTAAACGGATTTATGAAAGCGAAGCAATGCAGTCTATTAGCAAACTGGCAAATCAGGTGCAGAAAATAACAATCTCTCTGCCTAAAGTGAAAACTTCACAAATAGAGTTTTCAGAAGAAATGAAAAAGAATATTAAAAAGTACAAGTGCTTGAAATATTTAGAAAAAATGGAGTGGCCACTCTATTTGCTAATTGATGACAACTTATTATCAGTGTTGGAACCATTTATTGATGATGAAAAAACCAATAAAGAAGATATAAAAAATATTATTTTGGAGTTCCTAAATGATGAGTATATATCAAATTTAGCGTCTAATTGGAAGAATGGCAAGGCAATAAATTGTGGAGAATAGCTGCGTTAGAAGAATCTGTAAAATTGTTTAAAGAAAGATATTTTTATGGATGTACGGCTTTGCTGGCTTGTCAGTTTGAGGGGATTATATCAGATATTTATAAAATGCAGAAAGATGCAGGAAAAATAGTTTCAGTTGAAGATTTTAGAATGGCATATGAGTATTATAACCCTGATATAAAGTTTAGCAATTCAATGATAAAGAGGGATAGTGAAAAAAATAAGTTGTTGGAAATGGCTAGTGAGACGGACGATGAATTTTTTTATTGGATAGCAGTAATAGGATATTTGTATAAGATAATTCTTACTTCGAGTGAAGAGATGAACCAAAGTGATCATCCTTGTAGAAATAAAATATGTCATGGAGTACAATTAAACTATGGAACACGTGAACATGCAGTAAAAGCTATATTGATGATTGATATGACCATTAAGTTTGGCGAAAAAATGAAGATAATACTGGAAAGAGATACTGTTGAATAAGATGATTGGCTAAACACTGTTTAGCCAATCTCAGATGGCTTTCAGACAGATGTAACAGAAGGAAAGATAATATTTAGTGGAAGTAGCAGTATTAATATGAATTGTAGATGATATTTAAATTAGAAAAGGGACGTGAACACATGGCAATACCAACCAATATTAAAACTTTGTTATCTGGTGAAGTTGTTGAATGGGCGAGAATTGAATATAAGGAAACCTGGGATGCAGCGGCATCTTTGAAAATAATTTGTGCATTTGCCAATGATCTGGACAACTGGGGCGGTGGATATATTGTGATTGGCGTGGAAAAAGATAATGGCAGACCGATATATCCGTTAAAGGGTGTGCCAGCAGATAAACTGGATGTTTATCAGAAGAATATTTATGCTAGATACAAGTTGATCAGACCCGCATACACACCGATTATAGGAGTGGAAACTTATCAGGACAAGCAGTTTATTGTGATCTGGTGTCCGGGTGGTGACAACAGACCATATTCTTCACCGAAGACAATGGAAAAAGATAATAAAGAACGGAGACATTATATCCGCAAAGCGTCTAATACAGTGGAACCATCAGATGATGAAGAAAAAGATCTGTTTAATCTGGCAAATCGTGTCCCGTTTGATGACCGGATTAATCATCAGGCTGAGTTGTCGGATCTGAATATTACACTGGTTCAGAATTATTTAAAAGAAATTAACAGTTCACTTTATGAAAAAGCGAAAAATGGCGATTTCGCAGAAGTGTGCAGTGATATGAACATTATCAGTAATCTCCCTGAGTATGTAAAACCGAAGAATGTTGGATTGATGTTTTTCTGCATGGAACCAGACAAGTTTTTCCCTTGTACGCAGATTGATGTGGTACAGTTCCCTGATGGTTTAGGTGGAGATAATATTATTGAAAATACGTTTAAAGGTCCAATTCATCAGCAACTCAGAGAGGCTTTGCAGTTTATAAAAAATTCGATTATAACTAAAAAGATAATGAAAAGACCAGACAAGGCAGAAGCTGACTGGGTATATAATTATCCGTATGCTGCTTTGGAAGAAGCATTATCCAATGCGGTATATCACAGAGCATATGATATAAGGGAGCCGATAGAAGTAAGAGTTGAAAAAGAAATGATTGAGATTTTAAGTTTTCCTGGTCCGGATCGATCTGTTACGCAGGAAGGACTTAAGAGATTTAGAGTGACGAATCGGCGCTACAGAAATCGTCGCATTGGAGATATTTTGAAGGAGTTGCATTTAACAGAGGGAAGAAATACAGGGTTTGGAAAAATACTGAGAGCACTTTCTGCAAATGGTTCGCCGAAACCAGAATTTGAAACAGATGATGATCACAGCTATTTTATATCAAGATTTTTTGTACATGAAGCATTCTTAGAAGATGAAAATGAGCGAAGTTAGTGCAAAAAATGAGCGAAGTTTGAGCGAAGTTCTGAGCGAAGTTTTAAAACCGGCTGATTTTCATAAATTAGAGAAGATAATCCAGTATATTGAGAAAAACGGAAAAATAACGCCTAAAGAAGCGGAAAGTGTCAGTGGAAGGTCTACCGCAACGGTAAGAAGATATCTGAAAATATTAGTTGAAACAGGATATGTAGAAGCAGAAGGAAGTACGAATAATTCAGTTTATAGAGTAAATATATGATGAAGAGAAGAAAAATGCTTTCCCTTGCCAAACCCCCAATATTTGTTTATACTATTAAACAGAAAATTGTTGGTAGAATTATGAGTAGAATAATTATCAGACACTACCGGATTGCGTTGCCGCGAAAGGTTCCTAAGCCGACGGCACCGATCCGTATTGTAGTGATAGGAGATTTGCACAATCGAACATTTGGAAAAGGCAATCGGAACCTGGTGGAGCAGATCGTAGGACAGCACCCGGATCTGATTTTTTCCGTGGGTGATCTGACAGTATGCAAGCCGGGAAAAGAAACGAATATTGATGTGGCGGTTTCGTTGCTTAAGAGACTGTCCTGTGAATGTCCGGTATATTGTATTAACGGGAACCATGAGTTCCGGGCTAAGAGATATCCAGATGCCTACGGTGGTGTGTATGAAGAGTTTAAAAAGGGCATCCATACCTCGAATATACGTCTTCTGGAAGATGAAAAAGAACAGATCGATATAAAAGGAACTCATTTGACGGTACATGGATTTGAACTCCCTGAGAAATATTATAAGAGATTTCACCAGCAATATATCAGTGCAGAGGAGATCCGTAAGTCGATTCAGAAACCGGAAGATGGGCGTTACAATATTTTACTGGCACATAATCCGGTGTATTTTGAAGGTTATGCACTGTGGGGAGCAGATCTGACTTTAAGCGGCCATCTGCATGGAGCTTGATTCGCCTGCCGCTAGTTGGAGGTGTAATCAGCCCACAGGTGAAGCTTTTTCCGAAGTATGACTGTGGAATGTATGAAAAATATGGAAGAAAGCTTCTGGTCACAGCAGGATTGGGATCCCATTCCATTGCATTTCGCATCAACAATCCGGCAGAATTCATGCTGGTGGAGTTATATTAAGTGATGTCAGAATTGCGTGAGATGTTTTACAGCGTAAGGCATCGTAAAGTATAAATAATTCAGAGGTAACTATGGGAATTTCGGTAAAATTGGAGCGGTTTGAAGGACCGCTGGATCTGCTGCTGCATTTGATTGATAAGAATAAAGTAGACATTTTTGATATCCCGATTGTGGAGATCACGAATCAGTACATGGAATATCTTCATGCCATGAAAACGGAAGATATGTCAGTAATGAGTGAATTTCTGGTCATGGCAGCCACCCTTCTGGATATCAAGGCTCGTATGCTTCTTCCAAAGGAAGTCAATGAAGAGGGCGAAGAGGAAGATCCGAGACAGGAACTGGTGGAACGCCTTTTGGAATATAAGATGTATAAATATATGTCTTATGAACTCAGGGACCGACAGATGGATGCAGAGCATATGCTGTACCGGGATCCATCAATTCCCAAAGAAGTACAGCAGTACAAGCCTCCGGTGAATCTGGATGAGATCCTGGGAGATTTGAATCTGGAGAAGCTGAATGCCATTTTTCAGGATGTCATGAAGCGTTCTGAGAATCGCCTGGATCCGGTGAGAAGCAAGTTCGGTCAGGTAGAAAAGGAAGAGGTGGATCTGGATCAGACCATCGCCTATGTGGAGAAATATATATCCCGGCATCGGAAATGCAATTTCCGTGATCTGTTGAATAAGCAGAAGAGCAAGATGCGCATTGCGATTACGTTTCTGACTATTTTGGAAATGATGAAGACCGGGAAAATCGAAGTGGAGCAGGATGAGATCTTTGGAGAGATTCTGATTACGGCAAAGCAAAGTGAGGAATAAGTGTGGATAAAAAAGAACTGGAAGCGGCAGCAGAAGCCATTTTATTTACTATGGGAAATGCAGTAGAGGTAGAGCGGATTGCCAAAGCGATTGGCATGAGTACGGAGGCTACCCGGAAAATGCTGCTGGCCATGAAAGAAAAATATGAAACAGAAGGTCGTGGAATCCGCCTGATTGAACTGGAAGATTCTTTTCAGATGTGTACCAATCCGGAACTTTACGAATATCTGATCAAAATCGCCAAACAACCGAAGAAGATTGTATTAACGGACGTAGTTTTGGAGACACTTTCTATTATCGCATACAAACAGCCCATTACTCGAATTGAGCTGGAAAAGATTCGTGGAGTAAAATGTGACCATGCCGTCAACAAACTAATTGAATTTAATCTGGTCAAGGAAGTGGGACGACTGGATGCACCGGGGCGTCCACTGCTATTTGGAACGACAGAAGAGTTTTTGAGGAGATTTGGAGTATCCTCTTTGGAAGAACTGCCGGAAGTGAATCCTGTGAAGATGGAAGATTTCAAGGCAGAAGCGGAAGAAGAGATAGAGATGACATTAAAGGTTTAGGAAGATCCGAACCGGAAAGGAAGCAGCGTGCCAACCACATATGCACATGATTTGTTTGGAAAAATGGTATATCACCGGCTGAGTCCGGAGATCAGAGAGGTGATAAAAGCGCATCAGACCACCTATCAGATTGGACTCCATGGACCGGATATTTTATTCTATGTTCGTCCATTTCACAGAAATCGGTTCAATCAGATGGCACATCGGCTTCACAGAGAAGAAGCGAGTGAATTCTTTGAAAAGGGAAGACTGCTTTATCAGCAGACAGGGGATGAGGAGATCTTAGTATATCTTCTGGGCTTTATCTGTCACTTTATGCTGGACAGTACCTGTCATCCTTATATCAGTGAATATATGAAAAAGACTGGTGCAGGACACGATGAGATCGAGACAGAATTTGACCGGAGTCTCATGATTCGTACCGGAAAGGATCCGTTCCATTATCAGCCGGGGAGTGTACTGCGGATAGAGAAAAAAAGTGTAGATGCCATATCGAAAGTATTGGAAGGTATGAGACACAGAGATATCGTGCGGGCATTGATGGGAACGAAGTTCTATACAAAGCTTCCGATCTGTGAATCAGAACAGAAGAGAAAGATCAAGCTGGCGATCGCAAAGGTATTTTTTGTACATCGATTTGCAGATGGGAGGATTATCCGGGAAGAGGCGAAGCCTATCTGTCTGGAGAGTACAGAGCACCTGACCAGGCTGTTTCAGAGTGCAGTACCAGAAGCGGCAGCAATGATAGAAGTATATTACAAGGATCGAAATGACGACAGAGAACTAAGCCAGAGATTTCGGAGAAATTACAAATAAAAAGTAGAGCAGTTCGGACATAAAATTGTGGAAGCATCATAAGCTGATAAAAAGCAAATCGGAGCAAGCAATATGAAGGCAAGCAGAAGAAGAGTGCTGATGACCCTGATCATCTGGCTGGCATATATCTGGCCGGTATCAGCTGGAGAGGTGGCGCTTCCGGAGGAATTGCAGAATCTATACGCCCGCAGTGCCGTTGTGATGGACGGCAGCAGCGGGCGTGTTCTTTTTGGAAAAAATACGGAAGAAGTTATGCCGATGGCCAGTACCACCAAGATCATGACCTGTATTCTGGCGTTGGAAGCCTGCACACCGGATACAGTTGTAACCGTGTCAGAAACAGCAGCGGCTCAGCCGGAAGTACATCTTGGAGCTTCTGTTGGAGAAAAATTCTATCTGGAGGATCTCCTTTATGCTCTGATGCTGGAATCCTTTAATGATGCAGCAGTGATGATTGCAGAGCAGGTAAGTGGAAATGTGCCGGCATTTGCAGAGCAGATGAATGAAAAGGCAAAAAGATTGGATGTGAAAGTGCACATTTTGTTACGCCAAACGGACTGGATGGAGCAGATGAAGGCGGCGCACATGGAACAACAGCAGAAGATCTGGCACGCATCATGAAATATTGTACCTGGGATTCACCGAAATCAGAAGCATTCATAAAGATTACCAGAGAAAAGCAGCATACGTTCACAAATTTGTCCGAAACAAGAACCTATACCTGCTACAATCATAATGCATTTCTGGATTTATATGAAGGAACGATATCAGGAAAAACGGGATTTACTGCAGCAGCAGGATATTGTTATGTCTGTGCGGTGGAACGTGATGGAAAAAGATTTACCGGTGTGGTACTGGCATGCGGATGGCCCTATAACCGAGCCTATAAATGGAAAGACATGACAAGGATGATGGATTATGCAGAACAACATTATCGTTATGTGACATTGGAGTACCCACAGGAAATACGTTATGTAAGAGTAGAAAATGGATGGAACAGGGAAGAAAATCCATGGAATCCGGTCGAAGTGCCAGTTTATGTGGAAAAAACAGAGACACAAAAGGTATTGCTGGGCAACCAGGAAAAAATAGTGAGACATACTGAATACAGAAAAAAAACAGAAGCGCCGCTGCAAAAAGATACGGTACTTGGAAAAGTACAATTTCTTCTGAATGGGGAGGTGCTTCAGGAAAAAAAGATTCTGGCAAAATCATCAGTCGAACAACGAAAAATGGAAAACTGGTTAGTCTGGACTTTACAAAGGTTTCTGTTCTGAGGAAAAAAGATATTGTCAAAATTGCTATAAAAAATAAGAAAATAAGGGGGAATTTTTATGCTTACTAATCGACAAAAGGCTTGCCAGTACCTGCAAAACAAGTTACAATGATACATGGCAGATAATTGGTTACAATTTATCTAATATAGAAAATGGAGGGCTGAAAAATGAGTAACACAGCACAAAGCTTAGCAGGCAAAAGAATCGCGTCTTTGCTTGATGAGAACAGTTTTGTTGAAATCGGTGCAGGCATTACTGCCAGAAATACAGATTTCAACATGGCGAAGGCCGAGACTCCGGCAGATGGTGTCATCACAGGTTATGGTGTGATCAATGACAAACTGGTTTATGTATACAGCCAGGATGCATCTGTTTTAGGTGGAACAATCGGTGAAATGCACGCGAAAAAGATTTCAGGTATCTACGATATGGCTATGAAGATGGGGGCACCGGTGATCGGTTTGATCGACTGCGCAGGCTTAAGACTTCAGGAAGCTACAGATGCCATGAACGCTTTTGGTGATATCTACATGAAACAGACACTGGCATCAGGAGTGATCCCACAGATCACAGCGATCTTTGGTAACTGTGGCGGTGGTCTTGCACTGGTTCCGGGAATGACAGACTTCACATTCATGGAAGCGAAGAATGCAAAATTATTTGTAAATTCTCCAAACGCACTGGATGGCAACAGAGTGGAAAAATGTGATACCGCATCTGCCAAGTTCCAGAGTGAAGAGACCGGTCTGGTTGATTATGTAGGAAGTGAAGCAGATATTTTTGCACAGATCCGTGATCTGGTATCCGTTCTTCCTTCTAACAATGAAGACGATACTTACTATGCAGAATCTGAAGATGATCTGAACAGAGTATGCGCAGATCTGGCTAACTGTGTTGGTGATACATCCATTCTGCTGTCCAATATCGCAGACGACAATCTGTTCATCGAGACAAAGGCAGCATATGCAAAAGACATGGTTACCGGATTCCTTCGTCTGAACGGACAGACTGTTGGTGCAGTTGCCAACCGTACAGAAGTTTATGATGCAGAAGGAACCAAGACAGACAGCTTTGATGCAGTTCTGACAAGAAAGGGTGCTGAAAAAGCAGCAGAATTCATTAATTTCTGTGATGCATTTGAGATCCCTGTATTATCCCTGACTAATGTAACAGGTTTCAAGGCTGATATTCATTCAGAAAAGGGTGTTGCAAAAGCAGCAGCAAAGCTTACCTATGCATTCGCTAACGCTACAGTACCGAAGGTAAATGTAGTAATCGGTAAAGCATACGGAAGTGCTTACTCTGTTATGAACAGCAAAGCTACAGGCGCAGACATGACATTTGCATGGCCTACAGCAGAGATCGGAACAATGGACGCTAAGCTTGCCTGCAAGATTATGTATCCAGAAGCAACAGCAGCAGAATTAAATGAAAAAGCAGCAGAATATGCAGCACTTCAGACAAGCGCAGTTTCAGCAGCCAGAAGAGGTTATGTAGATACTATCATCGAAGCAGCTGATACAAGAAAATATGTGATCGGTGCATTCGAGATGTTATTCACAAAAAGAGATGACCGTCCAGGCAAAAAACACGGAACAGTTTAAGCGAGGTGTATGATATGAGAAAATATAAAGGATTATTCGTTTCCGTATCTATGGCCGCTATGCTGATGACATCCGGAACCGTTTTTGCCGAAGAGACAGAAACTACCGAAGTTGTCACTGAAGTTGCATCTGAGACAGAAGCAGCTTCTGAGAGTGTATCAGAAGAAGCAGCTGTGGAATCTGAAGCACAGGCAGCAGAAGAAGTCGTAGAGGGCGGAATCAGTGCATCCGACAGAGCATCTCTGGAATCTTATGCTCAGCAGAGCATTGAGATGATTGTAGGAATGGACGATGCTCAGGCAGAAGAGATTCTGCATCCTTCATCCATCCTCAGCAAATACCAGGACAGCATGGTAGCGAGTGTTCAGTCATGGGTGAATGCAAAAGAGGAACTTGGTGCATACAAGCAGATCCTTGCGCAGGATATCGAAGTTGATGATGATATCGTGATCAAGACAGACTGTGAATTTGAGAACGGCGAAAGCGTAGTTACTACCACACTTTCTCTGGATGATCTTTCACTGGTAAGTATGGAATTTGCAACTGCTGAGAAGACCATGGGACAGAAGATGGAAGAAGCAGTCCTGAACACTCTGATGGGTGTCTGCGTCGTATTCGTAATGCTGTTCTTCCTTAGCTTCCTGATTTCACAGTTTAAGCATATCAGCAAACTGGAAGAAGGTTTCAAGAAGAAAAACGCACCTGCAGCCCCGGCTCCTGCACCGGTAGCAGCCCCGGCTCCTGTAGAAGAGGAAGAAGTTGCAGATGACGGAGAACTGATTGCAGTCATTGCAGCAGCTATTGCAGCAGCAGAAGGCACAAGTACAGATGGATTCGTAGTACGTTCCATTAAGAAGAGCAACCGCAATAAATGGCAGAGAGCTTAATATAGTAGGAGGAAAACTATAATGAAGAATTATACAATTACCGTGAACGGTGTAGCATATGATGTAACTGTAGAAGAAGGAACAGGAAACGGAGCAGCACCTGTTGCAAGAGCAGCAGCACCAAAGGCAGCTCCAAAGGCAGCTCCTGCAGCAGCACCAAAGGCAGCAGCAGGCGCAGGAAGCGTAAAAGTAACCGCTTCTGTACCAGGTAAAGTATTTAAAGTAGAAGCAAGCGTTGGACAGTCTGTAAAGGCTGGTGATCCAATCGTTGTTCTTGAAGCTATGAAGATGGAGATCCCAGTTGTAGCTCCTCAGGACGGAACTGTTGCAAGTATCGATGTAGCAGTTGGTGCAGCTGTTGAAAACGGTGACGTACTGGCAACAATGAACTAGTTCAGTCGTTTCGCAGTAAAGCTACAACACAGGAGGTAAAACAATGTCATATGTAACAGACACATTATCGAACCTGCTTCACCAGACAGCGTTTTTTAACCTGACAGTAGGAAACTATGTAATGATCGTAGTAGCTTGTGTATTCTTATATCTTGCAATTAAGAAAGAATATGAGCCACTCCTTCTGGTACCTATTGCATTTGGTATGCTGTTGGTAAACATTTATCCGGATATTATGGCAGCTCCGGAAGATATGTCTAATGGTGTGGGAGGTCTTCTCCATTACTTCTATCTGATGGATGAATGGAGTATCTTACCGTCACTTATTTTCATGGGTGTCGGAGCTATGACGGACTTTGGTCCGCTGATCGCAAACCCAAAGAGCTTTATTCTTGGTGCAGCAGCACAGATCGGTATCTATGCAGCTTACTTCCTTGCAATCTTTATGGGATTCAATGGAAAGGCAGCAGCAGCAATCTCCATTATTGGTGGTGCTGACGGCCCGACATCTATCTTCCTTGCAGGTAAGCTGGGACAGACAGCACTGATGGGACCTATCGCTGTAGCTGCATATTCCTATATGTCACTGGTTCCTATTATCCAGCCGCCTATTATGAAGGCTCTGACTTCTGAAGAAGAAAGAAAGATCAAGATGGAACAGCTTCGTCCTGTTTCTAAACTGGAAAAGATTCTTTTCCCAATTATTGTAACTATCGTTGTTTGTCTGCTTCTTCCGACAACTGCTCCACTGGTAGGTATGCTGATGCTTGGTAACCTGTTCCGTGAGTCTGGTGTAGTTAAGCAGCTGACAGAGACAGCTTCCAATGCACTGATGTACATCGTAGTTATCCTGCTGGGTACTTCCGTAGGTGCTACTACAAGTGCAGAAGCATTCCTGAACATGAACACCATCAAGATCGTAGTGCTTGGTCTGGTAGCATTTGCATGCGGTACTGCAGCCGGTGTTATCTTTGGTAAGATCATGTGCAAGCTTTCCGGAGGCAAGATTAACCCACTGATTGGTTCTGCCGGAGTATCCGCGGTTCCTATGGCAGCACGTGTATCCCAGAAGGTTGGTGCAGAAGCAGATCCTACAAACTTCCTGCTGATGCATGCGATGGGACCTAACGTAGCTGGTGTTATCGGTACTGCAGTAGCAGCCGGAACCTTTATGGCAATCTTTGGAGTATAGGAGGAACATTTAAAATGGCAGATATCGCTAAGAAACCTATTAAAATTACTGAGACCATCTTACGTGACGCACATCAGTCTCTGATTGCCACAAGAATGACAACAGAAGAGATGCTTCCAATTGTAGAAAAGATGGATAAAGTTGGTTACCATTCCGTAGAGTGCTGGGGTGGAGCAACTTTCGATGCTTCCCTTCGTTTCCTGAAAGAGGATCCATGGGAAAGACTTCGTAAATTCCGTGACGGATTCAAAAACACAAAACTTCAGATGCTGTTCCGTGGACAGAACATTCTTGGTTACAGCCAGTATGCAGATGATGTAGTAGAATACTTCGTACAGAAATCTATTGCAAACGGTATTGATATTATCCGTATTTTTGACTGCCTGAATGATATCAGAAACCTTCAGACAGCAGTTACAGCAGCAAACAAAGAAAAAGGCCATGCACAGGTTGCACTTTCCTATACTCTGGGTGAAGCTTATACACTGGATTACTGGAAAGATATGGCTAAGAAAGTAGAAGATATGGGAGCTAATTCTCTGTGTATCAAAGATATGGCTGGTCTTCTTCTTCCATATACAGCAACAGAACTGGTACAGGCTCTGAAAGAAACCGTTGATATTCCAATTCAGCTGCATACACATTACACATCAGGTGTTGCTTCCATGACATACCTGAAAGCAGTAGAAGCTGGTGTAGATGTCATTGATACAGCAATGTCTCCATTTGCACTGGGAACATCCCAGCCAGCAACTGAAGTTATGGTTGAAACCTTCAAAGGTACTCCATATGATACAGGACTGGATCAGAAACTTCTGGCAGAGATCGCTGATTACTTCAGACCAATTCGTGACCATGCTCTGGAAACAGGTCTGCTGAATCCAAAGAACCTTGGTGTAAACATCAAGACTCTGTTATATCAGGTACCAGGTGGTATGCTTTCCAACCTGACCTCTCAGCTGAAAGATCTTCATGCAGAAGATAAGTACTATGAAGTACTGGAAGAAGTACCTCGTGTACGTAAAGACCTTGGTGAATGCCCTCTGGTTACCCCATCTTCACAGATTGTTGGTACTCAGGCTGTTATGAACGTTATCAACGGCGAACGTTATAAGATGGTTCCACAGCAGACAAAAGATGTTCTCTCAGGACATTATGGAAAGACTGTTAAACCATTTAATCCTGAAGTGGTTAAGAAATGCATCGGTGATGAAGAAGTTATCACATGCCGTCCTGCAGATCTGATTCCACCACAGCTGGACAAGCTGAAAGAAGAATGCGCAAAGTGGACACAGCAGGAAGAAGATGTTTTATCTTACGCACTGTTCCCACAGGTTGCTACTGAATTCTTCAAATACAGAGAAGCTCAGCAGACAAAGGTTGATGAGACCGTTGCAGACACTAAGAATGGAGCATATCCAGTCTAAGAAAACAAGAAAAATATCAGACGCCCCGGAGGAATCCGCGTTTATAGCAAAGGAAACCATATGAAAAAAACAATAATCATTGGCGGCGGAGCAGCAGGAATGTTTGCTGCTATTGCAGCGGCAGAACGAGGATGTGAAGTTCATTTATATGAAAAGAACGAGAAGCTTGGGAAAAAAATCTATATTACAGGAAAAGGCCGGTGCAATTTGACGAATGCCTGTGACATGGAAAAATTGATGGACAGTGTCTGTACCAACCGGAAATTTTTATACAGCTCCTTTTATGGCTACACCAACCAGGACGTCATAAATTTTTTTGAAACGCATGGAATGAAAACGAAAACAGAGAGGGGTGACCGTGTATTCCCTCTTTCAGATAAATCGGCAGATGTGATTGATACCCTGCGGGATGCTATGAAAAAATCCGGTGTAAAAGTGCATCTGCATACAGAAGTGGAAAGCATTTTGCTTGAAGATATAGCAGAAAAGGAAAGGAAAAAGAAAATTCTTGGAATAAAACTGAAAAACGGAACGGAGATTCCGGCAGACAGGGTGCTGGTGGCTACCGGAGGGTTATCTTATAAAACGACAGGTTCTACCGGGGATGGATATCGGTTTGCAGAATCTGCCGGGCATAAGGTGACAGAACTTTCTCCGTCTCTTGTGCCGTTTAATACTCGAGAAGAGTATGGAAAACGTATGCAGGGACTTTCGTTAAAGAATGTAACACTATCTGTTTTAGATGGTAAAAAATGTCTGTATGAAGACTTTGGTGAAATGATGTTCACCCATTTTGGAGTTACCGGTCCACTTGTGCTGACAGCAAGCACCGCTGTGTTAAAAAAGCTTAGACAGAAAGAACTGCGAATGGAGATTGATCTGAAGCCTGCCTTGTCAGAAGAGCAGCTGGATGCAAGATTACTCCGTGAGTTCGAGGAAGGCAATAAGAAACAGTTTAAAAATGTAATCGGCACATTATTTCCGGCAAAGATGATACCGATTATGATAGAGCTGTCAGGAATAACTCCGGAGAAAAAGGTAAATGAGATCACGAAAGCGGAAAGAGAAGCGCTGATTCATCTCACCAAACACTTTCCATTGACTGCAACTGGTCTGCGAGACTATAATGAAGCTATTATTACCAGAGGTGGGGTGTCAGTGAAAGAGATCAATCCATCCACTATGGAATCAAAACTGGTATCAGGACTTTACTTTGCCGGAGAGGTACTGGATCTGGATGCGGTAACCGGAGGATTTAATCTGCAGATCGCATGGTCAACCGGATACGCAGCCGGGATCAGTATGGCTGAGTAAGGAGACAAAGGGAGGAATCTATGTCATATAATATAGCAATTGACGGGCCGGCAGGAGCCGGAAAAAGCACAATCGCAAAGAGAGTTTCAGCAGAGCTGTCATTTATTTATGTAGATACGGGAGCAATGTACCGGGCATCGCCCTTTATCTGCTGAAGAATGCAATTCAACCGGAGGATCTGGACAGTGTAAAGCATGCTCTGGGTGAGATCGAGATTGCCATTCGGTATGTAGGTGGAGAACAGCATGTATTATTAAATGGAGAAGATGTCTCAGGTCAGATCCGTACAGAAGAGGTGGGAAATATGGCATCAAAGTCATCTGCACTGCCATGTGTAAGAGAAAAGCTTCTGGAATTGCAGCAGAAACTGGCAAGAGAAAATGATGTGGTTATGGATGGAAGAGATATCGGAACCAACATCCTGCCAGATGCACAACTGAAGATCTATCTGACGGCCAGTGTGGATACCAGGGCAAATCGCAGGTACAAAGAATTGTTGGAAAAAGGAACGGACTGTGATCTGGAAGAGATCAAAAAAGATATTGAGCAGAGAGATTATCAGGATATGCACAGAGAAATTGCACCGCTTAGACAGGCAGCAGATGCTGTTTACCTGGATTCTTCGGATCTGACCATTGACCAGGTTGTGGAAAAGATCAAATCTCTTGCAAAATAAGAGAGGTGACGGATATGGAAGTAATCACGGCTAAAACGGCAGGCTTCTGCTTTGGCGTAAAGCGTGCAGTGGAGAAGGTATATGACCAGGTAAATCAGGGGAAAAAAGAGATCTATACCTATGGACCGATTATTCACAACGAAGAAGTAGTGGCAGATCTGGAATCCAAAGGAGTGAAGGTGCTGGAGAGCAAAGAAGACCTTCAGAACCTGGCACATGGAACAGTGATCATCCGTTCTCATGGAGTGGGAAAAGAGATTTATCGGGATATTGAAGAACAGGGGCTGGAGCTCGTAGATGCTACCTGTCCTTATGTTCGAAAAATTCACAGGATTGTCAGGGAAAAAAGCGAACAGGGCAAACAGATTATCATCATTGGAAATGATACCCATCCGGAAGTAGAAGGCATCAAAGGATGGTGTGTTCATCCGGCTATTGTAGTCGGAGATCAGAAGGCAGCAGAGGAACTGTGTCTGCCTCAGGACCAGGAAATATGCATCGTATCACAAACGACATTTAACTACAATAAATTTAAAAATTTAGTTGAAATTATTGACAAAAAGGGTTATGATATTGATGTTATCAATACGATTTGCAGTGCGACCGAAGAGCGACAATTAGAAGCAGGAGAACTGGCTGATAAAGTTGATGCTATGATAGTAATCGGTGGAAAAAGCAGTTCGAATACACAGAAGCTCTTTGAGATTTGCAAAACGAATTGCGTAAATACGTATTATATTCAGACACTTGATGATTTGGAGCTCTATTCACTACCTCCTGTCAAATGTGTAGGTATTACGGCAGGGGCATCGACCCCAAATTATTTAATTAAGGAGGTTCAAGAGTATGTCAGAAATGAGCTTTGAACAGATGTTAGAAGAATCTTTAAAAACAATTCATAATGGCCAGATTGTAGAAGGTACAGTCATCGCTGTGAAGGAAGATGAGGCCGTATTAAATATCGGATATAAGGCCGATGGTATTCTTACCAGAAGCGAATATACTAATGAGTCTAATGTAGATTTATGTGATGTCATCAAAGTTGGTGATACTATGGAAGTAAAAGTACTGAAAGTAAATGATGGTGACGGACAGGTTCAGCTGACCTACAAGAGACTGGCAGCAGAAAAAGGAAATAAGAGACTGGAAGAGGCATTTGAGAATCATGAAGTACTGACAGCTACTGTAGCTCAGGTATTAAATGGTGGATTAAGTGTAGTAGTAGATGAAGCAAGAGTATTCATTCCGGCAAGTCTGGTATCTGATACTTATGAAAAGAATCTCGAAAAGTTCGCTGGTCAGGAAATCGAATTCGTTATTACAGAGTTCAATCCTCGCAGAAGAAGAATCATCGGTGATCGCAAGCAGCTGTTAGTTGCTAAGAAAGCTGAGATGCAGAAGGAGCTTTTCGAAAAGATCCACGTTGGTGATGTTGTAGAAGGCGTTGTAAAGAATGTAACAGACTTTGGTGCTTTCATTGACCTTGGTGGAGCAGATGGTCTGCTTCATATCTCTGAGATGTCCTGGGGACGTGTAGAGAATCCTAAGAAAGTTTTCAATGTAGGTGATAAAGTATCTGTTCTCATTAAAGAGATCAACGGAACTAAGATTGCACTTAGTCTGAAGTTCGAAGATCAGAATCCATGGCTGACAGCAGCTGATAAATATGCTGTAGGCAATGTAGTAACTGGTAAAGTTGCAAGAATGACAGATTTCGGTGCATTCGTAGAACTGGAGCCAGGTGTAGATGCACTGCTTCATGTATCACAGATCTCTCATGATCATGTAGATAAGCCAGCAGATGTTCTTCAGATTGGACAGGAGATTGAAGCAAAAGTAGTAGATTTCAATGCAGATGAGAAGAAGATCAGCCTGAGCATGAAAGCTCTGGAACAGGCTCCTGCAAAGGAAGAAGCAGAAGACGCTGAATAAAATAACTGATATAGATAAGAAACGGGCGGACAGGTTTTCCTGTCCGTTTTTTCGTGAGAAATTTACAAAAAAGCGATAAACAAATGAAACAGGTTTATCGCTTAAAAATAATATTATAATTGAAAAAACTACAGGTCAGACAGCAGGTGATGTACATAGTTTGTGATATTATCCGGGTCTGCAAGAAAGGCTTCGTTACAGGAAAAATATAGCTGTCGATTATAGTAGTCCGTCTTGAACACCGGGGTAAATAACTTGTCGCTCTGTGGTAGATAAAAGCCTTTTTTTCTGCTGTAGCATGTGGAAGCTCTGGCAGGCTCTCGATGATCTTTATCCACAAAAGCAGCCACGCTTTTGTGCAAAGCCATATCTTCTTCTGGAAGGTAGTAATAGTTTTTATAATCAGGGAAAAAATACTTCAATGGTTCTCGTGTACCAGGAACCATAATCTTCATCTGATCCTTCTCTGCATGGATAGAATACAGCTCTCCGATATAGGAGAAGGGACGCGGGAGAAGTACCGGCAGACGAGCCTGCACATCAAGCGAATCTCCATTTACTTCATAACTGGTAATATGATAGATCTTGTTCAGAATTGTCTGATAAGACAGAATAGGTAAGATTGCAATCATACCCAGAAGATCTTCATAGTTATGCAGTAGTAAAAGTTTCAGATCCGTTTCATTCGGAGTACGCTGATACCGTTGATATACTTGAATCAGTTCACCACCGGAATATTCATCATCCCGGTTAACATGCAGGAAGCTTTCCAGGCTTTTCTGTTTCAGGGAAGTCAGCTGCAACATTTTACGAAGTGGACGAATCATGCGAAGCAGATCTCGACTGATAATGGAAGAAAGTGTAGTATCCAGATGATAAGTTTCACATTTTTCATTGATATAAGGAATATCAAAACGGTCTCCGTTAAAATGAATCAGTAAAGTTTTATCCTGAGTATAAGCCAGGAATTCCTTTAAGATATCCGGTTCTTCTATAGTATTTTGTGCAAACCATTGAGTACACTTCCAGCAGTTACCTTCCCATGCGATGGCGCCAATCAGATAGATATACGACATACGTGCAGTCAGGCCGGTTGTCTCGATATCAAAAAACAGCAGACTGGACCGATTATAATCCTGAAACTGTGTTCCGGTGAGATCAAGCTGTAAGTGGTATGTTTTCTTTATCATAGTGATGTCCCTTCTGTCAGAAAATGCCATAAAATGGACTTTTTTGTAATATTACGAACGGATTTATTCTACAATAAAAAAAATTAAGTGTCAACGAAAGAAGCGTACTCAGATACTGAAAAAAAGCTAGACTATTTTGTCATTTTGTGCGAAAATAGTAAACGAGGTATGTTCAGAATGTTTGACATTCTGATTACATAAAAGACTTTTACTATTGAAAGGAGTTTAAAAATGATTTATTCACGCGAAGTAGAAGAAATGTGCCCAGTAGCACAGGGTGTTCATCATGGCGCAGCTCCGATTCCGGAAGAAGCAAAATGGGTACAGGCAAAAGAAGTAAAAGACATTTCTGGTTTTACACATGGTGTAGGCTGGTGTGCTCCACAGCAGGGTGCCTGTAAGCTGAGCCTGAATGTAAAAGAAGGTATCATTCAGGAAGCTCTGGTTGAGACTATTGGATGTTCAGGTATGACTCATTCCGCAGCTATGGCAGCAGAGATCCTTCCAGGACTGACTGTTATGGAAGCATTAAATACAGACCTTGTCTGTGACGCAATCAATACAGCTATGAGAGAACTGTTCCTGCAGATCGTTTACGGACGTTCACAGTCTGCATTCTCTGAAGATGGTCTGGCAGTTGGTGCAGGTCTGGAAGACCTTGGAAAAGGCCTCAGATCTCAGGTTGGTACGATGTACGGAACACTGAAAAAAGGTCCTCGTTATCTGGAAATGGCTGAAGGTTATGTTACCGGTATCGCTCTGGATGCAGACGATGAGATCATCGGATACCAGTTCGTAAGCCTTGGCAAAATGACAGACTTCATCAAAAAGGGTGATGACCCTAACACAGCTTGGGAAAAAGCTAAAGGACAGTATGGCCGTGTTGCAGATGCTGTTAAGATCATCGACCCAAGAAAAGAATAATTAGAGGAGGACTAGTACAATGGCATTATTTGAATCATATGAAAGACGAATTGACCAGATCAATTCCGTTCTGAATAGTTATGGAATTGCTTCTATTGAAGAAGCAGAGAAAATTACAAAAGATGCTGGCCTGAATGTATACGATCAGATCAAAGGCATTCAGCCAATCTGTTTTGAAAATGCATGCTGGGCTTATACTGTAGGTGCAGCAATTGCAATCAAGAAAAACTGCCGTAAAGCTTCTGAAGCAGCAGCAGCAATCGGTGAAGGTCTTCAGGCTTTCTGTATTCCAGGTTCTGTAGCAGACACACGTAAGGTTGGTCTGGGACATGGTAACCTTGGTAAAATGCTTCTGGAAGAAGAAACAGAATGTTTCGCATTCCTGGCTGGTCACGAATCTTTCGCAGCAGCAGAAGGTGCCATCGGTATCGCTGAAAAAGCAAACAAAGTTCGTCAGAAACCACTGCGTGTTATCCTGAACGGCCTTGGAAAAGATGCTGCACAGATCATTTCCCGTATCAACGGATTTACTTATGTTGAAACAGAATATGATCCATACAAGAACGAAGTAAAAGAAGTATTCAGAAAATCTTACTCTGAAGGACTTCGTGCAAAAGTTAACTGCTACGGCGCTAACAGCGTACCAGAAGGTGTAGCAATCATGTGGAAAGAAAACGTAGATGTATCCATTACAGGTAACTCTACCAACCCTACACGTTTCCAGCACCCGGTAGCAGGTACTTATAAGAAAGAAAGACTGGAAGCTGGTAAGAAGTACTTCTCCGTAGCATCAGGCGGTGGTACAGGACGTACACTTCACCCAGATAACATGGCAGCAGGTCCAGCTTCCTACGGTATGACAGATACACTTGGACGTATGCACAGTGACGCTCAGTTTGCTGGCTCATCCTCCGTACCTGCTCACGTAGAGATGATGGGTCTGATCGGTGCAGGTAACAACCCAATGGTTGGTATGACTGTATCCGTAGCTGTATCCATTGAGGAAGCAGCAACAGCTGGTAAATTCTAAGAAATGGCTTAAACAGACACAAAAATTGACCGTCACTATACAGAAAAATGTATAATGGCGGTCTTTTTTGAATTAAAGTTGTATGGTACTGAAATCAATATACAGATCATCATAGATACCGGCTTTCACTTTATCGGAGAAAGAATATTCATCATTATTATCATTTCTTCCGCCCTGTTTTCAACAGCCATTTCTGATCGATCTTTTTCAGTTCATCCTGAAAGCGGATATGAAGCCTAACGGAATTTTCAAGTTGGACGATTTCTTCGACAATACCTTCTCCAAATTTTGGATGACGTACCACATCGTTTACTTTGTATTGAATAGTACGATTCTTTGTATTCTGATATTCCCGTTCTTGTCGGTAACGATCCCGTACAGGGATGGTTTTGTCATGAATGGGATTGTTAAGCGCTTTTTGATAATCGTGTTTCATCAGTCCCTCACCGACTTTGTAGTAAGGGGTTGGAGCAGCACCCACCAGCGAACAGCAGTATTTCCAGGCACTGCCATGGATGCCAGGCTGCCAGTGGTATTTGACCGGAATCTCCATATGATACTGCATGTAATGAGCATATTCATGCTTATAGAGATCTATACGATCACTGCGCTGAAGAGGATTCTTCACAGCATATCCAATAAAAAGCAGAGAAAAACAAAAGTGCTCTTTTTCATGATGTCCAGCCTGGGTATAAGATCCCAGCAGACCCTCGTCATAGCTGAAAAATATCGGGACAGAAGAGGCATGAAGACCAAACTTCCGGTCCAGGTCCTGATAAAGTGCGCGGATTTCTGCAAGATGGATATGAGTTTCTTTTTCCAGTAACTGTTTCAAATGAGTATCTATGTTCATCATAAAATCCTGTCTTTCTAAATATTTCCAGATACAAATTATAAAGCATCAGAAAAAGATGCACAAGCAAAAATCAGATACCAAGGTAAAGAAAAGATACCGGGAAATTCAGGTACCTTACATTGAGAAATAATACCTGCAATGTTATAATGTTAACAAGAATGTCGCGGCATGTTCAGTGACAGACAGTACAAAAAGAAACGGAATGGATACAGCAAAAAGGGACGCACATGGACAAAAAGAATGAGATCAGAATCGTGATAACTGGATTGATAATTCTGGTGCTTTGTATCGTGGCAGACATTAGCACAGGAAAGAAGAGGGAAGCGCAGAAGCCTGTGCTGATTGCAGTGAGTACCATTGGCCCAACTCATGGATGGGCCAAAGCAGTAGACTATTATGCGAAAGAAGCGCTTCAGAAAGTAGTAGCAGAGAATCAGTGGGAGTATCAGTGCGTAGAGGCAAAAGATGCCAATGAACAATCTCAGCAGGTGGAGAAATTGATTGGACAGGGAGTGGACTGTCTGATTATGCTGCCAAAAGATGGAGCTTCTTTGAAGACTGCGGGAATTGCAGTACAGAATGCAGATATTCCGCTGGTCATTTTCGACCGGGAGATTCCGGAATTTGCCCCTATGGCGACGGTAAAAGGAGATAATAAAGAGATTGGTGCTGCAACAGCACGATATTTTAATCGTTATTTTCCAAATGGAACACTGGTACTGGAAATGATGGGAGATACCTCTACGGTACCATTTCTCAGAAGTGCCGGATACGATGAAGTGATTAATGATAACTTTACGAAAATACAGGTAGGTTATACGGAATGGCAACGTGAATATTCCAAGGAATTATTCCGACAATGGGTTCTGAAGCAGGATCAGGAAATCCTGGATCAGGTCGGAGCAATTTTTACTCATGATGATGAAATTGCACTGGGGGTGCTGGATGTGCTGGATGAGTATGAGAAGGGCAGGCAGATCAGTGCCAGATTGCCCAATTTAAAGATGATTGCTGGATCGTCAGGCTCTCAGGAGATGTATCAGAAAATTCAGAATGAAGACAGGTGGATCATTTTTTCTATGACATACGAGCCGGAGATGATAATGCAGGCAGTAGATACTGGTGCTGCAATCTTAAAAGATGAAGAATACGATGAAATCAAGATTGTGCCGACAGTCTGTGTAGACAGAAGTAATGTAGAAAAATATTTGGATGAGAACAGTCCTTTTAAATAGAAAGCTGGACGGGGGATATCGATAAATGGACAGAAAGCTATACAAAATAGTTGTGGCTGATGATGAGAATACCATAAGGAGAGGGATCTGCAATTTTATTGACTGGAAAAGAATGGGATATCAGATTGTGGCAGACTTTGAAGACGGAAAAGAACTGCTGGAGTATTTGGAGAAGCATGAAGTGGATGTAGTGCTGACTGATATTCGTATGGCTGAAGTGGGTGGACTGGATGTGGCCAGGATTATTTCAGAAAAGGAACTGCCAGTGAAGGTCGTAATTATCAGCGGCTATAAAGAATTTGATTACGCAAGAGAAGCATTAAAATATAATGTGGTGAATTATATTTTAAAGCCCATTCAGATTGATGAAATCGAAAAAACATTTGAAGAGATTTATCAGCAGCTGCAGCAGAAAGCGCAGGAGAAGGATCAGAAAAAAGGAATGGAAGAAGATATCCTGGAACTGCTCCCAGAACTGCAGGAACAGTTCTGGTTACGGGTACTGCTGGGAGGGTTAAGAAACAGAGATAATATTATTCAGCAAAAGGAATTTTTAGATTTAGACTTTAATACAGATACGCCATGTGCGATTGCAGAAATCCAAATAGATCTGGATGAAAAGGTAACGAAAAAATACTATGCAGAAAAGAACAGCCGTTATAATCTGCTGAATAATATTTTTTCCGGTTCGGTAGAAGGAATGCACTATTATCCGGTGTACCTGTCCAGAGAACAGCTGAAGATAGTGATTACTTCCGCAACAGCTATCAGGAAAGCGGAATTTGTCAGGACGCTGGAAAGACATTTATCAGATAGAAGCAGGGAAATAGAGGAACTCGTCTCGCTGAAGATCAGCTATCATCTGGAGCAAAGCTTTTCTAATTTTACAGAGATGGCAGATTATTATGCATCCATGCAGATTCATATGCACAGAAAAAGCGAGAGAGTATATGAATGGAATGAAGTGGATCAACAAAGGCTTCTGCAGAAATATCAACTGCTGATGGATATTATTAACAGCGGAGATGTGGAGAGTCTGGACAGTCAGATCGGAAATATTATGTTTGAATTCCGGGAATTGCCACTAATAGAACGAAAAAATGTGATAATTGATATGTTTTCCATGCTGCTTCAGCGTTATATGAAGATGAATCAGGAATTGTGGATAGATGTAAAAGAGCAGGTCGATTATTCACTGATTCTGAATGCACCGGATAAAGAAAGCCTGCAGAAAATTTGTTCAGATCTGATTCATCGTATTAAGCGAATTGTGGAAGAACATCAGGGGGAAGTATCCAGGAATATTACAGAACAGATTATGGAATATCTGAAGAGCCATTATCAGGAAGATATTTCTCTGGATTTACTGGCTGACCGATATTATCTGAATCCATCGTATCTGAGCCGTATGTTCAAGCAATGTTTGGGAACCGGGCTGACGGATTATCTGATAGAACTTCGAATGGAAAATGCCAAAAAACTATTGCTGACAGGAAAATATAAAGTCTATGAAATCAGCCAGAAGGTAGGGTATAAAAGTGATAAATACTTTTTTCGGGTATTTAAGAGCTATACTGGACAGTCACCATTGGAATTTTGCAGAAGTAATGTGGAAGAAGGCTAATGAAAAAGAAGAAGATTGGAAAAAGCACCATTTGGCAAATGTTGCAGGATTATCGATTTAACAGTGTACTGGTGCGAAATTTTGTGATGATACTGGGAATTTTATTTGCAATATTTTCCATGATTATGCTGGTAGTATCAAAAAGAATGGATACACTGACAGAGCAGGAGGTACAGACAGTCAGTGAGAACAGTCTGAAGCAGACTGCCCAGAGAATGGATACGGTTATGAATGAGGTGATTCAGATCTCAGTACAATTGTCGCTGGATGATGACATTATGAATTTTTTGTTGGCAGATCTGGAGGACTCATCTGTTAATCATGAAGAAACACTGGTGGCTCGAACAAAATTAAAGCAGTATGCAGATATTTTCAGTTATGTGGATTCAATCTATGTATATTCCAGTCGAAACCGTTATCTGGTAACTGAGGAGTGGGGAGGTAACATAGGAGAATTTGATGATTTGACCTGGTACTCGAATTTTAACGAAAGAATTTATGAGCCGGCCAGGATGATCAGTCGGCCGAAGGCTAATAAGTATCCCTATCTGATTACTTACATACAGCCAGTTCGTCTTTCACAGATGCATTTCCTTGGCGGCATCATTGTCAATGTAGATGTAGAACGCCTGGGAGAATTTGCTGTGGCGGAAACGGATGAAACTATTATGATTGTGGACAGAAGGAATCATATTCTGTTTACGACAAATGAAAATTATAAAAAGGAAAAATGGAAAGAAACAGATGCAGACGTAAATAAGATGCTTTTACAGGAAGTGGAATCAGAAACCCATGACTGGAAATATGTTTCATTGGTGCCAAGAGAAAAGTATCAGCATTATCGTCGTGAATTGAAACGATTTGTGGTCTATATGATGGGACTGATTTCACTGTGCAGTATCATTGCTTCGGTAGCTATCTCAGTTTACAGCTATCAGCCGGTGGGGAGCATTGTAAACTTGCTGAAAGATCCCCAGGCTTACCAGCCAAGTAAGAAAAATGGATTTCGAAAAGATGAGACGCAGACGATTATCCAAAATATTGCCTATAATTTTTATAGTAATAATAAAATGCAAAAAGAGCTTCAGGACTATCTGACGATGACCAATCAGGCACAGCTGACGGCGCTGCAGGCTCAGATTAGTCCCCATTTTCTGTACAATACACTGGAGAACATCAGATGGAAAGTAATTGAATTATGCAGAGGAGATAACGAAGCATCCCAGATGATATTAAAGCTGTCAGAACTTTTAAGGATCAGTCTGGATGATGCGGATCAGATCATATCTATTGAGCAGGAAGTGCGAAATACCCGATTATATGTGGATATTTTACAGCTTCGTTATGAATCAAAGCTGGAAGTACAGTGGAATATACCGGAAGAGGTGCAGAAATGTGCAATTGTAAAAGTCAGCCTACAGCCTTTGATAGAAAATGCGGTCTACCATGGAATAAAACCAAAAAGAGAAAAGGGAATTATACAGGTGTATGCAGAAAAAGATTCTGAGAAACTGAAAGTAACGATTCAGGACGATGGAATCGGAATGGATCCGGAAGAATGCAGAATTCTGAATGAAGATCTGCGGAATAATTTTCAGTTTAAAAAAGGACATATTGGTGTGCGAAATGTGAACCAGCGCCTGAAGCTGCTGTTGGGAGATCAGGCACAGATGAAGGTCACCAGTGAAAAAGGGAAAGGAACCTGTGTGCAGATGGCACTGCCATACAGAGAAGTGGAGTGATGGTATGCAGAAAAAAGGAAGATTGGCAGCCTGGAGCCTGCTGCTGTTGTGTATTCTGGTGTCCGGCTTGTGTTTTTCTGCAAAAGCAGAAGATACCTGTCAGACAGCCAGCCTGAAGTGGATGATTTATGGGGAAAAGACACAGGAATGGGATCGGGTATTTCAGGAGTTCAATGAAGAATTACATCAGTATTATCCGAATATGAATGTAGAATTTGAGGTAATCAGTAAAGACAGCTATGCCAGACAATGGGAAATGAAGATGGCAGCAGGAGAAAGCATAGATATTGCCTGGATCGGCTCAGAAGTCCTCAGTTTTTCGGAAGAAGTGAAAAAGGGAAATTTTATGGCCATGGATTATCTGTTGAATATCTGCGGAAAAGATCTGACCGAACAGATTCCACAGGAATTGTGGGAAAAACAGAAGAGAGACAGTAATACGTATGGAATTCCGGTGCTTGGACCGTTATATCGGGAGAACAGGACGCTGATAGTAAATAAGAATCTTATGGATCGATATGGAGATTTTGAGGAGATCCTGACAGTGAATCGGGAGTATCCCTATACAGAAAAAGAGTGCTTTACCGTAATGGAGCCTTTTCTGGAAAAAGTGAAAGAGAATCATGCACTGGGAAAAGGTGTGGATTATCAGTCTGTCTGCAAACTGGCTGATAAGGGATATGAGGGACTGTATGGCGTGGATTCACCGTTTGTGATACGTATATTTGACGAAAAGCCTGTGGTATATAATAAATATGAACTAGATTCTTACCGGGACTGTTTTGAAGTGATGTCAGACTGGTATCAGAAAGGATATATCAGAGAAGATGTGGCTTATCTGATTAATCCCGGGGAAGAAAATGGAAAGATATCAGGAAATATTTTATTTGTAGAGGAGACAGGGGAAAAGAAAAGTGTGTTTGATCAGATTGACACAGAATATGAGTCACTGCAGGGAGATCTGGAAGGATATCGGTACATATCCGGAGATACTGGCAGAAACTGCCTGGTGATTCCTAAAACCAGTAAATATCCGAAAGAAGCAATGGAACTTTTGAATCTGCTTCATTCGGAAGAGGGAAAAGAGTTGTATCGGCTTTTGGCGAATGGAGTAGAAAAGACAGATTATATCAGGGTAAGGCAGGATACGGATATCATTGCCCGTATGACAGATAACAATCACCATTATAAGTATAGCGTGTCTCCGGTCAATTTTGGCAATTTGTTTCATGGATTTGAACTGTGTGAAGGGCAGTTTGATAAGATACTGGAGAATAATCAACAGGCGATGATATCCAGACTGGAGGGATTTGAGTTAGATGTGCGTATGATTGCGGTGGAAATGAAAAAAATTGACCTGATCGTGCAACGCTATAAGGAGCCGCTGATAGAAGGTATTACACAAGACTGGAAAACAGAATATCAAGAATTTTGTGCAGAGATGGAAGCGGCAGGCTCTCAGAAGGTAGTAGAGGAAATACAGCGTCAGATAGATCGTTTTCTGGTGCAGAAAAACAGCTGAGTAAAAAAAGGATACGAATCTTGAAATAAGATACGATATCCTTTTTTTCATGGCTGCAAATGTGTAAAAATAGAAAACCAAGGTCGAAACCGGATACCACAGAAACAGGAAAAAAGATGTTATAGTAAATACATCAAAAAGAAACGAAGAAATGGTCTGGGTGACCAACAAAAAAGGAGGGTTTTAGTATGAAAAGAAAATTAACAACTGTGCTGGCAGGAGCAGTTGCAGCAACCATGATGATGGGTATGGCCGTATCTGCTGATGAGATTGCTGTTATGGTTCCAAGTGCTGATCATGGATGGACGGGAGCAGTACTTTCTTATGCACAGGAAAAAGTGGATGAGATCAACGATGAGGGAACCTACAGTGCAAAATTGTACGCAGCAACTGATGTGGAAAATCAGATTCAGCAGGTAGATGACCTTCTGGCCAATACAGACGGACTTTCCGGTATTGTGATTCTTCCATACGATAATGGCCTTCAGTCCACATTGGAAAAGATTGCAGCAGCAGATATTCCATTTGTACAGTTTGACAGATGTATTAACAGTGATGTGATTGATGCAAAAGTTGTAGCGGATGTAAAAGGCGATAATGAAGGAATTGGTTATGAAACTGCCAAGAGATTTATTGAAGACGGATTGACCAAAGATGACTATGTATATGAAATGATCGGTGATAATTCTTCTGTTCCGGAACTTCGTTCTGCAGGCTTCCGCAAATATCTGACCGAACAGGGATGGTCTGACGAAGAAATCGATGCAGTAGTAGTAAAATCTGCTTCAACAGGCTGGAGCCGTGACAAGGGAAAAGAGTTATTTGAATCCTGGTTCTCCAGTGCACAATGTGATACCAGTAAGAAGATCTGGATCTTTACACATGATGATGAAATTGCCATGGGTGTTCTGGAATCCTTAAATGGTGCAGCTCTGGATGAAAGCAAAAAAGCAGAATTCATGGACAGCCTTCAGGCACTGTCAGCATCTTCTGGCCTGGCTGAGATCTATGCAGTATTAAAAGACAAACATCAGACCATTGCAAGACCTGACAGCTATGATTTATTCTCCGTTACTTATGATCCGGCTATGATCAAAGAAGCCATTGATGCAATGGAGAAATCCTTAAGTGGAGAAGAAATCGAACAGAATTATGTGATTCCTGTATCTGTTGTGGATGCGGAAAATGTAGAAGAATTCCAGCCATTTGGAACATATGATGAAAAATAAGAAAAAGGCAGAATAAGTGAACATGGACTGCCCCGTCACTGGGGGCAGTCCGATTCACATTCAGTTATGGGGGACAAAATGTTGGAATTATTGAAGATGGAACACATTCAGAAAAGTTTTTTCGGTGTAACGGTTTTGGATGATGTATCACTGACAATCGGACAGGGAGAAATTCACGCATTGCTGGGAGAAAATGGCGCGGGTAAGTCAACTTTGATGAACATCCTTTCAGGTGTTTATTCAAAAGATTCCGGTCGGGTAATATTCGAAGAAAAAGAGTTACCGGATGGATCTATCGCAGCCGCAGAGCAGGCGGGGATTGCTTTTGTACACCAGGAACTGAATATCTTTAATGACCTGAGAGTCTATGAGAATCTGTTCCTGGGAAAAGAATACACCGGATTTCTGGGAAAACTGGAAAAACAGAAAATGATCCAGGAAACAGAAGAACTGCTTGATGAGATGGGAGTCAATATTGATGCAACAGAACTGGCGGGGCATCTGGATACCGGAAAAAAACAACTCCTGGAGATCGCAAAGGCGCTGCATTCCAAAGCAAAACTGATTATCCTGGATGAACCGACTACAGCATTGAACAATGATGAGATTCAGCATCTGTTTGAACTGGTTCGAAATCTCAGGGAAAAAGGAACTTCGTTTATCTTTATCTCACATAAGATGCCGGAAATTTTCGCATTGGCAGATCATTATACGGTGCTTCGAAATGCCAGATATATTGCCAGCGGGCTGATATCAGAGACAACTCCAGAAGAAGTAACCAGTTACATGGTAGGAGAATCCTTCAGTACGCAAGACGTTTATGAAAAACGAAAGCTGGGAGATGTGATTCTGAAGGTAGACCATATCAGTGGAAATGGATTTCGGGATGTATCGTTCCAGGTGAGAAAAGGCGAAATTCTGGGACTCACCGGATTGCAGGGAGCGGGATGCTCCGATGTGATGCAGGCAATTTTTGGACAGAAAAAAATCGAAAGTGGAAGCATTGCTGCATGGGGACAGGAATACAAAACGGGAAGCATCCATCAGGCCATGAAACATTATGTGGGAATGGTGGCCGCCAACCGTAAAGAAAATTCTGTCATACCGGATATGAATCTGGTAGAAAACATGTATATTTCCCGACATACCATTGACGGAAAGAATCCGGTCATCCAGAAAAAGCAGGAATTAGGAAGATTCCTGGATTACAAAGAAAAATTAAACATGAAAGCTGGAGATCCGAAAAATCTGATCATCAGCCTGTCCGGTGGAAATCAGCAGAAAGTTATCCTGGCCAGATGGCTGAGTACAGAAGCAGAACTACTGCTTCTGGATAATCCGACACAGGGAATTGACGTAGGTGCAAAAGAAGAGATCTATCGTCTGATTTTAAAACTGGCAAAACAGGGGAAGACCATTATTATCAATACATTGGAAATCCCGGAAATAAAGAAAATTGCAGATCGATGCATTGTATTCTACCATGGAAAGGTAATGGCGGATCTGGAGCATTCGAAGATCAGCGAAGAGAAAGTCATGCTTTATGCAACTGCAGCAATTGAGGAGCAGATAAAGGGGGAAAAAGAACATGGTTAAAAAATTAAAATCATTTTGGAGTCAGTATAATTTTATTGTAATTTTTCTTGGAATTTTCCTCATTTACCTTGCGATCAATGGATCACAGACTACATGGACCAGCGTAACCAATATTTTTCTGCACAGTGCCATACTTGGAACCATTGCACTGGGAATGGGAATGATTATCCTGACCGGAGATATTGATCTTTCAGTAGGCTCATCCTTTGTACTGGCTGGCGGATTAACAATTTTGTTCTTTAATAAAGTAAACAGCATTTTTCTGGCACTGGTAATGGCGGTTTTGCTGGGAGCAGTTTTTGGGCTGATTAATGGAATCTTGGTGGGAAAATTCAGAATGCCGGCATTTATTGTGACACTGGCAACGATGTTGATCTATCGGTCGATTTCACAGTATATGATGAATGAACTGGGACAGACCAGATACAGTGTAGATGCCACATTATCAAAGTATCAGCCATTGTTTCAGTTTGGAAATGGAAATTTCCTGACGATTTCTTATATAGCGCTGGTGTTTCTGGCAGTTGCGCTGCTTTTGATTTATGTGACAACATCCACGAAGTATGGAAAAAGAGTTTATGCGCTTGGCAGCAATGAAAAGGCGGCACTTTTGGCAGGGGTAAATGTGGTATGGACCAGAATCTCGGTGTTTGTACTGTGCGGAGCCTGTACCGGTCTGGCAACATTCCTGAAAATTGCGAAAGATACGTCTTTTGACCCGGCTACATCAGGAAAAAACTATGAGTTATATTCCATTGCAGCAGTAGTAATTGGTGGAATCAGTATGACAGGAGGAAGAGGAAAGATCCTCGGAATTATTTTCGGAACCATGTCATTTACCCTGATTGATAAGATTATTACCGCACTGGGGATGAATGCGTTGTTAAATGATACGGTAAAAGGGGTCATTCTTCTTTTAGCGGTGGGACTTCAGATGATACAGAAAAAATCAAAATCAGAATAGATATAGATGAAAAACAGGAGGACATGATTATGAGCAGATTATTAACTATTATGACATGCCAGTGGGCAGATCTGGACATGGAGACAATGTGTAAGAAAGCAAAGGAAATGGGATATGACGGACTGGAACTGGCCTGCTGGGGAAATCACCTGGATGTGAAACGGGCAGCAGAAGATGACAGCTATGTAGCAGAAATAAAAGCATTGCTGGCAAAGTATGATCTGAAGTGTGAAGCACTGGCTGCCCATATTATTGGACAGTGCGTAGGGGATTATGATGACCCGAGATTAAATAATTTTGCACCGCCGGAGCTGGCTGATAAACCGGCTGAGATTCGTGCATGGGCTATCGAAACCATGAAACTTGCAGCTGTGGCAGCAAAGAAGATGGGATGCAGCATTGTGACCGGATTCACAGGATCTCCGATCTGGAAATATCTGTATTCCTTCCCTCAGACCCCGGAATCTATGGTGGAAGCAGGATATCAGCAGATCTATGATCTCTGGACACCGATTCTGGATGAATTTGTGAAAAATGGTATTAAGTTTGCATTGGAAGTACATCCTGGAGAAATTGCATTTGATTATTATTCCACAAAGAGATTACTGGAGAAATTTGCAGATCGTCCAGAATTTGGATTGAATTTTGATCCAAGTCATCTGATATGGCAGGGTATTACACCACATATTTTCCTTCAGGATTTTGCAGATAAGGTGTATCATGTACATATGAAAGATGCTGCGGTTACCTTAGATGGAAGAAGCGGACTGCTTGGTTCCCATATTGATTTTGGCGATCTGAGAAGAGGCTGGAATTTCCGCTCTCTTGGTCATGGTGATGTGGACTTTGAAAATATTATCCGTGTATTAAATGCGATCGGTTATGAAGGCCCGTTGTCAGTAGAGTGGGAAGACAGCGGAATGGAAAGAGAGTACGGTGCAAAAGAAGCGGCTGAATTTGTAAGAAAGATTGATTTCCGTGCATCTGATTTCAAATTTGATGATGCAATTGCAAACTAGACGGGAGGCGTAAAAATGGGTGACAGAAAAAGACTGAGATATGGAATGGTTGGCGGAGGGATCGGTGCATTTATCGGTGCAGTACACAGAAGAGCCATTGCACTGGAAGAAACAGCAGATCTGGTGGCCGGATGCTTTAGCTCCAGAAGGGAAAAAAATCAGGAAACCGGTGACTTTTATGGAATTGCAGCGGACAGACTGTATGCTTCCTATGAAGAAATGGCAAAAGCAGAGAGTACCAGAGAAGATGGAATTGATTTTGTATCGATCGTAACGCCAAATGCAACGCATTATGAAGTGGCGAAAGCATTTCTGGAAGCAGGAATTCATGTAGCTTGTGAAAAACCACTATGTTTCACTGTGGAACAGGGAGAAGAACTGGAACGAATTGCAAAAGAAAAGCATCTGATGTTTGCAGTGACTTATACTTACACTGGATATGCAATGGTAAAACTGGCTAGGGAACTGGTAGCAGCAGGTGAGATTGGTAATATTGTAAACATAAATGCAGAATATCTGCAGGATTGGCTGATTGATGAGATCGGCGGCGGTAACCAGACAACAACGAAGATGTCTGTCTGGAGAACGGACCCGGCGAAATCTGGCATTTCCAACTGTGTAGGTGACATCGGAACTCATATTGAAGATACCGTGGCTTATATCACAGGAATGCATCCGAAAAAGGTGGCAGCTGTTCTGGATAACTATGGCATGGATCTGGATTTGAATGCCAATATTCTGGTAGAATATGAGAATGGAGTACATGGTGTATACAGTTGTTCACAAGTATGTGCCGGACATCTGAATGGTCTGGTGATACGGATCTTTGGCAGCGAAGGTTCACTGGAATGGGTACAGGAAGAACCGGATTATCTGAAAGTGGCCAAAAAGGGACAGCCAGATCAGATCTATCATAGAGGAACTGGATACATTACCGGAATGGCAGCAGAACGGAATCACATCCCATCCGGACATCCGGAAGGACTGACATTTGCATTTGCTAATATTTATCATGGATTTATGGCAGATGTACTGGAGTGTGTAAATGGTCATGCCCCAGAGAAAGCAGGAGATTATCCATCTGTTTCGGATGGAGTGTCCGGTGTCAGATTTATTCATGCAGTTGTAAACAGCGGAAAGAATGGATCTGGGTGGACAGAAGTATAAATTGAGGTTATGTATTATTTTAAGAGAAACCACCGCTGAGATTATCTGTCTCAGCGGTGGCATTTTCTGTTATAGTTATAATAGAAAATGCTATGGAAATAAGACGCTACAGAAAGTGAACAGAATAAGAAATGAAGGATCGGGAATTTTATAAAAGTTTTTTCAGACTCTATGTTGTGCTGGTATTGCAGAATATAGTGACGTTGAGTGTGAATCTGGCAGATAATATTATGTTGGGATCATACGGTGAGATATCTTTGTCAGGAGTGACTTCTGTAAATCAAATACAGTTTCTTTATCAGCAGTTGCTGATTGCGTTTGGCGATGGAATGGTGATTTTTTGCAGTCAGTACTGGGGAAAGAAACAGTTTGCACCAATGAAAAAAATCATTGCCCTTGCCATGCATTTTGGTATTGCAGTCGCAGTGATTCTGTTTGCAGTGATTTCAGTTTTTCCGGAGCAGGCTATGTTGTGTTTTACCAGCGACCGGCAGATTATAGAAGAAGGAGTCCGGTATCTTCATACAATCCGTTTTACTTATCTGTTTTTTGCAGTAACACAGATGCTTTTGGCGGCGCTTCGCAGTACGGAAGTTGCAGGGATTGCTTTACGCTTGTCTGTGATGGCGCTGGTTGTGAATTGTGGAATCAATTATGTACTGATTTTCGGAAGATTTTGCGCACCAGAACTTGGAGTGACCGGAGCGGCCATCGGTACCTTAACGGCCAGAATTCTGGAATGTGGAATTTTGATCTTTTATGTGGCACGTAAGGAAAGGTATCTGCGTCTGAAGCTGACAGATTTCCTTAAAATGGACTGGCAGTTTTTGCGGGATTACCTGAAGATTACGCTTCCACTTTTGATTCTTTGCGGTCTGTGGGGCATCAATACAGCCATGCAGACTGTGGTACTGGGACATATGAATTCTGCCGCAATTGCAGCTAACAGTGCGGCCTCCAATCTTTATCTGATGGTGAAATCAGCAGCAGTGGGTGCGGCATCAGCGCCAGTGTGGTGATTGGAAAAACTATTGGAATAGGGGATGGAGAACTGGTAAAGAAATATGCCAGAAAATTGCAGATATTGTTTGTTATATTGGCGGTAACAGGTGGGATATTCCTGTATTTCATCCGGATTCGATTCTGAGTCTGTATGATCTCAGTCCGGAAGCCATGGTACTGGCTAATCATTTTCTGATAATTTTGAGTGTAGTATATGTGTTTATGGCTTATCAGATGCCAGCCAATGCAGGAATTATCAAAGGTGGAGGATGCGTAGAATTTGGAGCAAAGCTGGACAGTATCTGTATTTGTCTGATTGTGATACCATTGTCCTGTTATATGGCTTTCGTAGCAGACGCATCACCGGCGGTTGTGGTGGTTTGTCTGAATATTGATCAGTTCATCAAATGTGTACCGGTATTCTGGAAAGTAAATTATGGAAACTGGATGAAAAAACTGACGAAAGAGACAAAAACTTCAGGTTAATCGTTACACATAAATTTATTCTTTCAGGTGGACATAGAAAAAGCAGGGTGTTATAATAACCATATGTTACTATGCCATCAGCTGTAAGGGTGGAAAATGTATCAGGTATTGGGAAGAGGAACTGTAAAATGGGGAGTAATGCATCTGGAGTCTATATGATCGATTCAAAGTATCGAATCGTAGACTATAATCGTGTAGCAAAAAGGTTGTATCCACAATTGGAAAGAGGAAAAAAGTGCTATCAGTGTCTTATGAATCTGGGTGCACCATGCGAAGTTTGTCCTGTCAATAATCAGATAGAAGGACCGCATACTTATCTGGATCCGATCCGTCATCTGTATGAGACCGTGGATGCAGTGGAAATTAATATGAAAGATCATTCCTGTGGACATGCAATGGTATTCAGCACAGTTGGCACAGGAGAGAAGCTGGTGGGTCTGCTGCCAAACAATGAGGAAAGCTTACGCCAGCTGAGTGTAATCAATATTCTGGGGAATGGATACAGCGATATTTTATCGGTGAACACCAGGACACAGCAGATGCAGAGCTATCGTTATTCTGGTCAGGTGCTGACATGGAATCCTATGTTATATACAGATGGTGTGTATGAGAAGACTATGAGACAGTATATAGAAGAGGCTGTAGTACCGGAAGACCAGGGAAAACTGAAGATTCTGTTAAATATGCCGGAGTTGTGTGAGCAGCTGAAAGCTCTGAATCGGATTACAATGCATTACCGTGTGAAGATTGGTGAGGAAATACACTATTATTATCTGAAATGTGCCAGATTAGAAGAGAGAGAAGATCTGGAAAATATTGTTTTTGCTTTCGCAAATGAAGATAATGATGTCAGAAGAAATGAATTAGAGAGTATGATTGTTCCGAGGAAACCGGTAACAAAGCGAAAAATACTGGTAGTAGAAGATAATGAACTGAACCGGGAGATGCTGACGGAGTTGCTGGTCGGACAGTTTGAGGTCCTGACGGCAGAGAATGGAGAAGAAGGATTAAAGATGCTTTCGCAGCATTACAAAGAATTGTCGGCAGTATTATTGGATGTTTATATGCCAGTCTGTGATGGATTTGAATTCCTGGAAAGAATTAAGGATGATATCATGCTTTCCTCCGTGCCGGTGATTGTGACAACAGGAAGCAACCGGCCAGAGGACGAAGAACGCTGTCTTGAGCTCGGTGCAGTGGATTTTGTCTCCAAGCCATATAATCCCAAAGTGGTAAAAGGCAGACTGAATAGTGTGATTAAGTTGAGAGAGTCGGCAGCAGCCTTGTCTGCCATAGAGTATGATGAACTGACTGGATTATATACCAGACAGGCATTTTTCCATCATGCGAAGACATTGATTAATTATAAGTCGGATCAGAAATTTCACATTATCGTGGCAGATATTCGGAACTTTAAGCTGGTGAACAGTATTTATGGTGATAAAGCTGGAGACCGGGTTCTGGTATATATGGCTAAGGTATTTTCTGATTTTATGAAAGAAGGAATTTTGGCTCGTTATGGGAGTGACCAGTTTGTATGTATTACATACGGGGAGATGGATCTGTCAGTAGAGACAGTGGAAGAACGGGTAAAGAAGATTGTGGAAGAAGCACCGATCCATAACCTGGTCATTAAGTATGGTATTTATGAGAATGCAGATCTGACACAGCCATTGACGATTATCTGTGACAGGGCTTTCATGGCAATGAAAAGCATTCAGTATAGTTATGAACACAGTGTAGCGACCTATGACAGTGCCATGAGTCAGCAGCATATCAGAGAACTAATGATGGAAAATGATTTCGACAGAGCAATTGCTGACGAAGAATTTGTTGTCTGGTATCAGCCAAAGTATGATGTGAAGACGGAACGAATTGTAGGGGCGGAAGCACTTGTTCGCTGGGAAAAGAGCGATGGGACGATGATCTCTCCAGGAGAATTTATTCCGTTGTTTGAGAAAAATGGATTGATTGTGCGTCTGGATGAGTATGTATTCCGGAAAGTCTGCCAGAAACAGAAAGAGCGCATGAAGCAGGGAAAAGTGGTACTGCCTGTTTCTGTGAATCTGTCTCGTGCTACCCTGCATCATGATGGAATTGTGGAGCGTTATGCGCAGATTGTATATGATAATGAGAATCCTTTCGAGTCTGTTCCGATTGAACTGACGGAAACAGCAGCATTGTACAGTATACAGATTCAGGGTCTGACAGAGAAGATGGTGAATATGGGATTTATGCTTCACATGGATGACTTTGGATCTGGCTATTCCTCTATGACCAGTCTGAATGTACTTCCGTTCCATGTATTGAAACTGGACAAGGCGTTGATTGATTACATTGGCAATTCCAGAGGAGATCAGGTGATCCAGCATACGATAGCACTGGCGCACGGGCTGGATATGAAAGTCCTGGCAGAAGGTGTGGAGAAAAAGGAACAGGTGGAATTCCTGAGAAAAATGCAGTGCGATGAGATACAGGGCTTTTATTATGCCAGGCCACAGCCATACGAAGTATATGATGCAATGGTAGAAAAGGAACAGTCAGAACTGAAATAGGACTTGTCTTTTGAGAGCAGCTGTATTATAATCGAAAAGAATATAAAAGAATATAAAAGAAGAAAGACCGGGGGAGTTTCGATTGAGAAGCTGAGAGTAAGGTAGTCCTTAGACCCTTTAACCTGTTGGATCATGCCAGTGTAGGAAGTGTTAAGACCAGAAGAGCATCTGCTGACAGCAGGTGCTCTTTTTTCAATAAGGAGGAAAAGAAAATGAATGCAAGTGTAGCGATTCAGGTACTGCCAAATGTGCAGGACGAGAATGAAGTGATTCGAATTGTGGATGAGGTGATTGCCTATATTCGTTCTACGGGACTGAATTATTATGTTGGACCGTTTGAGACAACGATTGAAGGTGATTACGATGAACTGATGGACATTGTAAAGGAATGCCAGCATGTAGCTGAACGGGCAGGCTGTAAGGCTATGAGTGTTTATGTAAAGATTTCCTACAAGCCAGAAGGGGATGTGCTGACCATTGAAAAAAAAGTTTCCAAACATCACCAGTAAGATACCGCCGGTTGTGGCTATTGCTGCGATATTGATTGCCTGGCAGCTGGTAAGCATATCAGGCTGCTGCCTTCTTATATGCTTCCTTCACCGGTGGCGGTATGTCAGGCACTGGTGAAGGACAGATCCACCATTTTGTTTCATGCAGGATTTACACTGCAGGAGTCTTTTTATGGACTGGTGATTGGTGTTTGCCTGGCTTTTCTGTTTGCCACCATGATGGATCGATTCCCAATATTGGATCAGGCCTTTTATCCGATTATGATCATTACGCAGACGATACCGACCATTGCGATAGCACCGATTTTGGTCCTTTGGATGGGGTTTGGTATGGCACCAAAGATTACCCTGGTAGTGATCACCACATTTTTCCCGATTACGATAGGCCTTTTGGATGGATATAAAAGTGTGGATATGGATGCGGTGCATTTGCTGCAGGCCATGGGAGCCAGCAGAGCACAGATCTTTTATCATGTAAAGTTTCCGTCGGCACTTCCGCATTTCTTTTCGGGATTGAAGATCTCAGCGTCTTATGCAGTGGTGGGAGCGGTAGTTTCGGAATGGCTGGGAGGCTTTAACGGACTTGGTGTATATATGACGAGAGTAAAAAAAGCATATGCTTTTGATAAAATGTTTGCCGTGATTATCTTTATCGTAGTGATCAGTCTGTTGCTGCTTCTAGCGGTCAATGTGATCAGAAGAATTGCAATGCCATGGCTTCATACAGAAAAAGGAGAAAAAAAGAGATGAGAAAGAATGTAAAAAAATATGCAGTACCAATGATGACAGTGGCTCTTGCAGCTGCATTTGCAGTTGGAGCATCTGCGGAAGAGAAAGACACAGAAAAGATTACTTTTTGTCTGGACTGGACCCCGAACACCAATCATACAGGTATTTATGTAGCACAGGCTCAGGGATATTATGAGGAAGCAGGACTGGATGTAGAGATTGTACAGCCACCTGAAGACGGATCTGCACTGATGTGTGCAGCAGGACAGGCACAGTTTGCGATCCAGGCACAGGATACCATGGCAGCTTCGCTGGCGTTGGATGATCCACTGGGAATTACTGCAGTAGCAGCAGTGATTCAGCATAATACATCTGGTATTATTTCCAGAGCAGGTGACGGCATCGATACCCCAGCAGGACTGACAGGCAAGACGTATTCTACCTGGGAATCCCCAATCGAACTTGCCATGCTGGAAAATGTAGTAAACGGAGATGGCGGAGATTTCAGTAAAGTGACTCTGATTCCAAATGATATTACGGATGAACCTGCCGCACTGGCCGCACATCAGACCGATGCAATCTGGGTATTTGAGGGATGGGGCTATATCAATTCAGAAGTAGAAGGAGTAGAGTGTGACTATTTCAATTTCTCTGATGTAAATCCGGTATTTGATTATTATACTCCGGTAATCATTGCCAATAATGATTATCTGGAATCCAATCCTGAGCAGGCCAGGGCATTCATGGAAGCAACAGCAAAAGGATATGAATATGCAGCAGAACACCCGGAAGAAGCAGCAGATATACTGATTGCAGGAGACAATACCGGATCCCTGAAAGGTGCAGAAGAACTGGTAAAGAAGAGCCAGGAATTCTTATCTGCAAAATATATTGATGATGCAGACAGCTGGGGAGTGATCGATGCGGACAGATGGAATGCATTTTACAGCTGGCTTTATGAGAATGATCTTTGTGAGAAGGATCTGACAGGTATTGGCTTTTCCAATGATTATCTGCCGCAGTAAGGAGCAGATATGTCAGTAGTCAAAGCAGAGCATATTACAAAATCTTATGGAGAGAATCAAGTCCTGAAGGATATCAGTATTCATCTGGAAAAAGGAGAATTGGTATCGCTTCTTGGAGTCAGTGGCTCGGGAAAGACAACTCTGTTTCATATCCTTTCCGGTCTGGTGACACCGGAAGAGGGAAAAGTATATCTGAACGATAAAGATGTGACATCTTCACCAGGAAGTATCAGTTATATGCTTCAGAAAGATCTTTTGCTGGAACATAAGAAGGTGATCGATAATGTATCACTGCCGTTGGTATTAAAGGGCATGAAGAAAAAAGAGGCAAGGCAGAAGCAGATACGCTTTTTTCAGAGTTCGGACTGGAAGGAACACAGTATCAGTATCCGCATCAGTTATCTGGCGGAATGCGGCAGCGTGCGGCGCTTCTTCGAACGTATCTGTCTTCCAGTGGTGTGGCACTTCTGGATGAACCGTTCAGCGCCCTGGACACCCTGACGAAATCCAGTGTTCATAAGTGGTATCTGGACATTATGCAGCATATTGATTTGTCTACATTATTTATCACTCATGACATTGATGAAGCAATTTTGCTTTCTGATCGGATCTATATTCTGAATGGAAAACCAGGACAGATCAGAGATGAGATCATCATAAAAGAAAAAAAACCAAGAGGAGAAGAGTTCCCTCTTTCCGAAGAGTTCCTTGCATATAAAAGAGCAATTATCAGCAAGTTATAAGAATCGTTTATCTGGAACACCGTGGACAGGAGAAAAATGAAAGAGCCATCCGGAAAATTCGGATGGCTCTTCGTTACTTTCCAATGGTTATTTAGCAGCAGTCTCAGTCTCTGTTGTGGCTTCAGTGTCTGCTTCAGAAGCGCTTTCAGTTTCTTCTTCTGTGTCATCAGCTTCTGCATACTGTGAAGCGATTTCTGAAATAGTACCATCTTCCAGCATAGTATCGATTGCTTCGTTGATGGTATTGAGAAGTTCTTCATTGTCTTTGTTAACTGCGATAGCATATTCTTCGGATTCGAAAGCATCTGGATCTTCGACAATCTTCAGACCATCGTTGTCATTTACATAGTTCTGAGCAGTAGCGGAATCGAGAACAACAACATCGCATTTTCCATTTACCAGTTCCATAATAGCTTCAGTACCTTTTTTGAATGCTTCGTATTTATAACCCATTTCGTTTACACAGGTTTCTCCTGTGAATCCCTGGATAACACAAATCTTCTTATCTGCCATATCCTCAGCTTTTTCAATATCAGAATCTTCCGGAACGATCATAACCTGTGTAGCAGTGTAGTATGGTGTAGAGAAGTTTACGGCTTCTTTTCTTTCGTCTGTGATGGTCATACCAGCGATAGTAGCATCGATCTGGCCATTCTGAAGAGCGATCAGAAGAGAATCAAATTCCAGAGACTCCATTTCAACATCCATACCGGTTAATTCACCGATTTTCGCTGCAATAGCCATATCAATGCCATCGAATTCCCCAAGAACACCATTAGCGGAAATGTATTCAAATGGTGGGAACTCTGGATTGGTTCCAAACTTGATCACTCCGTCTTCTGCACAGGCGGAAGCCCCTAAAAGCATGGTTGCGGCAGCTGTAGCAACTACGATTTTAAACATTTTTCTCATAATTTTTCTCCTTTTCTTTTTGAAAAATATATGTGAAATTTCTGAAACAGAAATTAGACATTCTTACAATACTTTGCTAAGGAAATTCTTAGTACGTTCATTCTTTGGATGATTGAATACCTCATCCGGTGTACCGCTCTCCAGAATCTGTCCCTGATCCATGAACAGAACACGGGAAGCAACCTCACGGGCAAATCCCATCTCGTGGGTAACGATCACCATGGTCATACCGCTTTTGGCCAGATCTTTCATAACATCCAGTACTTCACCGACCATCTCAGGATCAAGTGCAGAAGTTGGCTCATCAAAAAGCATAATTTCCGGATTCATGGCCAGCGCTCTGGCGATAGCCACACGCTGCTTTTGCCCACCGGATAACTGTGCCGGGTAAGCATCGGCTTTATCCAGGAGACCTACAGTAGTCAGAAGCTCCTGACCTTTCTTCACGGCCTCTTCTTTGGTCATTTTCTTTAAAAGAACCGGAGCCAGTGTAATATTATCCATAATGCTTAAGTGTGGGAACAGATTAAAATGCTGGAATACCATTCCCATTTTCTGACGGATCAGATTGACATCAACAGATGGTGCATTAATCATCTCATCGTCTACGTAAATTTCACCTTCTGTCACATCTTCCAGAAGATTTAAACAACGCAGGAAAGTACTTTTGCCGGAACCGGACGGACCGATTACAACAACAACTTCACCTGCCTGAATGTGTTCGTTGATTCCATTTAATACCTTCAGGTCTCCGAACTGCTTGCATAAGTTCTTTACTCTAATCATGCGTTCGTTACTCCCTTCTAACGTATTTCTGAAGCTCTCAGGCGACTCTCAACACGATTCAGAACAAGTGTGAGAATCTTGACCAGTACATAATAGATAACAGCAGTTCCGATCAATGGCATGAATGCTTCGAATGTTGCGCTTTTAATAAAATCTCCGGCTTTCTGAATATCCATAAGACCAACATAGCCCACAATAGCAGTCTCTTTAATCAGAACGATAAATTCGTTGCACAGTGCCGGAAAGATATTCGTCACTGCCTGTGGGATGACGATACGGGTCATTGTCTGTGTGGCATTAAGCCCCAGAGAACGTCCGGCTTCTGTCTGACCTTTGTCAACAGAAAGAATACCGGCACGGATAATTTCGGATACATAGGCACCAGAGTTGATGCCAAATGCAATCGCCGCAATAACCCATTTGCTTAGATTTACAGATGCAAAAATAACAAAATAAATAATCATCAGCTGAGTGACTGCAGGTGTGCCTCGTATAACATCGGTATAAATGCCGCCAATCAGCTTTAATAATTTATTACTGGACAGATTGCACAGGGCAATTAAAAGACCTATCGCAATACCGATGAGTACAGCTACCAATGATACACGGATTGTTACACCAATACCGTCCAGCAAAAGTATATAACGGTTGTCCTTGATGAAACATCTGGTAAAGGTATCACAGAAGTCAGCTGACCATGTTTGAAACCATTCCATTTTTCTCTTCCTTTCCTATATATAGTGATTTGGCTTATTTATTTTGCCATTATAGCATACAATTACGGCTAAATAAAGCTAATTATTTTGAAAATGTATATTTATAAAATAAATTTGTGAATAATGTATATTCATGCATACAAATATATAAAGAAGCTGGTTGCGGTATATCAGGTAGTTTAGTATAATAAAAATGAACAGTAAAATTCTGGTAAGGAGGTGCATTATGACAGGAATATGGGGTAGGCTGGAAATGAAAAATATTAGAAAATGGATGATGGCAGCATTGCTGATATTCGGTATATGGATTGCGGCAGGAGGCTCTGGAAGTGCAGCAACGGTGGACACCTATACAGTTCGAGTGGAAAAAGGATATCTGGCTCTCCGCACTGCACAGGCCTATGATTACCGTAATGAGATTGGAAAGTTATATACCGGAGATACTGTGGAGGTAGAAGAGTATGGTTCAGGAGATTACTGGTATGTATATTCTTCTAAACTGAATAAGTATGGATATGTGAATAATAACTATCTGTTTTACAGTGGGATCACAGATGACACGGATTATACGGTAAGTGTACAGAGCGGTTATCTGGCGTTGAGAACGGAAAAAGCATATGACTACCGTAATGAGATTGGAAAGCTATATACTGGTGATACGGTAGAAGTGTTAGATGTAAGTGATAGTGGTTACTGGTATGTATATTCCGACAAACTGAATAAGTATGGGTATGTGAATAAGGATTATCTGATTGCACCAGATATCATCAGTGGTGCAAAGTATTATGTAACAGGAACCACTTATTATCTGGCATTGAGAAATGCAAAGGCTTATGATGCAGCCAATGAGATTGGCAGACTGTATAACGGAGATTATGTTTATGTACAGGATACCAGTGACAGCACATACTGGTATGTATATGCTCCACAGTTGAACAAATATGGATATGTGAACAGAAATTATTTAAAATAATAAAAGAAAGAATCCACCGGGAATATAAAATATGAAGAAAAATTATAAAATGATCATTAGTTACGATGGTACTCGATATTATGGATGGGAACATCAGCCAGACCGGGAAACAATACAGGGAAAACTGGAAAAAGTACTGTTCCGTATGTGCGACGAGAAAGTGCCGATCGCAGAACTGAAGTTAAATGGAGCAGGACGGACGGATGCAGGGGTGCATGCGAGAGCCATGGTGGCCAATATTTTCCTGGATGTGGAAATGACACCGCTGGAGATCCGGGATTATATGAACCGCTATCTGCCGGATGATATTGCAGTGAATGAAGTACGTGAGGCATCTGAACGTTTTCATGCCAGATACAATGCAGTAGGAAAAACATACCAGTATACCTGCTATGCAGGTGAGGTAAAGACTATTTTTGACCGGAAGTATGTGACCTCACTGGAAAAGATGCCGGATGTGAAAGCAATGCAGGAGGCAGCAGAATATCTGAAGGGAAAACATGATTTTGCCAGCTTCTGCACCAATCCGAGAATGAAAAAGTCTACGGTGCGGATCGTGGATCAGATTGATATCACAATGCGAAAAGGATATATTTATTTTACGTTCCACGGAACCGGATTCCTGCAGAATATGGTCAGAGTGTTGACAGGCACATTACTTGATGTGGGATATGGAAAGATACAGCCGGCAGAGGTGGCTGAGATTATGGAGAAAAAAGACCGTAAGCTGGCCGGACCGACAGCACCGGCTCAGGGACTGACCCTGATAAAAGTAGATTATGACTAAAAGGTATGGCAGAACATGAGAATAGAAGAGGAAAATTATCTGAAGCTGGTGTTGAAAAAAGCAGCAAAAAAGTATGCAGAAACCGTGCAGAAGCTGGGAGACAATGCAAAAGATATGGAGAGCATGAATGACTATTTCTGGGAAAACTATACAGAATTTGACGAGTTTGGTTATGAAATGTTCGATAATAAAATGGCATTGAAGACCAGACTGACCCAGCAGGAAGAATATCAGAGAGATCGGAAACGGTACGAAAAAATGATGGATTCGCCATATTTTGGACGGGTGGACTTTTGCTATGAAGGAGAAGAAGAACCGGAAGTCTATTATGTGGGAGCAGGGAATCTGACCGATGACCATGGACAGAGGGCTTATGTATACGACTGGCGGGCACCGGTGTCCGGATTGTTTTATGATTATGATAAAGGCCAGGCACAGTTTACTGCGCCTATGGGAATCATGCATGGTGAAATTACCAGAAAACGCCAATATAAGATTCAGGAAGGAAAGCTGATGTTCGCTCTGGAGACAGAGATGAATATTGATGATGAAATTTTGCAGCAGGCATTGTCAGAAAATGGAGACAATCGGCTGAAAAGTATTGTCACGACTATACAGAAGGAGCAGAACAGCATCATCAGGGATCTGAAACATCGGATTCTTGTAGTGCAGGGATGTGCAGGCAGTGGCAAGACATCGGTAGCTCTTCATCGAATTGCGTATTTGCTATATCACAACAGAGAATCACTAAATGCAGCCCAGGTGCTGGTGCTGTCGCCGAATAGTATTTTTGGTGATTATATTTCCAGAATTTTGCCAGAACTGGGAGAAGAGAATATCTGTGAGATGACGCTGGATGATTATGCATACCGGGAGCTGAGTTGTTATGGAGAGGCACTGGATAAGTATGATGAACTGGAGGCGGTATTGCATGGTAAGCGGCCTGAAGAGGCAGATTATAAACAGTCCAGGGAATTTGTACAGGAACTGGATCTTTTTTTAATGCAGCAGGAATGGGAAAATGTGGATATTCAGGACTTTCAATATAAGAAGATCGTCTGTCCGGAAGAGAAGATTTCAAAGTTCTTTTATGAGACCTGCTGCGATGTGCCGATGCTGGCTCGCATGGAGAAAATCGCAGAATATCTGATTGATGAGCAGGAGACTTTGCAGAACCGGGATATGGAAGACGAAGAAAAAGATAAACTCTTGGAAAAGATGAACCGGATGTATGTGACCAGGGATCCACTGGAGCTGTATAACAGATTTCTGGTGGAAAGTGGACGGGAAGAACAGCTGATCCATGGCCAGGAGATTCCATATGAAGATGTGTACCCACTTCTTTATCTGAAGTATACAATGGATGAGCTGCCAAAAAGACGGCGGGTAAAACATGTAGTAATTGATGAGATGCAGGATTATTCCTACATTCAGTATCGGATTCTTCAGAAAATGTTTGACTGTCCGATGACCATTCTGGGTGACTGCAAGCAGACGATGGGAGAAAAACAGACCAATGTGATGAAGTTCCTGCCGGAGATTTATGGAAAAGAGATGTTCTATATTGATATGAAGAAGTCTTACCGTTCCACCTGCGAGATTATGGATTTTGCAGAGCAGATTCTGAACAAAGACAGTGATACGGAGTATGTGGACCGTCATGGTGAGAGACCACATATAGCACAAGTGAAATCAGAAGAACAGATGGCAGAATGCATGACAGAGGATTTGAGAGCAGGAAAAGTATATCGTACGCAGGGTGTGTTGTGTCTGACACAGGAGGAAGCTGACCGGTTCTATAGAATGCTTGAAAAATCAGGGATAGAAGCAGATCTTCTTACGAAAGACAGTATGAAGTTTCATGCGGGAATTTCGGTGATGCCATTTTATCTGGCCAAAGGACTGGAATTTGATGCAGTCTATGTACCAAATGTACAGCAATATCGGTCCCCACTGGAAAAACAGGCACTTTATATCAATGCCACCAGGGCACTACATCAGTTAAAACTATATGAAATATAGAAAAGTAGAAAACGGGCTGCATATGTGTAGTCCGTTTTCCTCATAATTGTATCAAATTTTCGTGCTATGATGCACATGGATAAAAAGGGAGAAAAGTAACATGAAAAAAATAGAAATTCTTATCGTAGAGGATGAACCAAAGCTGGCTCAGACTCTGACAGATTTTCTCAGGATTCAGAATTATGAAGTACTCCATGCCATGGCTGGCGGAAAGGCACTGGATATTTTCAGAGAAAATAAGAAGAAAATCGATCTGGTGCTGCTGGATCTGATGCTTCCGGATATTTCTGGTTATACAGTCCTGAAGGAGATCAGAAAGCTGTCAGAAGTGCCAGTAATTATCTTATCAGCCAGATCGGCAGTCGTGGATCAGATGAGCGGATTCGAAAAAGGGGCAGATGATTATATTACGAAACCATTTACCCTTGGGCTGGTAAAACTTCATATTGAAGCAGTACTGAAAAGAGCAGGAAAGATGCGCAGTATGCTGGAATACAAAGAACTCCGGGCAGATCTCTCCGGACAGCTGGTATATTGCAGAGATCAGTTGATGGAGACGACCAGAAAAGAGTTTGATCTGTTGGTATATTTTATGGAACATGTGGGAATTGTGCTTCCGCGAAATATGATTTTGGATGCAGTTTGGGAGTATGACTATACTGGCGATGTGCGGACGATTGACACACTGGTAAAACAACTTCGAAAAAAACTGGGCGAGCAATGCAACTATATTCGTACCGTCTATGGTATAGGATATATTTTCGGGGAGGATCCACATGAAACTGATGGAAAAATATAAAACATGGAACAAAATCTGGTATCTGATTGCAGCGCTGGTGCTGATGATCTGCCTGTATGCTGTGGGATGCTACCCACTTTATACCGGGCAAAAGACCAGAACCATGAAGCGACTGTACCGGGAAATGAAGGAAATGGATTTAAATGATCTGGATGATGATGATCTGGAAACACTGAATGAGTTTCAGAAAGAAAAATTTGAAGTCATGATTGTCAATGAGAAGCTGGATCAGATCTATACTTCCAAAAGTGCAGTGCCCAAAGACTATATTAATAAACAATTTGGGAGCCGACTGGACAAGTATACAGAAAAGGCTCCGGTCGAGAGAAGAGATCTGGAATTGCGTCAGGTATTGATTTTGCGGGGAAAAGTCACCCAGGGAGATCAGATATTTTATGTTTATGTGAAAAAAGATGTACAGTCAGGGCTGGATATCATTCAGGGAACGGTAACCTATTTTTCGATTGCATTAATGCTGATTGTGGCTGGCTGGTATCTATGCATGAAAAAAGATGAGAAGAGCAGAAAGAAACAGTCCAGGCAGTCAGAGTATCAGTTGCTGGAAAGTCAGAGAGAGTTTATGGCGAATATATCTCATGAACTGAAGACACCACTGGCCGTGGTATCCAGTCAGGTGGAGATGCTTGAGATTGCAGAAGACAAAATAGATCGTCCATATTATTACGCATCCATTCGGGAAGAACTGGATAAGATGTCTAAGATGGTAGGAGAACTGCTGGATTTCTCCATGCTGGATAATCAGCTCAGCGTCATGGAACGAAGCCGGGTAAATGTATCAGAGATGCTGGAATATCTGATGCTCAGATATGATGCCTTGTTTCAAAAGAATGGGATTAAGGTGGAGCAGAAGTTTGTAAAAGATGGATATGTGTATGGCAACCGAATGTATCTGGAACGAGCTGTGAACAATTATCTGATGAATGCATTTCAGCATACACAACAGGGAAAAGGAATCACTGTTACACTAAAGAGAGAAAGGCAGTTCCTGAGGCTGGAAGTCTATAATGACGGAGAAACGATACCGGAAGAACGCATGGATCATATCTGGGACAGTTTCTATACGTCATCCAGAAAGAAAAAGCCATCGGCACAGGATGTCGGGAATATTGGACTTGGACTGTTTGTGGTTCGCAAGATTGTGGAGAACCATGAGGGCAGTTGTGGCGTGGAAAATAAAGAATGCGGAGTTACATTCTGGATGGAACTTCCAGAAAGGAAAGAACCGTAGTTGAAGCAGGAAAGGAGAAAAAGGATGAGAAAGAAAAATGGAATACAGATAGCAGGAATTCTGCTGGCAGCAGCGTTACTGACCGGCTGTGGAGCACAGACGACAGAGCAGAGTACAGAAGGAACATCGAGCGCACCGACTGAGATCCAGCCGACAGAGCTGCAGAATGCAGAAAGCCAGGCAGAAGAAGCGGCAACAGATACAGCAGGTGATAGTGCGGCTGAGACAGTGTCCGTAGCAGGATGGAAGATTACGGTAGAAGATGTGCAGAAAAATACATCGCTGGAAAATGTCAGTGTAGAACTTGGATATACCGGGGTGGAAACCAGTGACTATCAGAAAGAGGCGGATGCAGGAAAAACATTTTGCCTGATCAAGCTGCTGGTTGAGAAGGATGGAAGCAAAGAAACCATCGAGTGGGATAAGCTGAAGCTGACAGATGGCAGCGGAACGGAATATACCAGAATGTCGGATGAATTCCTGACAGACCTTGGTATGACACGCATGACAGGGAATACACTGAATTTCGGATCTAATGAAGGCTGGATTGCGTTCGAAATTGATGAAAATGCAGAAAATCTGGAACTGTGCTATCCGTTTGAGGCGGAAAGCTATCAGCAGGCGTTATAAGTAATCTGGAGTCTTTTGATATCAAAAAAGAAAAGCAGGAGGACGGGATGAGAAAAGGCAGAGTTATGAGGCGGCAGCCATACTTGGAATCATGCTTGCAGCAGGAAGTGCAGCAGAAACGAAAGCTACAGAATCAAGAATGGTTCTGGTTGAAGAAGAGGAATCAGAAACAGAAAGTGAAATGTCTGCAGATGATGCTCTGATCGAGAAACAAAATGGTGTAGATGAAGCCCTGCAACAGGAACTGGAAAATGGATATACACTGGAGGATGCACTGATTGTGGTTAATCCCTATGGAACGGCACCGTTAAGTGCCATGGCTGTTTTTTCCACAGAAGAGGCGCTGGGGGGAACAGTGACTGTAAAAGGAAAAACACAGGAAAATGATGTCATCGGAACCTTTGAAGCGGAAACAGATCATATGGTGCCGATCTATGGGCTATACAGCGGTCAGGCAACAGAAGTAGTGATTACCCTGGATGATGGAACAACAACTACGTTTTCTGTGGAAACGGAACCAGTCAATGTGGATCTTGGAACCATTCAGGCAGACATGATAGATGAGAGCAGTTATGACTATTCTGAGCTGACTTTTGTATGTTCTGCTATGGGGGCACTGTATGCACTGGATGGTGCCGGAGATATGCGCTTCTATACCAATATGGGAGGTGCCTTGGGCGTACATCTGTTGCGTAACGGGCATTTGTGTATTCCGTCATCGGAAGTGCTGCATCCTACCTATTATAAAGATGGATTGCTGGAAATTGATCTTATGGGTAAAATTTATCAGAAGTATGATGTTCCGGGTGGACAACACCATGATTTTGTAGAATTGCCAAATGGTAATCTGCTGATTGCTTCGGATCGGGAAGATTTTTCTACAGTGGAAGATTACGTGGTGGAGATTAACCGGAAGAGTGGCAAGGTGGTATGGGAGCTGGATATGAAGGATCTCATTAGTGAGGAAGATGGACAGTCAGCATCTATGGATAGCGATGGCAGCGAGGAAACAGACTGGTTTCATAATAATGGTCTGTGGTATGATGCGGAACATGATCTGGTATTGCTTTCAGCCAGACATAAAGATGCGATCGTGGCAGTGAAAAAAGAAGAAAAGGAACTGGCCTGGATACTGGGCGATCCAACAGGATGGGAGAATGTGGATGCGTCTTGTTTCTTTACGCCACAGGGAGAGACGTTTGAATGGTTCTATGCACAGCATAATGTGTCCTTGTTGGATAATGGAGATATCTGTTTGTTTGACAATGGAACGGCGAAGGTGAAACGGGCAGACAAAGAAAAAAGAGTCAGTGGGGATGAGGTATATTCCAGAGCAGTCATTTATCATATTGATACGGAAAACATGACAGTATCACAGGTATTTCAGTACGGGAAAGAACGGGGAGCAGACTGGTATTCGGACTGGATCTCCGGAGTAGAATCATTGGACGGAACTGGGGAGCATCTCTGGATCACGGCTGGTTCTCATCTGCATAATGAAGCAGAAAACAGAAGTGATTATTATCCAAAGGATATGTTTGAAGAAGGACTGACAAAAACTACCCATATTGATCAGGTGGATAATGGCAAGCTGACTTATGAACTGACCATATCCGGAAATTCCTATGATGTGCTGACATATCGCTCATTTCGGATGCCGCTGTACAGTGAGTACAGAGGAAAAAACACATACGGATATTATGGGCAGAAGGTGACCGTGTCTGGAGATTTGAAGAACCGGGCAGCTGTTCTGGAAAATGATGCAGCGTCTGCACAGATTGAGACTACAATACCAGTGGAACAGACAAGAGTAGCCACATCTTATGCCATCGATCAACAGCTTCAGGTGGAACAGGAGAATGGATATAGCTGGGAAGAACCGATGACAATTGTGAACCCGTATCAGATTGCACCGCTGACAGCTGTGATTTTATTTGATACGCCGGAAGCGTGTGCTGTGCGTTTTACGGTAAAGGGAAAAACGGAAGCAGCAGATATTACTGGGGAAGTAGAAGCAGCTGTGTCTCATCGAGTGCCGGTGATTGGTCTGTATCCAGGAATGGAAAATACAGTAGTACTGGAGCTTCTGGATGCAGATGGAAATGCAACAGACAGTCAGGAAGTGAAGATCAGCACAGAAGTACTGCCAGATCAGCTGACGGATAGCATTTATCCGGTAAAGACAAGTGGGATATCGGCTTATGAACTGACCATGGTATACGGTCAGCGGACACATTTGCCATTTGCTTATGACTGCATGGGTGATATCCGATGGTATATGAATATTGAAACTGCGAACTATGGACTTTATTTATTATCCAACAACAGGATGATCTGGCAGGATACAGCAGCCTATGTACCGAATATGGAGAAGCCGCAGTCAACCAATCTATATGAGATGGATTATCTGGGCCGGGCTTATACCATGTATTATCTGGCAGGCGGAAGCATCATGAGGTGATCGAAAAGGAGCCGGGAGGAAATCTTCTGGTGCTCACCAGTTCTCTGCAATCACATTATGAGAATGTGATACAGGAGATTGACCGACAGACAGGAAAAGTGGTGAATGAACTGGTACTGGAGGATCTTCTGGACTGTGAATATGTGGACAGGGCAGATTGGGTGCATGTCAATACAGTATCCTATCAGCCGGAAAGCGATACGATTCTGATTAGCGCCCGTAATCTTGAATCCGTGATCAAGCTGAACTGGACTACAAAAGAGATTCAGTGGATTCTCTGCGATCCAAGATTCTGGGAGGGCACGGAATATGAATCCTATGTGCTTCAGCCAGAGGGGGAATTTATCTATCATTTTCAGCAGCATACGGCATATGAGATGGAAGAAGATATGGACGGCAATCCAGATACCATAGAGATCAGCATGTATGATAACCACTATGTAAAAGAGCGAAAAAGCAAGCTGGATTATTATGATAATGATGATGCATCTTATTTGCTGGTATATTCAGTGGATGAGGCAGCAGGTACCGTGCGTCAGATTAAGAAAATTCCGACGATTTACTCAAAAATCACATCATCTATGATATATGATTCAGAAAGTGGACATGTATTTGGTATGTGTGGATGGGTACCGCGTGCAGAAGACAAGAGAAAAGGCATGACCTACGAATTTGACTATGATACAGAAGAGATTCTGAATCAGTTCAGTATCAAGACTACCTTCTACAGAGCCTGTGAGATGCAGATCGACTACAATGATCTGGCTGCGTCGATGAAACTGGAAGAAAATACCATCCGTGGAGAACTGATCCAGCCGGTAAAAGTGACAGATCCGGAAAATGTGACTGCACCACAGGCTGTGATCAGCCAGGAAAACGTGACATTACATTTGACGGGAAGTGTACTCTATGTGGGAACACTTGATCACCAGATTTCACAGATTGTATTCCGGGGAGCAGAACATACTTATGTGTACGATACTACACAGATTGTGCTTCGTGTTGCGGATTATCTGCAACATTATGAACATCTGCCAGTTCCACTGCAGAATCTGGAACCAGATGAATACAACATTTATGTAATGTATCAGGATTGCTGGTGTGATACCGGACAGAACTTTACAAAAATATAAAATGACGCCCTCAGGCAGTAGCTATTCCTGCCTGAGGGTATTGTTGTATGGCAGAAAAATAAACCACCTGCTCGGCAGGTGGAGGGAGTAGCTTTAGCTTCAAGTAAAAACTCCTGTGATAATATAAAAGTGGGTCCGCAAAACTCACAAAATATAATCAAGGAGGTATCCAAAATGGATAAGAACAGTTTAAGTCATACAACATGGGAATGCAAGTAT
>QUMM01000017.1 GCA_003435055.1 Lachnospiraceae bacterium OF09-6
TTTTTTATTACTATTATTTTTATTCAAACATAAACTAAGCCAGAGGAATTAAAGTTTTACATCAATTCCTCTGGCTACATTTTTCCAATCTACATTTCTAACAAATACAAATTAATCTATAGCTATATGCTGTAATGAAACAAATATATTTGATTTTTTATAGATTTTTCCATTCTGGATCAACCCATCTATTCTTCGTGGCATTCCATCTACGATATTGGACTACCCCCTTATATACTCTGTATTTGATTTCAATTTTATCAGTAGCTCGTGAATTACTATTGGTACGTTGTTCCATGTTCATTTCCATTTCTGCTGAATAAACGATTTCATTTTCAGACTGCGCATTTGCCAAACAAGTCATTGAAAAACTTACATTCAGTGACAATACCATAATTACTATATAACGTTTCATACCCATTCCTCCATAATCTGTAATACCTCTATATCAAAAATATATCATAAATAATGTTTATAGTCAATATTTTATATAACTGATAAATAAGTTTTATTATTATATTTTTGCTAACTGTAGGATAATAATTTAGCCGGGAAAATCAAAGAATCATATTGATTTTCCCGGCTTTCTCAATTTTTTATCAGAACCTGCAATTTTTTTACTGTATCGGAGTCTTCCGCATATTCGCAAATGAAGTTGCCATTTTCATCAAGTAGCTCATATTTTCCATCTACATAAATCAGCATACAATTTTGCAAATCCAAATCCTGAGCGCCGTCCTCCTCAATTTCGCTGATCGGCGCACCATATTGAGCTACTGGCAGAACACAATATGATAAAAGAAATATCATCCCCGCCGTTATAGCCATCACTTTGTGTTTATTTTCTTTCTTACCCGTTTTGTTGCACAGAATGGAAATTCGTTCTTTTAATCTTTCTGTTGATGTGTCTCCTAATGATGTCATCGCCATTGATTTCATACTTTTCTCATTCTTTTTATTCTGGACAACATGTACCAGTGTCATCATATACTGACTCTTTTCTTCTGCAGATAATTGGCTGGTTATCTGTGTATCACATCGCACCTCAATGCCATGACTGATCAGATCTTGAACTTTTCTAAATAAGGGATTCCACCACAGAATACAGCAGATCATTTCTGTCAAAAATTTTATCAGTAGATCTCCCTCTTTAAAATGCTGAATTTCATGCATTAATATATAATGTAGTTCATCAGCTGAATACTTTTGACATGGGAATATAATATATTTATGAAATAGTCCTATTCCACATGGTATTGTTATGTCTCCGCTCATTCGAATATCATATTTCTTTTTATGTAATGTTTCCACTGACACAATTGGTTCTAATTCTTCTTCTGGATATCGCTTCATTTTGGATATATATATCAATGTTGACCGATATTCCAAAAGAAATTTCACAATTTTTATGAATGCCACCACTCCGATGCTCAGAGCTATACCATGCCATACTTCGTATTTTCTTCCAAGGAACATTACATTTTTCATCATTGTTGAACACAGATCTGCATATAGACCTTTGAATCTGATCGCATAGGATGATCTTAAGTCAACCGGAAAAAGGATTCTGCAAAAGCATAACATTCCTATCATGATTGCCGTAATTAATTCTGTTTTCCCCATATGTTCACATTGTTTACAAAAAAGGATCATACAGAAAAGCAATATTCCACTTATCAAAACAGAAAATAACACTGAATAAATACTAATACTCACCTCATATCATTCCTTTTTCTGGTTTTTGAACTCTTTTATCATCGTTTCCAACTCACTAATGACCTTATCTCTGTCTCCATCCAGTTCTTCAAGCAGCGCAACCGTGACCTTAGATATAGAACTTTTTTTCAGATGCATAAGAGAAGCCAACCTAGCTACGTATTCTTCTTTTGTTAATGTTGGTCTGAACTGCCTTGCATACCTGTTTCCATACAATACTGAGCCACAAGTTTCAATCAGCCCTTTTTCCTGCATTGATTTTAGCATAATGAAAAGATAGCTGCTTTTCCAGTCGGCTCCATTAGCATATTCTGCTAATTCTAAGCTGGTCATTGGTCTGTTTTCCTTCCAGAATATCTCCATTAACTCACTTTCATTTGTCGTCAATATCTTTTTTGTATCCACTTTTCTCACCTCATAATTGAATCTTATCACCCCAAAATATCAGCTGTCAATATTTTTTATATGCAGTAGCAATTTTCAGTTTTTTACAACATTACATAATTCACCCCATCTGCATGATATCTTTTATCCCGCAGATGGGGTGATAAGGGTTATTTTACTGCTACTTCATAATATTCTGGCTCTTCTGTTTCCGTATCTCCGTTTGTTGTTTCCTTTCGGAACAATACTGCTTCTACCTCTGAAGGATCAATCACACGGTCAAATGCATATCCGGAAATATAGGTATTGCTTTCTTCATCCACATAGCCTGCTGTACCGGGACCGCCGTACAGGTTCATGATGGTGCTTCCATCTTTTAATTTCAAGCCACTTGCAAACGGTGCTTCTGCATAAGACGTAAATATCTGCATTTCTCCATTTTCATCTTCGTATTCTTCGGTCTGTTCCACGCGTGGAAAATCATAGGTTACACGAATCGATACCGGGGAAAGTTCTACGCTGGTAACGGTTGCACCAGAATTTCCTAAATCCTGTGTCACTTCTGTATATCTCGATTCATCTGATCCGCCAAGTGTCATATCAAGCGCCCAGGTTCCCTCGATGTCCGGCGTATAGTCTGCTTTCGCCAGACTTCCCAGGTTCTGGAATTCCACATGCAGTTTCTTTCCTATAAAGAAGCCTTTTTCATCGCTCTTTGCCAGTACCATATGATATTCCAGGCTGCCATCATCCATTACATAATTTTCTATTATGGAACCGTCTGCCTCTGTTTCAAGCTCTGATCCGTCCGCCTTCACTGCCATGCCATTCTCATCTGAAACTGTGCCGTTATAGAAACTGCCACCCCAGCTAATATCATCTTTTCCGTCTACCGTAACCGATATATTTTCAAATCCAGGCTGTACTCCTTTTTCTACAGAGTATCCATCCACCTTAAAGGAAAGATATGTATAATAATTATCGGTGATGCTCTGCTGTGCTGTTACGGTTACACCCACATCTGTAACCGATGCATCTGAAAATGCCGCCATGCCATTTTCTTCCAGATTTTTCTGCTGCTCTTCGGAAATACGCAGTTCTTCTTTCAAGCCTTTGCTCCAGCCTGTATAAGCCGCATAAGCCGTTGCCGTTCCCACTGCCAGAGTTGCTGCAAGCGCAATCATTGCATATTTCTTTTTCGATCTTTTCACCGGTTTCTGATATGTCACTACTTTATCCCCCTTCTTTTTCGCCTCGTTTCGAATCTGTTCAAATGCCTCGTTTGCTTTTTCTGCTACAATATCCGGGATCTCTATATCCTGCTGCAACGTATAAATCGTATCGTTCTTGCTCATCCTTCTGCCCTCCTGTGTTTCAGTTCAAAGGTTTCTGTCAGGCGGTCACGCCCTCTTGCCAGCCTGCTCTTTACGGTTCCTTCCGACAATTCCAGAATCTGGCTGATCTCACTGACCTTAAATCCTTCCACGTAATAAAGCATCATTACCAGCCTGTACTTTTCCGGAAGCGAATCCAGTGTCTGCTTCCATTCAATGTTGTCAAACTCGTTTTCCCGATACCCTGTATCTGCTGCCATTTCTTCCGGTGAAACCATTTTATTCTTTCGAATCAGACCATAGCATTTATTTACCAGAATCCTAGTCATCCAGGTACGGAAATAGTGATTATGTTTCAAACTCCCCAGCTGTTCCCAGCATGTCAGTATCGTTTCTGAGATTGCATCTGCAATGTCCGCATCCTGGGATAAAATCGATCTTGCAGTTTTATACATATTCTGCATCTGGGACTGCATCAGATCCGTAAATGCATCCGGATCACCCTTTTTGCTTTCTGCACTAAATCATTCATGCAACTGCCCCTTTCTTTTTGTCTGTACGTACAGGAACATCTTTCATGTTCTATCTATTAGATGCATGGGAATGGCAAACGGTTCCATTTATTTAAAAAAACGGCGGAGACGGTGTTTTCGATCATTCACTGTCCCCGCTGGTTCTTTGCATAGGTTATTTTTTGCTCTTTCTTGCAAGAAAGATACTGGTCGGTCCATCTGCACCGCCGATGATTGCTGTTTCCGTTTCGTCCTGCTCACTGTCCGTATCACTATTTTCAGAAATCTGATCTCCCTGTGATACATCCGGTATCTGGAATCCCGTCAGGTTTCCATCACTGTCCCGTAATGCAAATAGATACGTCACATTGTCCTCTGTATCATTTTCTGTCTCTTCTGTTACTTCCGGCTCTGCATTTTCTTCCGCATTTATATAGGAATCGCCCTGTGCCGCATCTTCTGTAAGTGAAAAATAATTTTCGTCTTCATAGCATAAAACTGTATTATCCTCTATGCTGATAAAATCCTCCAGAAATACTACCTGTTTCCTCTTCGCTATGATATTCCTTTATAGTAATTTGTATTATCTAAAAAGTTCCTGTACTTTACACGCATGTACTTTTGTCTTCTTATCATATCCAATTCCGACTGCAAGAATTTTTCCCGTATATAATGATTTTTCCCCTATTTTCCCTTGGAATTTCAAAGCATAGTTTTTATCTATAATTTGTTGAATTGCCTCTTCTGGTGTATGGTCTACTTTTAGTTCCAGAATCAGACAATCTGCCGTCTGATCATAAGGATAAAAAATAAAATCTACATATCCAACGCCTGCTTTTTCTTCCCGTTCTACACGGTATAAATCCCGTGCTGCAAGATAAATCAAATTCACGATCGCAGAAAGTTCTGTTTCATGATTATAAGACAACAACGGAACTTCCGTGTTATGCACATATTCCAAAATTTCATTCATCGTTTTAGTATCTTGATGCAGTGTTGCATACAACATCCTTTCTGACTCATGTGCCAAACGGTATACATAACCCAAAGAAGATTCTTTCCTCAACATAGCCGCAAATTTATCCATTAATTCTTTATTTGGAATACTGACCTTTCCATTTTCATAATTTAAAAATCCATATACAACCATCGCTGAAAAAATTTCATCTCTTGTCGTAAGCTTCATGGACGTGGCCGCATATTCCTGAATTTGCGCCGGAACGGCTTCCCCTGCTATCATGAGAGCCAGATCATTGCGTACATCATCAATATTATGTTCAATATAATAATAAATTTCATCATAAGGACCAGAACTTGTCCAATATGAGGCAAGATTGTTGTTTGTAAGTGCAAAAACAACTGACCTTGGATTGTACACACTTTCTCCTCGAAAAGTATGATAACCATTGTACCATAGCCTTAGTCCATCACGACTCACATTTCTATGTGCTGTATTTTCTTCATAACGCTGATACAATTCATCCACTTCCGGATCTGTAAAGCCAAAAGAATCGCTATATTTTTCCTCTGAAATCATCGTATATTCCATGAACATATTGAGTTCAGAACCACTCGAATATTTTGCGATTGGAAGAATGCCCGTAATATATGCAAGCAATACATATGGTCTGTCTTTCAGCAGGCTGCGCAAAAATCGTAAATATTCTCTCTTATCTTGTTCCGTAACAAAATCCTGGTGAAAAATAAAATCCCACTCATCAAACACAAAAATAAATCTTGCATTCATATCAGAAGCATAGATTTCACTTAAAACATCCCAGACTGCCTCATCCTCCGTAATTTCAAGATTTGGATATTCTCTTCGAAGATCCCGGATCAACCTGTTTTCAATCCTATCAATATATTCCTGATAGGAGTTACAACGCTTGGGAAGATCGTTAAATGAAATATGAATAACAGCATATTGGCTCTGGTATTTCATGTAATCTTTATTTGCTGATATTTTACATTTGCTGAATATATCATTTGCATTTTTCGCTCTGGAAAAAAATGCTGCTATCATGTTTGCCATAACCGTTTTTCCAAATCTCCGCGGTCTTGTGATGCAAATATAGTTATTTCCCTCATTTATGATGGGAAACAACTGCTCCAGCATCAAGGTTTTATCTACAAAATATGGTTTTACAGTTTCACTTTTATACAGAGTGTATGCCGCTGTCCCATTTAAATAGATTCCCATCGTTTTTCTCCTTTTTCGCATTGTCTGAAATTTAATGTTCTTATTGAGCTATATCCTCCAATAAAATATGATTTCATTGTACCATTGAGTAATTCAAATAGCAAGTTTGGCTCATATGTCAATTTGAAAATATCAGAATTTTTCGGGTATTGACACATGATATCAGACAACGCAAGAAAACCCATTCTTTTTGTCATGGGTTTTCATTAAATCAGCTATACATTTGCAATATGTTTACATATCCCCAACCGAATATGGTATCATACCCCGGATCTCCTGCATCTACTGCGATTCCTTTCAGATATTCTTCCGCTTTTCCTTTTGTATGATTCTCATTTGGCACTTCAGACAGATAATTTGCTAATATGCCACTAATTCTGGGTGCAGCATAAGAAGATCCCTTCTCGCCCTGATAATTGCCATCTGCGGATACAAATACAGCATCACTTTGCAGATACCAGAGAGAGCTAACTGGCTCTCCCTGTTCATTCAGATCTGCACCGGACACCCCTATCACCTCTTTCCATGCAGCCGGGTAGACCTCGCTGCCAAGCGGTGTAGACAGTGACAAATTTCCCGCTGCCGCTACCAGCAACACATTCCGTCCAGCCGCATATGTCATGGCTTCATGCAGTTCTTCATTATCCTGATTTAAAGTCCAGCTCATATTGATGATATCAGCATCATATATGTCCACTGCATCATAAATAGCCTGAATAATAGCCGAACCTATATCTGTGGCCTTCGAGTGCTTACCACCAGTTTCCTGCGTATTTTGAGTCAACGCCATACTACTGTCAAAACATTTCAACATATAAATATCTACATCTGGTGCCGTTTCTTTTAGAATTTCATATACACAAGTTCCATGTCCTTCCTGATCCGTCAGATCCTCTGTACCCTCCAGATAATTCTTTCCCTGTCCGTCTGGCAGATTACAGCCAGAATCCAGAATGCAGACGGTTACCGCATTGGATGCTTCTTCTAATGGTTCCATTTCTGCCGATGCCCCCACTGTAAGGGGCATCGTTAGAAAGATACCAAACAGAATACCTGCATAAAAGTGTGTTCTTCTCATGAGTCACCACTATTCTGTACCGGTTCCATGCTCTCAGCAGACTGAATTTCTGCCGCCTGCGTCTCGACTGGCTGTGGAGGAGCAGAAGTCTCTGCCTGAGGTGCCGCCGTTTCCGGTGCTGGTGGCTCCGTTTGTGGAGCGGATGTTTCTGTCGCAGGCTGCTCCGTTTGTGGTGCCGCTGTTTCAGGCTGCGGGGCTGTCGTTTCCGGTGCAGAAGTCTCTGGTACCTGCGTCTGTGATGGCTTTGTTTCAGGGGTCTGAGTTTCAGGGGTCTGAGTCTCAGGCACAGGTGTTTCTGTGGTCGGACTCTCTGTCATGGTTGTCTCCGGTACAGCAAGATCAGATGTTTTACTTTCCGGTTCAGAAGATTCGGTATCCTGTGATGAAGTCTGTGATTCCGTAATGGTTTCTGTTGAAAGTTCTGTTTCAGGCTCCATTATCCGGGCTTGTATTTTAGACCTTGCTCTGGTATTGCCTGTTGCATCTAATGTGATACTCAAATCATTTGGTAATTTTGCATCGGTAAAACTGAATTTAAAAGATTTTTTATCCGGCTGCTCTACCTTAATTCCGTTTGTAACCGTATTTAATGCTGAAATCTTCTTTTCAATTTGTGCGCCTCCTTCGTTTTTCCATTTTATTGTCGCAGACTTAAAAACTCCAGAATCATATGTTCCTTTAAGTTCGATTGTAAACGTAGTGTTACCCGGATTCCAGTTCTTCAATATTCCCGTTCTATCCTCGAGTTTGCCTGTACCAATTGTAGGAGCTTTCGCAATGATTGAATAATGTATTTCGATCGTATTTCTTATTGTTACTTTACAGTTTTTACTTGCGTCAGATGTATACGTATTAGTATCAGAAGGAATAAATCTAACGGATTTTTCACCGCTTTGCATAGGAATATAAGTACTGTCTCCCCATACCCAGCTACCATCCAGTACTTCATTTTCGATGTATGGATTATATGCTTTTACTGAATCGGCTTTGATCTCCGCATTGGCTATTGTGTGATTTCCACCCTGGTACATGATAGTATCACCCATTTCTCCCACTACATATGGCGTTGTTTTTTGTACCGTAACCTCAACATATATTTCATAACTGTCCAGATTATTCTGATTATTGCCCGGTGTATATTTTACTTTTATGCTGTGTTTTCCAACTGCCAATGGCTGTGCCACTTTCTTTTCACCAGATCCAGATTTCTCAAGCAAAAGTTCATCACCATTCGCATTTTTTTCTGTTACCCAACTCCAGATTCCATTTCCTGATTCTGTTTCTGATACAGACGGATATGTTACCTTAAAGCCCGCTAACATATCTTTTGCAGAATACATTGTCTGGATATCCGAAACATTATTTATTGTTTCTTTTTTAGAATCACCGGATGTCAGTTTCTGTCCGTAAGAAATAGCTTTCACACTTCCTGTTGTAACCTGAGGCACTGCTTTCAGAATATTGAACTTACGTATAATGTCATCCTGTCCCAATCCATTTTCTGTATTTCCACGTCTTTCCATCCATACAGTATTTTTGGTATCCTCCAATCTCAATTTCACATCATAAGTGCCTGCATCTTGTCCACCATTATTTTCAAGAACAATGTATCCATCGCTGTCAGCATTTGGAAAGGCTGGTTTCTGCGTCTGTCCATTATAATATACTGTTGGAATTTCCGGAACATATACATTTTGATAACTCAAAGGAATCGTAACCTCAGCAGTAAACACTGCAAATCCATCTTCGTATTTTTCATCCGCTATAAAATATGCAGTATGAGAAGCTCCTACATCCGGTTTTTCAGCCAGGACTTTTTCATTCCATTTCCATGTTCCCTGTACTTCTTCTCCCCGGTATTTTACAGAACCTGCCAAATGAATATCTCCCATGAGCGTTCCGTAAGAATATGAGGTTTTCTCGGTACCTACATTAGAAATCGTTACATCTCTTTGCTGCACCTGTGTAATAGTGGCCGTCGATGTCGCTGTAGCATTTACCACAACATACGCATCTTCTCCATATAATTCGTTTGAATTTTTAGATTTATCTAATGTATATCCACTGTATTCTACCCGTTTATCCGGTTCTGCTTTCGCTGATTCAAAGCTCCATGTTCCGCCGGACAAGAATTCTTCTATATCTGTAAACTCTTTTTTTGTGGCATCCCCCTTTTCGTCTGCATAAAACAATTTTGCGCTTCCTGTTGTCGATGTATCATTATATCGATAAACTCTGCTGTCTGCTGCCGCAGTCACGTATAACCCGATTTGCGTCAATACAGAGGCTTTTGTTTCAGCTGGTGCGAAATATTCCTCACAGTCAGAATCTGGGGTGAAAATCACTTCATATTCATTTTCTTCTGTACCATTATTTCTGCCAAATGGAATCTGATCTGCATTCTTCCAGCTATAAGTTCCGGAAGCATTCTGTTCATAATCAAGATCCATATTTGTATAAAGCGCTATGCCTTTTCCAATGGTTACTCCTTTTGTAATTTCGTTCAATTTCTGTCCAAAGGTTCCTTTCGGTATATCTGGAACAATAAATTTTTCTGCTACCATTTTCTGCAGCTGCGCCTGGTAATTTGCAATTGTAACCGGATGCCTTTCCCCTGCATCATCCGTATACACTGCTTCTACCTCAAATGTATAAATCTGCTTCTGCTTATCAGACCTGCGATCTGTCTTGGTACTCTTTATCTGTATTTCAATCCTGTCACTATAAGCACCAATTTCTCCAGGTCGATAATTGCCAGCCGTACCATCTTCTCTTATGAGTTTCTTTAGATAATCTTCCGCATCCTGCGCAACCTTAGGATCTATTATCTTGTATGGATCATCCATAGCCGGTCCACCACCTGCCAGATAAGCGACCAGCTCTGATTCATATGGATGAGTCTGTGCCAGTACCTGTATTCTTTCCAGAATGTTCAATACCGAATCAGAACTGATCCAGGTTGCCGTGTAAACACGATTTCCCATAGAACCTTTCGGAATATGTACTTCCATGGTTGGCTGGTCAAGTCCCGTTCCTGTCCAGCCCGCAAATTCATACTTTTCTCTGGTTGGCTGTTTCAGAATAATCTCGTCGCTTTCTATATTGTAAGATACCGGATTATTCAGATTGTCGAAAGCTCTCTTGTATTCTATGGAATACTCAATCGGTGACCATACTGCAGTATAGCTGCGATCACCGCCGGCTCCCGGCTCTATCATAACCTCTACCGTTGGTTCCTCCAGACCGGTTCCCGTCCATCCATCGAATGTATAGCCTTCTCTGGCCGGCGCAGTCAGTGTGATCGTATCTTCTGTGGTGTAGGTTGCAGGATTTTCCGCCGCTTCTGTTCCACCTGCAAGATCGTAGGTAATCGCATAATTGGTTGCCTTCCAGCCCGCATAAAGGGTTGTATTACCGGTAATCGTATCGTTTTGCACATCAAAAGCTACGGTTGCTGCCTTATTTTTGTACCATCCGGTAAAGGTATAGTACTGTCTTTCCGGTGCATCCGGAATGATCGTGATTGGATATCCTACAAATCCCGTTGTTTCCGCATAGAGCGGTGCATCCGTTCCATCATTGCGGTCAAAGTTTACGGCAACCATCTTCGCCCAGCGCGCATAGAGATCCATGCCACCTGACAAACGGTATGTTTCCAGATTGATCGGTTCACCTGAGAATTCGTCATTGGTATACCATCCCATGAACTGATATCCGTCATATTCCGGAATCTGAATATTCAGCAGTTTTTCTCCCGGTCTTAACGTAGAATAGGTAAATGCAAAATATTCCTGTGTATCATTTTCAAAAATCAGATGTTCTTCCGGTGCATCTTCTGCCCCCGTCAGATATGCTGCCTTTCCTTTTGCAGGTGTAAAATGCACAGTTACGTCACAGGTCCAGTCTGCATATAAGGTCACATCTGTCAGCAATTTTTCGCCGAACTGATATGCTTTCCCACTGCCATCTGCAGATGTGTACCAGCCACGGAACGTCAGTCCGTCAATCTTCGGATCTTCCACCTTCTTTGTTACTTCATTTTCTGCAAAATAGACTTTTTTATAGGTTCCATAGCCACCATACTGGTACAGATAAGTAATGCTGTGCAGCCGATAAGCACGCAGTACAATAGACAGATCGCTGTTTGGCATGATAAAGCTTATTTTATTGTCACTGATCTGGAACGTCACATCTTCATTTTCTGAAGTTACTTCCAGTCCGCCATAGCCTTCTTCCAGTTCTACCTGAAGCTCCACTTTACTTCCTGGTTTGATGCCATCTTCTCCATTCAGCTTCTCATCTGTAAACTGATATCCTTTCACTCCTTCACCAAGTTGAATGCCCAGTATTGGCTTGCCAATGGTAATGTCAAAGTAAACATCCTGCTGATATTCCCGTCCTGTCAGGGTAAATCCGGTCTTTGCTGCCGCTTCCTGATTTACTGACATCATCAGAGGCTGCCTGCTGCCATCGAATTGTGTACGTCTTGTTTCCAGAAGATAACTGTGTTCTGCTTCTTTTGTAAATGTCAATGATTTACCGTATGCACTCGGTGCTACCTGGAAGGTATAAGTATCCTCTGCATCGTCCCCTTTCAGATTGATATGATAACGAATCGAATCCTCATATCCTTCAAATCTGCGGACATACAGATAATAGGTCACATCATACGCATCTGTCTGTGGACGCACATCATAACGCACAACTCCATTGGCAGGTGTCATATAGCAGAAGCTGCTGATCTGCGGCACACTATACTGTATCACACCGCTCTGGGAAGGAGATGGTTCCATCCATTCACAGGTGTACTGACTGATTTCCGGATATTCACTCTGTACCTTTGCAACAATTTCTCCCAGATTCAATGTTCCCGTCGCAGTTGGCTCATAAGCTCTTCCCAGATTATGTATAGAGGTAAAGGATGTCTCATACACCACTTTGTTATCCCAGTCAGCTGCACTCAGCCCCCAGTTTCTTGCACACCAGTCATTCAATACAATCTTCACATTCTGTGTCGTTGTTGCCAGCGCACATTTCTTTTTCAAATGGAACGTCTTGGTCTGTTTCTTCACCAGTGCCGAGGAACTGTTATTCTCATAAGTAACTTCCAGATCCAGCTCTGCCTCTTCGCACAACTGTTCTTCTGCAACCTTTTCATCCATATAGATGAATCCCGGATTCTGTCCTTTCGATGAATCGCCCACGGTAAATAATGCATTTCTGGCATCTCCTTCCGGGATTGCTTCTCCATTTATCATAAGATTCTTCACCGATAAAGTGATCTTTACACCTTTACCGGATGATTTTGCGCAAAGAAGATTGTTCTTCTGGCATTTTCCGCCCATCAGATTCCATGTCTTCATCGGAATGGTTTCAAATCCAAATACTGTCTTATGATCCGCATTCGCACTGGATTTTTCCCAGAGCTTTGCCAGTTCCTCTTCATCCATATAGCTCATGCTGCTGGATACGGAAGTGGACCACAATGGCCAGCGTCCGGTATAGACCGTCCAGTTCTTGCGTATGGTCTTGAAAATCAATCTTACTTTCAGACCAAGGGATACTACAACATCAATACCTACCTCAAACTTTAATGCTCCAAGATTCGTATTGGCTCCGCTCAAAAGATTCGTGGTATTGAAGAACAGACCTGTCAGCTCTGCATAGGCATACAGGCTTCCGGTTATATAGGCTGTGGCAATTCCACACATGGTTACTGACAACGTCAGCCGCAGTCCCACGCGGACTCCTACCTTTCCAATCAGATAAATATTGTTGGTTACGGAGCTCTCCAGCTTCTCCGTATAAGAGCTTCCTTTGAATTTCAGGAAATTGTATTTGAAACCGATGCGTTCCCCGCTTCTGGCTACGATCTCTACGCCAAAGGTTGCCAGGACTCCCACCTGTCCCACCAGATGAACCTCAAAGCCTACGGTAATAATTCCATAGAAAGAGAATCTCAGATTCAGCAGCAGGATATCAAAAAGATCATTATATTTCAAAGAGGTTGCCACGATGGAGTTCATCGTATCCATCAGATCTGCTACAGACTGATCATAGGATTCATAATCACCCTCTTGGATTCCTTCCGGTTTGACAATCTCACTTAAGGTATCCTTTGCTTTTGAGAATACGGTTGTTTTTCCACCAGTAGTAGCGGTAACAGTCAGTTCAATCTTCGACATGGACCGGATCGTCACAGACATATCGATCCAGACTTTTCCACCGTCTACATTCGTCTTCACGGACAAAGACTGGGTAAAGGACAGCTTCGGCTGAACAGTCAGCATGTTCTTACCATCTTTTTTAATATTGGCAGTCGCAGAAATGCTGATGTTTGCCGTCACTTCACTGCCTGATACTTTCAGCTTCACCACCGGCCTGCCAGGTGTCAGAGTTGCCGTCATACCTGCCAGCGCATACGTGCCTTCCCCGTACAGGTCATCCAGCATATCCTGCGTCTCCGGCGCACTCATGACGGATACCAGCATCTGAGCTTTCAGTTCTTCATTTTCTTCTACCTGCCTGGAAAGTCTGGATGTCAGCACTTCCAGATCTTCCTCCGACAGCTGCTGATCCATCTCCACATTGTCCGTAACGTGAACATCAAAGTCTGCCAGATAATCCTCCGGGCTGGCATATCCATAAGTCAGATGTATCCCATCTGCCGTATCTTCCACACTCAGGATCTGTGCAAACAGTACATATCCATCAAAAGCCCCTTCTGTATATGCATCGATATTTTTTTCATCTCTGCCAATCTCACCATCATAGAAGGCTACTATATCACCTTCCTGATATGTGGTATCACTGTTTTTTACCAGAATTTCGCCAGGAATATACGCTGCCTCTTCCACTTCCCCGGCATCTGCACCATCAGGATCTGCTACCGCCTGATTGCTTTCTGTCTCTGTTTCTGATCCCTCTTCTGCGACAGTTTCCAATTCTGTTTCTTCCATTTTCTCTGTCTCAGAAAATGCTTCTGTCTCTAAATCCGTCTCTTCTTCAGATGCTTCATCCACAGATACCACCGGCTGATATTCCATCACATCATCCCAGAGTACGTAGGTCATATCATCAGAAAAGCCGACTACTTCTACCTGCTTTTTATATACAGATACCACTGCCGTATCGGTATCATCTGAATAATCTGCAAAATGCACACCTCCAGATACAATAATGCTGAATGTTGCTCCCGGCTCAAATCCTGTCTCACCATCTTTTTCATAATAAGATCCAGAAATAGCAAACCCATCTTCAGTTTCTTTAATATCCAGCTCCGGATCCAGCGCACCTGAGCCAGCCTCCACACGGACATTCTTTTTCACTTCATCCAAAGTCATTTCTTCCTCTGTCCGAAGTGGAATGGTTCCCTGCCAGTCAAAATCTGCCAGGTCCGCTGATGTTCCGTCTTTTTCTGTTTCCTGCGCCTCTTCTGATACAAAGAAAGCATACAGCGTCAGAGACTCTTCCAGTGGCTCTGTATAGGAAAATGCCGTGGTACATTCCGGATCTGTACACCAGCCGCCAAATGTATACCCTTCCTTCTCAGTATAAATCTCATTGATCGGTCTGGTTAACAGGTTTTCTCCTTTTGCGAAGATCTGTGGCTCCAGTTCACGGCCTCCCATGGTATCAAAGGTTACTTCGATTGCCTCCGCTGCATCCACAAATCTTGCATAAAGTGTAGTCTCTCCTTCTGCCACTGCAAACTGAGAGCAGTTTTCCGTAAACGCCTCATCTTTATACCAGCTTGTGAAAATAAATCCATCTTTTTCCGGATTCTGTTCCGGGAAAGGAATGGTTTCCCCAGGCTTCGCCATTTTACTGTCATAGATTTGTCCGTCTGCTATAAAAGTCACCTGATAAGATGACAGCACCAGTTCCTCCTGCTGACCAGATGCCAGTGTCATCTGATTTCCTTCTGGCATTTCAAGCTGAACCGACTGTCCAGATTCATTGATCACAGAACATGTGGCTCTGACCGTTACCTCTTCTAATGCACCTGTCACGCGTATGATACCCAGTGCGCCATTGCCTTCCAGCAGGACACTTCCTTCTCCTTCCAGAAAGATTTCCGGAATCTTTGTCTCTGCATCCATACGCAGCGTCACACTCTGGTCCTTTGCAGTCTGAACATACAGCTGTTCCAGTTCTGTTCCATTTAGCCGCAGTTCACTGACCTGATCTGCTGTAAATCTTTTTGCTTTCACATCTGACAGATCCAGCTTATCTGTAGCAGACGCTGCAATTTCACCATAGTCCAGCCCAGACAATGTACACTCTTTTGCAGTAATCAGCAGATTCTTCGATTCATCCTGCGTCCGAAGCGCGTCTGCTTCCTGTTGTGTAGCAGCCGTCTCATATTCCCCTCCCCATTCTTTTACACGATCAGGCAATATGATCTCTTCCGCTGTTGTCTCGGTCTCCCGTGTCGATCTATGATCCTGTGCTGCATGGCTTTCCGTCTGCAGTGACTGTGCCAGCCCGGTGCTCCCCATTGTACTGGCCAGCATGACCACTGCCATCAGCATAGCGATCCAACGTTGTCTTCGTTTTCTCTTCATTTCCTTTCCTCCCGTTCACTCTCTCATGCATAGACAAAGTTATTCTATACTTATAGAAAGTCCCAAAAAGGAAAAACCTTTCATCTGATTGCTGATTTTTTAATAAAAAATCACTTACGGATTTCTCAGTAAGTGATTTCGTAATAAACGTATGATATATACAAGCATAATACAAATGACAGGAAACAGGTATCCGCATCTCTGCCATGTCCCTCCGGCTGTCACCAGCAGATTATAGATTCCATGAAAGACAATGCAAAATCCAAGAATGCCGATGGTTCCAATTACCCGAAGCCATAACCTTTGAAATACAAAACCTATACCATATCCGGCAGCAATTCCACCACACAGATGCATGGCTCCGGCAGCAATTCCGCGAAGAAAGAGAAAGTAAAAATTCTGAGCACCATTTTCTGCAAGATAGCAGATATTTTCAAAAGTAGCAAATCCTATCGCTATGAACATTGCCACAGATAAGATTTCTTCCTGCTGCGGTTCAAAGATCAAAAGCCACAGCAAAAATGGCAGAAACTTCAGAATTTCTTCACAAACTGGCGTAATCTCCACCGATGTAACCAGTGCGTCAGCACCATAGATTGCCATAAAAAAACTGGTTACATAAGCGGCCAGGAGACAGCAGCACATCCCACAAAGAATAAATCCCAAATATTCTTTCTGTTTTCCCTTCACAAAAAGAAGCGCAAGCAGAAATGGCACACCAATACAGACCAGAATATTCTCCAGATAACTCATTCACGTTCCTCCTTTTTCAGCCAGAAAAACAAACTACACATGGTTGCCATCAGAAGGAAGTCTACTGCAAAATAAAGGTTGAACTGTGTATAATCTCTTATATGTTCTGACACAATATAAAGGAGCAGCTGCCATACAATCAATCCAATCATAGAATAACTGATTCCTCTCCTGTTCTCTTGCACATCAAGTACCGCGTGATAAAAGATCACACCGATTACCATAGCAAAAATAATGGAAAAAGGATACGATGGACCAAAAATCCGCTTTCCTATGACAACTGCCACCTCTGTTGCAGTTAATACACAGGCTACTATAGAATGCCGCTTCTGACATTTTCCCGTTATCATCAGACACAGTGCCAACAAGAACAGATATGATGCCATCCAGGCAATCTCTGACACGTAGAAGACCTGCGGCACTTTTCCCATAATTACCAGATAAATCAGATAATATAAGGTCCCCATAGCAAAACAGGCATAACATCCGGACAGAATCCAGAATCTGCGATCCTGCTTACGTATTCCATGAATCAGAGAAAACAGAGCAAACAACAGAAACAGGCCAACCTGAATACCATTATCTATCACTTCAAAACTCATAACTTTCGCTCCGCCTGATCTTTTCTGCGTTCTTTGATACGATATAATAAAATCGTCGCAATACAGCCCAAAGCAAAGGAAAAAATTCCAACTACAATGTACCCCAGCTGAGCCTGACTGGCAATCAGGCTGGCTGCACCTGAATTATGCGTTACAGATCCAGATACAGCATGTCCCATGATTCCTGGCATACCAATACCAAGTGCGATAATCAGCACCATACAGGCAGCTACACATCCAACTTCTATCCAACGCTGTTTTCTTTTTTGCTGCTCTTTCTGAATCTCTTCTGCCCTGCTAAAGATCAGATTCATTCGTTCTTCATTGGTGCGCATAGGTAAATCCCTCCCTTTCCAGAATTTTCTTTATACTTTTTTTCGCTCTGTGAGCAAGATTGGTAATCTGTGGTACACTTTTGCCCATAACCCTTCCTGCCTCTTCATATTTCATCTCTTCAAAATACAGCAGGTACAGAACTTCCCGATACTCCTTTTTCACCTGTTCTAATGCCTGGAACAGCTGGCGGTTCTGTTCCTTCCTTAGCAGATCTGCATCCGCACTCATGACTCCGGACATCTCAAATCCTGTCTGATGCAGTTCCAGTAATGGAAATCTCTTTTTCTTATTATGACGCAGCGCCAGATTTCGCGATGTTTTATAAAGGTAGGCTTTAAAGCAATGGTCCTCTGTAACCGGTCGTTTTTTCGCAAACATCTGGCAAACGCCTCAATCATCAAATCCTCCGACTCATGATAATCAGAAATATACCCACTGATATAACGAATCAGTGAATCTCCATATCGTTTCACCAATTGCTCCGCAGCTTCTTTTTCACCAAGAAAATAACGCTCATATAACCGTTCATCTGTCAGCATTTTTTCTCCTGTCTTATCTTTTAAACTATTCTTCCCATATAAATAGGCTAGAATCATTATAGCCTATGTTGTCTGTGAACTCAATCAAAACAAGGAAAAAATAGAAAAGGGCTAAGTCATACTGACTTAACCCTTGATTCTATCTCTTTTCAAATTAGTCCTGAGCAATGATCTCTTTTTTGTTGTAAGTACCGCAGTTCTTGCATACTCTGTGAGACATCATCAGTTCGCCGCACTTGCTGCATTTTACAAGGTTTGGAGCTACCATCTTCCAGTTAGCTCTTCTCTTGTCTCTTCTACCTTTAGAAGATTTATTCTTTGGACAGATTGACATGGTTTACACCTCCTTAAATTTGTTAAAGATTTCCTGGATCTGTGCCATCCTGGGATCCAAATCTGTAGGCTCACAATCGCAAGTCTTCAGATTCAAATTGGTCCCGCAGGTATTGCAGAGTCCTTTGCAGTTCTCCTTACATAATACCTTTGATGGCCAACTTACCAGTATCTCTGAACAGACAAGCTTATCCACATCCAGATTGTATCCTTCTATAAAATACTGTTCATCCAATGCCTGAACCCGTTCTTCTTCATCCAGCTTCATATCAACTTCTTTCTCGAAATCAAGCGGAATCCGCGTATCAACTTCTTCCAGACACCGGTCACAGGGAATAGCCAGAACAACTTCTGAACTTCCCTTTATCTGTAAGTTCCGATCTCCTTTGTTCACAATCTCCAGAGATACCGGACTCTTACGAACGATAGGATAATCACCAAACGTTCCATGGAACTGATCCATCTCCAGTTCAGCATTTACCTGCATCTTTTTTCCGTCGATTTTCAAAATATCATGTAAATCAACCTGCATAATGCCCTCCTATCCTATCCATACCTGAATATTATAACTATCAGTCTTTCATTTGTCAATCACAAATTTACATAATTTGCAAAATGAGCGTGGCAACAATCTGCCACGCTCTAAATGTTCCAACTGATTTTATACTAAAGCTACTGTCTCGCGGCAGATTGCAAGTTCTTCGTTTGTAGGAATTACTGCAACTTTTACCTTAGAATCAGCAGTAGAGATCACACAGTCATCTCCACGTTTTCCGTTTGCTTCTGCATCCAGAGAAATTCCAAGATATCCTAAGTAAGCCAGAACCTTTTCGCGTACCAGAGGAGCATTCTCACCGATACCAGCTGTAAATGCGATTGCATCTACACCGTTCATAGCTGCTACATAAGATCCGATGTATTTTGCTACTCTGTAGCAGAATACTTCCAGTGCTGCTGCACAAAGCTTGTTGCCTGCTTCCATTCCGCTTTCCAGATCACGGAAGTCACTGGATACTTTGGAGATACCCTGTACACCAGACTTCTTGTTCAGTACGTTCATAACACCTGCGATATCCAGGTTTTCTTTCTTTGCGATAAATTCCATGATAGCTGGATCAATATCACCAGAACGTGTTCCCATTACCAGACCTTCCAGTGGAGTCAGACCCATAGAAGTATCTACGCATTTTCCATTCAGTACTGCACTGATGGATGCACCGTTACCAAGATGAGCAACGATGATCTTGGAGTTGTCCAGATTCAGTCCCAGGAACTCTGCTGCATGCTTAGATACGAAGCTGTGAGATGTTCCGTGGAAACCATAACGACGTACTGCATATTTTTCATAATATTCGTATGGAAGACCATACAGATATGCTTTTTCTGGCATGGTCTGATGGAAAGCAGTATCAAATACAGCTACCATCGGTACTCCTGGCATCAGTTCACGGCATGCATTGATACCGATCAGGTTTGCCGGGTTATGAAGAGGTGCAAGATCGTTGCATTCTTCGATTGCTTTTAATACTTCGTCATTGATGACTACGGAGCTTGCGAATTTTTCTCCGCCATGTACGACTCTGTGACCTACTGCATTTACTTCAGCAAGGCTCTTTACTGCACCTGTCTTTTCGTTTGTCAGTGCATTCAGTACCAGCTGGATTGCTTCTTTATGGGTAGGCATAGCAGCTTCTGTTACTTCTTTTTCTCCGCCTGCTTTCTGATAGGTAAGTCTTCCGTCGATACCGATTCTTTCACAAAGTCCTTTTGCAAGTACTGCTTCTGTATCGGAGTTGATCAGCTGATATTTCAGAGATGAACTTCCGCAGTTAATTACTAATACGTTCATTGAAATCTATCCTCCAAATTATTATATTATTCAGCCTGGCACTGAACTGCTGTAATCGCAACAACACCTACGATATCTTCTGCTGAGCATCCACGGGACAGGTCATTTACAGGTTTTGCAATACCCTGTGTGATAGGTCCGTATGCTTCTGCCTTTGCAAGTCTCTGAGCCAGCTTGTATCCGATATTACCTGCATCCAGGTTAGGGAAAATCAGAACATTTGCTTTACCTGCAACATCGCTGCCTGGTGCTTTAGATGCTCCAACGTTGGTACGATAGCAGCATCCAGCTGTAATTCTCCGTCCAGTTTCAGGTTCGGATTTTCTTCTTTTGCGATCTTGGTAGCTTCTACTACTTTGTCAACCAGTGCATGTTTTGCACTTCCCTTTGTAGAATGAGAAAGCATAGCAACGATTGGCTCTTCCTGTACCAGTAACTGGAAGGATTCTGCGGAAGAAGCTGCGATAGCTGCCAGTTCTTCCGGATTTGGATCCTGAACCAGTCCGCTGTCACCAAATACGAATGCGCCATTAGCACCATATTCGCAGTCTGGCACTACGATCAGGAAGAATGCAGATACCAGTTTTGTACCTGGTTTTGTTTTCAGAATCTGCAGACATGGTCTTAAAGTATCTGCTGTTGAGTGGCATGCTCCAGATACCATACCATCTGCATCGCCCATCTTAACCATCATAACACCATAGTACAGATACTGATTCAGAAGAATCTCTTTAGCCTGTTCTGGTGTCATACCTTTTTTGCTTCTTAATTCAACCAGTTTATCAATATATCCCTGTGTCTTCTCAGATGTAGCAGGATCTACAACTACAGCTCCGGAAATATCCAGTCCTTCGCTGCCCTTCTTAACTGCTTCTTCGCTGCCGACCAGAATAACGTTTGCAACGCCTTCTTTTAAGATCTGTGCGGTAGCTTCGTAAGTTCTGCGGTCTTCTGTCTCCGGAAGTACAATTGTCTTCTTATTGTTTCTTGCTCTTTCTTTGATAACGTCAATAAATCCCATGATTCTTTGACTCCTTTCGTATGATATGTTCCTGATCTCTCAGGCGGCACTTTGATGCCATAACACTGCCATATTCTGACAGCAGACTGTATACAGTCTCTCATAAATCTCATTATATTATTCACAAATTGATTTTTCAACCAGGAATCTGTGTTTCATGAATTTTTTTCCAAACACTTTATTTTTCTTTTCATATAAAGTCTTTCTGTCTTATAACTCCACACGAAAAAAGGCAGGAAATCAGAAGATTTCCCGCCTTTTGTTTCTTAGGATCAGATCTTGTCGTTACTTCCAAGAACGTTAACGATCTTATGAGCAACCATATCTTTTACAGCCTGACGAGCTGGTTTCAGATACTGACGTGGGTCAAAGTGATCTGGATGTTCTGCAAAGTATTTACGGATGTTACCTGTCATAGCAAGACGGATATCGGAGTCGATGTTGATCTTGCATACAGCCATTGTAGCAGCTTTTCTTAACTGTTCTTCTGGAATACCTACTGCATCCGGCATATTTCCGCCGTACTGATTTACCATCTTAACAAATTCCTGTGGTACAGAAGATGATCCGTGAAGTACGATAGGGAATCCCGGCAGTCTCTTAGCACATTCTTCCAGAACGTCAAAACGAAGTGGAGGTGGAACAAGGATACCTTCCTCGTTACGTGTACACTGATCAGCTGTGAACTTGTAAGCACCGTGGCTTGTTCCGATTGCGATTGCAAGAGAGTCACATCCTGTCTTGTCAACGAATTCTTCCACTTCTTCTGGACGTGTATAGCTTTCATGACCAGCTTCTACAACGACTTCGTCTTCAATACCTGCCAGAGTACCAAGCTCTGCTTCTACAACAACACCATGAGCGTGTGCATATTCTACTACCTTTTTAGTCAGTTCGATATTTTCTTTAAAAGATTTGGAAGAAGCATCGATCATAACTGATGTAAATCCTCCATCAATACAGCTCTTGCAAAGTTCAAAGCTGTCACCGTGATCCAGGTGAAGAGCGATTGGGATCTCTGGGTTCTCAATAACTGCTGCTTCTACTAATTTTACAAGGTATGTATGGTTTGCATAAGCACGAGCTCCTTTGGAAACCTGAAGAATAACCGGACTCTTCAGTTCTCCTGCTGCTTCTGTGATACCCTGTACAATTTCCATGTTGTTAACATTGAATGCTCCGATTGCATATCCACCATTGTATGCTTTTTTGAACATCTCGGTCGTAGTAACTAATGGCATAATCTTTGTCTCCTTTTTTTGTATTTGACTGTATCCCATTGTATTTGTTTTGAAACAGTCCTCACCGTCTATTATAAGATTTTTTCCAAAATTATCAATAAGATTCTTTCTTTTTTTTGCAATTTCTTTTCCTTTTTTTCTATTGCACGTAAAACAGGACATTCTGCCTTGCATCTGCCTGCAAATAATGCTACACTTTTTCTTATATTTTGTAACTGTTCAGAGGCAAGCAAAATTTCAAAAAACAGGTATAAAATGCTTGCATTTTTAAAACTGTTTTTGAAATTTTATTTGGCGGATACGCCACACCGACGAAATGCGTAGCATTTTGGAGGCTGGCTCTGAATAGTTACTATATTTTAAAAATACGGAGGGTTTATGAAAATAGCCGGCATTATTACTGAATATAATCCATTTCATAACGGCCACGCCTATCAGATCGAAAAAGTACGCCAGGAAACTGGTTCTGATTATGTGGTGATTGTCATGAGCGGTGATTTTGTGCAGCGGGGGGAACCGGCTGTACTGGATAAATATGTGCGCGCACACATGGCTTTGGAAAATGGCGCTGATCTGGTGCTGGAACTTCCTGTGGCATTTGCCTGCGCCGGAGCCGAATATTTTGCCAGAGGCGGCGTCTCCATTTTGAACAGTCTTGGCTGTATCGACACTCTTTGTTTTGGCACTGAGCAGGAATGTCTTTCAGACTTTGAACAGGTTGCTTCTCTTCTGTCCCGGGAGCCTGTCGACTTTCAGCAGTTGCTTCTTTCTTATCTGAAAAAGGGAATGGGATATCCTGCTGCCCGTTCTGCTGCGCTTTCTGATTATCTGCATACAGATGTTTCTTTTCTGCGTCTTCCGAATAATATTCTGGCGCTGGAATATCTGTGTGCTTTAAAAAGGTTTCAAAGCCCCATTGCACCACATGCAATCCAAAGAGTGGGGTCTGGTTATCACAGTCCTGATCTGACCGGGCATTTTTCATCTGCTACTGCAATCCGGAACACACTTCTGCACAAATGCGCACGTATTTCTGAAGATTCATCCGTTACCTGGCAGAAGATGCTGCATTGCAGGAATATATGCCTGCTTCCGCCTGGATTCTTCTTCAGGCTTATGCCAAAAACTACGGTCCCATAGAGGCTGAAGATTTTGCTTCAATGATACAGTATCGACTGATGCTGGCTCGCACACCGGAAGAACTTCAGGATTATTTTGATATTGATGCTTTTCTGGCAAACAGAATCTTTCAGAATCGCTTTTTGTTTCAAAATTTTGCTGATTTTACTGAACTGCTGACCTCCAGGAATCAGACCAGAGGTCATATCCAGAGAGCACTGTTCCACCTGCTTCTGGATATTCAGGAGCCTGCTGCTCCTGCACTTTTTCTCCCTCAGTACACCAGGATTCTTGGTATGCGCCGAAAATCTTCACAGATTTTAAGGATAGTCAAGTCACATTCTGACATCCCGGTTCTGACCAAGATGGCAGACGCCCCAAAAAATATCCTGGATTTTCCTTTTCATGATGAAGAGAGAAAAAAAACTGCCATTTGCCAATTACAGCAAACGACACTTTCCTCTCACATTTATGAATCCGTACTTTCTCAAAAATACCACCAGCCATTTCGGCATGAAAATACCCGTCAGATTGTGATCCTCTGATCTGGTCTGACGGGTTTTTTTCATTTTCTTAGTTCTTAAAACTGTGAATTGGTGCCGGAATTCTTCCGCCTCTGTTTACAAAATCTGCACAGGAGAACTGATTTACCGGCATGATCGGTGCATAGCCAAGCAAGCCGCCAAACTGTACAATTTCGCCTACCCCTTTTCCGATTACCGGAATTACTCTGACTGCTGTAGTCTTCTGATTTACCATACCAATCGCCATCTCATCAGCAATGATACCGGAAATCGTAGTGGCCGGTGTATCTCCAGGAATGGCGATCATATCCAGACCTACAGAGCAGACGCAGGTCATAGCTTCCAGCTTCTCAATGCTCAAAGCTCCTGCCTGTACTGCATCGATCATTCCCTGATCTTCACTGACCGGAATAAAGGCACCACTCAAGCCTCCTACATAAGAAGAAGCCATTACGCCGCCCTTCTTTACCTGATCATTTAACAATGCCAGTGCAGCTGTCGTACCTGGTGCTCCTGCATACTCCAGACCAATTTCGCAAAGGATATCTGCCACACTGTCTCCAATAGCAGGCGTCGGTGCAAGAGACAGGTCAATGATACCAAACGGAATATTCATCCTTCTGGATGCTTCCTGCGCTACCAGCTGTCCTACACGGGTTACTTTAAACGCAGTCTTTTTAATCGTCTCGCACAGTACCTCAAAGTTCTCGCCTCTTACTTTTTCCAGAGCACGTTTTACTACACCAGGACCGCTGACACCTACATTGATCACCGCATCACCTTCGGTAACACCATGGAATGCTCCAGCCATGAATGGGTTGTCGTCCGGAGCATTGCAAAATACCACAAGCTTCGCGCATCCAAGAGAGTCATTCTCTTTTGTCAGTTCCGCTGTTTCCAGAATCATATCCCCAAGAATTCGAACTGCATCCATGTCAATACCAGTCTTAGTAGAACCCACATTTACAGAACTGCATACCCGTTCAGTTTCTGCCAGCGCCTGTGGAATCGAACGGATCAGATTTTCATCGCTTCTGGTCATGCCTTTGCTGACTAATGCAGAATACCCGCCAATAAAGTTCACGCCCACTTTTTTTGCAGCACGATCCAGCGTTCTGGCAATGGTCACATAATCTTCCGGCGTTTTACATGCACTGGCTCCCACCAAAGCAATCGGCGTCACAGAAATTCTCTTATTTACAATCGGAATACCATATTCATTCTCAATATCCTGGCCAGTTGCTACCAGATTCTCTGCCAGTGTGGTAATCTTCCTGTAAATATTGTCATTTAATTTTTCCAGATCTGTGTCAATGCAGTCCAGAAGACTGATACCAAGGGTAATGGTACGGACATCCAGGTTCTCTTCAGATATCATTTTATTGGTCTCATTGACCTCAAATATATTAATCATAATCATCTACCCCGCTTAAATTCTGTGCATTTTATTGAAGATCTCTTCATGCTGGCACATAATAACCACACCAATCTCTTCTCCCAGAGCTTTCAGATCGCCTGCAAGAGCTGCAATATCTTTTTCTGAAGCGGTTGCATCTGTTACCATCATCATGTTAAAAAAACCATCTACAATGGTCTGTGAAATATCCAGAATATTCACGTTGTTCTCTGCCAGATAAGTACATACCCTGGCGATAATACCTACGGTATCTTTTCCTACTACTGTGATGATTGTCTTCTTCATAATGTCCTCCTCTTTTCTCTATACTGTCACCAGCTGTGAAACTTCGCTGCGTTCTGCGACACGGATCTGAAAATCCGATGCCTTATAAGGGTTCTCACCCATTGTGACCTCCATACAAACTGTCTCATAAGCAAGCGCATCATAATTGTTTTCCTTGCTCAGATGCCCGAGAAATATATGTTTCAGATTGTCATGCAATACCCGGCACAAAAGTCTTCCTGCATTCTCATTGGAAAGGTGTCCGTGTGTGCCGAGAATCCGTTGCTTTAAATAATAAGGATACGGGCCTGCCTGTAACATACGAATGTCATGATTGGCTTCCAGAAGCACTGCATCCAGATCTTTCATATTCTCAATAATGTAATCACTGAATACTCCCAGATCCGTTACCACTGCAACAGAAGTCTCTTCGTGACTGATGCGGTAAGCAGATGGCTGGGCTGCATCATGGGGAATCTCAAAGGGATGCACTGTCACATCTCCTACCTGAAAATCCTCATCTACGTGAATTTCCCGATACAGTCCTGCATCAATCGTGCCTAGCTGCTGCAATTAGCTATGGCATTCAATGTTCCCTTCGTGCCATATATAGGAATCCCATATCTTCTGGAAAGAACACCCAGACCCTTTATGTGGTCAGAATGCTCATGGGTAACCAGAATCCCATCTATATCTGTTGCGGCCCGGTCAATGCTCTTCAGCCCCTTTTCAATCTGTCTGGCGCTGACCCCTGCATCTACCAGAAGTGCGGTATGATCTGTACCGGTATAGGTACAGTTTCCGCTGCTGCCGCTTGCTATACTACAAAAATCCATGTGTCATTAACCCTCTATCTATTTGCTTATATGTATTTTCTACATTATCACTGCTGTTGTCAATCATAAATTGACAGAATCTGCGGAATTCTTCATCACTTTTCTGATTCTTCAGAACTGCTCTTGTCTTCTCCGGTGTATAGCCTCTGGATCTCTGAAGGCGCCTGATCCTTGTTTCCTCCTCCACATACACATACCAGATCTCGTCACAGATCTCATCATAATGATCTTCCAGAAGCAGTGCAGCCTCCAGCACCACAAAAGGCACTTTTCCACTTTCCCGTTCTTTCCGAATCTCTTTTCGAATATAGGCTTTTACCGCCGGATGCACCATATGATTCAGTGCTTCTACTTCCTGACGGTCTGCAAAAACAATCCTGGACAAAACCGGCCTGTCAATACTTCCATCCTCTTTCAGAATCTTTTTTCCAAATCGGTCAACGATCTGTTCATAGCAGGATGTCCCAGGCTGCATACAAAGATGTGCTGCTTTATCCAGTTCGATCACTCTGGCTCCATATTGCTGTGCGAGATAAGACAGGATGGTACTCTTTCCGGCACCAACCCCGCCTGTAATTCCTAATATCTTAATGTGCTTCATACCAGTCACTTCCACTCTGTATATCAATCTCCATAGATACGGCAAAATCGGTTACTCCCAGCATCTCCTGATGCAGAATTTCACGCACTCTTGCTTCTTCTTCCTTTGGCGCTTCAATGAGAAGTTCATCATGTACCTGCAACACCAGACGTGCCTGCAGCTGTTCTTCCCGAAGTCGCTGATCTACCCGAATCATAGCCAGCTTAATGATGTCTGCTGCAGTTCCCTGAATCGGTGAATTCATGGCAATTCGTTCTCCAAAAGAACGCTGCATGAAATTACTGGATGCCAGTTCCGGTACCGTCTTCTTCGGTGATAATACGTGGCAATATAACCCTTTTCTTTTGCATCTGCCACTGCCCTGTCCAGGAATTCCTTAATCTTCGGATAGCTTGCAAAATAACTGTCAATGTACTCCGATGCCTCTTTCCTGGAAATTTTCAGGTCCTGACTCAGCCAAAGGCGCTGATTCCATAAACAATGCCAAAATTTACTGCCTTGGCATTTCTTCTCTGAAGTGGCGTCACCTGATCCAGTGGAGTATGGAATACCTGCGAAGCTGTCAGCGTATGAATATCAATTCCATTCTGGAATGCATGGATCAACGCTTCGTCTCCTGATAATGCTGCCAGAACGCGCAGTTCGATCTGGGAATAATCTGCATCAATAAAGATCCAATTCTCTTTTGGCAAAAATACCTTTCGAAACAGTCGCCCCATTTCGGTGCGGATCGGAATGTTCTGCAGATTCGGATCTGTGCTGCTGATTCTCCCTGTGGCCGTCACCGTCTGATGGAATGTTCCATGAATTCTTCCATCTTCACCAATAAAAGACGCCAATCCATCCGCATAGGTTGACTTCAGTTTTGCCACCTGCCGATAATCCAATACTTTTTGAATAATTGGATACTCCGGTGCCAGGTTCTCCAAAATATCCGCAGCCGTAGAATACCCGCTCTTTGTTTTTTTGCTTCCAGGAATCTGCAGTTTTTCAAAAAGAATCAAGCCAAGCTGCTTCGGAGAATTAATATTAAACTCTTCCCCTGCATCAGTGTAAATTTCCTGTTCCAGCTGATGGATTTTCTCTGACAGTTCTCCGGCGTATTCTTTCAAAATACCCGCATCAGCCGGATACCTGCTTTTTCCATAGCGGATAACGCATATACCAGAGGCATTTCCATTTCTTCAAAAAGAGAGGCCATCTCTTCTGCTTTTAATTTTTCCAGCATAACCGGCATTGCATGCAAAGCCGTATAACTCTGATAGCAGCCGACAGCGGACAGGATCTTATCCTCCTCATCCAGATCTTTTAGCTTACTCTTTCCCAGCAATTCTGTTTTTCCAGGAAGCATGGTTGCCAGATAATCCTTCGCCATATCCTCATAAGGATATTCTCCTTTTAACGGATTCAGAAGATATGCTGCAATTGCTGCATCCTGAATCTTTTTGCGAACAGATTCTGCCGGTTTCCAGAAATGCATCTGTTCTTTTAACTGAATGGTCACCGCCTGTTCTGCCGTCTGCAACAATTCATCCAGTGCCGAAGTCAGATAGCCCTCTGTCAAAAAGCCCTGCTTGCAGAAGAAAAATGTATCATTTGCTCCACTGACTGCCATTCCGCGAAATGCTTTTTGTTCGTCAGAAAGCAAAAAGAAACCGATTTGCTTTTCTTCTTTTAGCTGTCCCAGCCACTCTCCTGCCTGTTGCAGATCTGATGTTACATGGAAGCTCTCCGCCACCTGATTCTGCTCACTTTGATCAATCTCAAATCTGGAAAGCATATTCTTGAATTCCAGTCTTTTGCAAAGTTCAAACGCTTCTTTTGTATACAGATCTGTCATACGAGCCTGCTCCATATCCAGTTCAAAGGGACTGTGAATATTGATCGTTGCCAGTTCCTTGCTCATCTGCGCCATATCATAATGGTCTCTCAGAGATTCCCTGGCTTTATTCGGCTTAATCTCTTCCACATGCGCGTAAGCATTCTCAATGCATCCATATTCCACGATCAGCTTTGTTGCTGTTTTTTCTCCCACCCCAGGGATACCCGGAATATTATCAGAAGAATCTCCCATCAGTGCTTTTAATTCTATGATCTGGATCGGTGTCACCTGGTACTTTTCCATCACATCTTCCGTGCGATAATTCTCGATCTCGGTACCACCCTTTTTCGTCTTCGGAATCCGGATCATAATATGATCGGCAGCCAGCTGCAGCAGATCTCGGTCTCCTGATACCACAACTGCCTCCAGGCCATCTGCTTCTGCTTTCTTAGCCACTGTTCCCAGCAGATCATCTGCTTCATATCCCTCCAGCATCATCAATGGCACTTTCATGGCCGTGAGCATCTCTTTGATCACCGGCACCTGCTGACGCAGCTCCTCCTGCATCGGTTTTCTGGTTCCCTTATACTGCTCATACATTTTGTGACGGAATGTCGGTGCCTTCAGGTCGAATGCTACTGCAAAATAATCTGGCTTTTCCTCATCCAGAATCTTGAACATAATATTCAAAAAACCATATACGGCATTGGTATGCAATCCCTCTGAATTAGTCAGATCCGGCACACCATAATAAGCCCTGTTCAATATACTATGTCCATCGATTAACACAATTTTTTCCATATTTTCTGTTATACTCCTGTTCTTACTTGGATCCTTAATCCGGTATCGGTCCCGGCTCCACATTCATCTCCGTCTCCGGCACCGTCACAATAATCTGCCGCTTATGATTCGTCTCCGGTTCCAGTTCTTCTGTCGATTGTAGCTGTAACAGAGGCATTCTGCCAGACTCTGTCTGCGACTGTTCTTCCTCCGGTGTAATCCACTGATAAACCAGTGTGTTGGGAAGTCCTCCATGAAGCAATGCATCCACTCCCACAAATGCTGCAATTCCAAGCACCATTCCTACAATCACATAAAAAAACTTTTTCAAAAAACGGACAGATTCATTCTTCTGTAGATGCATCTGCATCTTTTCCATATCTTTTTTCAAAATCTCCTGCATATCAAAAGACTCTGTATCATCGGAATCCAGCTTCTGCAGCGCATAGTAAATTGTAAAATATACCTCTAATTCCTCGCTACAGGACTTACAATGCTGTACATGATCCAGAAAAGCTTCCAGTTCCGCATCCGACAGCTTCCGTTCGATATAAGGCATAATCTTCTGCTGTACTGTTCTGCAATCCATTCTTTTAAACCTCTGTCTGTAAACTGTTTTATGATAAAAAAATCCATCATCGCTTAAACGACCATGGACTTTTTCAATATCTCAATCATATCCTATTCTATTCCAAATTTCAATGTCAAAATTTCGCTGTCTGGTCTTCTTTCAATAACGATATATCTTTCTCCAGACTTCTGTTTTACTGCCTGCGCTTTTTAATAGTATACCATTTTCATTTATTTTTTCTATCTGGTTTACGGGCAAATTGTTTCGTGTTTCATTTTAAAAGAAAAATCACTTGCAAATGTCATCCAGATATGTTAATATAATTTTCGGTCACAGACCTCAGGCCGGCGTGTCGGAATGGCAGACGAGGCAGACTCAAAATCTGTTGTGGGCAACCACGTGCGGGTTCAAGTCCCGCTGCCGGCAGTTAAAAATGATTCTGACAGTAGAAGATACATCAATATTTGATGTGTCTTTTTTTATAAATTTTAACCATGACAAAGGAACCAGACAACAGCTATACTGTCGTCTGGTTCCTTGCCAAAACTGCTATATTTTATTAATAAGGAGAGAATAAACCGTACTAGCAGTCTTCCCCACGTGGGTCTGTTTCCGGTTCACCCATCCATGCAGCGACGCAGACGCCAAGATGAACCATGCCTTTCAGATCGATGCCATGGCGGTCACAGCGTCTTGCTTCGAACTTCGGCATTCCAATGATCTGTACATCTTTATCAATCGTATTTGGATATATAATTTCATCCATTTTATTCATATCAGGCTGGGACATATTCATAGCACTTAATCCCTTCAATTCTGCAAAAGATGGCATCAGATGATCTCCATGTCCGCAGAAATGTAATGCTCCGCCGTTGAATGCATCAAAGATTTTCTGATCTGCTTCCTGAAACAGATCTTCATACATACTTGCTGATATATTACAGGTGGAATCTTCACGGATCATAACTCCGCCTTTATAGGTAAGACCGTAATCAAAAGAAATATCATTGTTGCAATATGGGAATTCTTCTTTCCATGCTTCGATATAACGAATAAAGGTATCAGTAACCACTTCGATCAAATCCATGATCGTATCTTCTTCATCAAACACCAGCAGATAGAAATCACTTCCAACCACCGCTTCTGAAATAGAACAAGGTCCCTGGCTGTCCGGAGCATAAATATGAAGATGCTTTTTCAGCTTTGGATAATCCTTTAACAGCTCTTCAAAGTGATGTCCGGCATCGATACTTTTCTGTCCCAGTGCAGTTCTGACTTCTGGTTTCTTTCCATTTTTGAACTCTTCGATAACCTTAAGAATCTGCTCCCAACTCAGCTTCAGTGGTCCCGGCAGAGAGTTCTGCTCCAATGGCAGAGTCTTAATTTCACATCCAAACATACTTGGAATCAGGCCGGTTCCAAAACTTGGGCGTACGGATAAAAGCTCTCCTTTTCCACTTTCCAGCTGGTCATTGCAGCGAAGCAGCTGCTGGTACAGCATTTTATCATAATCATCCAGTGTCTCATTGAAATATACATTTGGCCATTCTACCCTGCTCGGTGCCGGCACACGTTTCGGCTCAAAATAGCTTCTGTCTTTCATCTCTCTTCTGGCAAACCTGATGTAATCTTCCAGAAGTCTGTCTTCCTGCTCCATATCCAGTCTGCTTTCCAGATCATCCAGATAGGTCTTGATATTGAATTCCATCGTTCCACCTTTCCTGCACATATAGCGTGCAATCCTCTTTTTTGTAGTTTTATTGTAACAATATTCGTTTTTTATTTTTTTGCAATATCATCACTTTACTTTGCATTTTTCGTTTTTCAAATGTATTTTTTTCAAAATAATATGCCATAAATATTAGTATTTATGGCATATTTCAGAATCACTTTCCAGTCTATACTTTTATACTATTTCATCACTTTAATATCCGCATAATGTCGGGATAATGAGTGTGATCTGTGGGATAAAACTGATCAGCATCAGTACAATCAACATAGCCGCATAGAACGGCAGGGTTGCTTTTACAATCTTTTCAATCTTTACTCCAGATACCGCAGATCCAATGAACAGGCAGGTTCCTACCGGCGGTGTCAGAAGTCCAATACCACAGTTCAGAATCATCATCACACCAAACTGTATCGCTCCGATACCGATGCTTTGCGCCAGTGGAAACAAAATTGGTGTTGCAATCAGAATGATCGGCGCCATGTCCATGATACAGCCAAGCAACAGTAAAATCAGATTGATCAGCAGTGTGAGCAGGATTTTATTTGTAGTGATACTTGTGATCGCTGTTGCTGCCAGATCTGGTACATGCAGGTAAGTCAGACAGTAGCCGAAGATACTGGAAGTACCACAAAGGATCAGAACAATGGACAGCGTCTCAATACATTCTCCAAGAATTTTCCATACGCCCTTCCAGGTCAGTTCTTTATAAATCGCCAGACTGACAATCAGGCTGTAGATTACTGCAATTGCCGCAGATTCTGTAGCGGTAAACATACCCATGACAACGCCTACAACTACAATCAGAATTGCCAGCAGTGCCCAGATAGATTTTATCAGTTGACGGAAAAATACCTTTAACTGGAATCCGTCTCCTCTTGGATAATTTCGTTTCATGGAAATCACATAAGAGAAAACCATCAGTGAAATCGCCAGTAATGCTCCCGGCAGATAGCCTGCCATAAACAGTGCACCAACAGATACTCCGCCCGCCGCTGTCGCATAAATCACCATATTATGGCTTGGCGGTACCAGAAGCCCTTCTACAGATGAGGTAATGGTGACTGCAGTGGAAAAGTCAGCATCGTATCCGGCATTTACCATCATTGGAATCATCAGTTTTCCAATAGACGCCGTATCTGCCGTTGCAGATCCGGAAATACCACCGAAGAAATAAGAAGCCACAATATTTACCATAGCAAGACCGCCATGCATCCAGCCTACCAGCGAATCCGCCAGTGCAATAATCTTATCCGAGATTCCTCCTGCACCCATCAGACAGCCCATGGTAATAAAAAACGGTACAGCCATTAAAGAGAAAGAATTCAGTCCCTTCACCATCTGCTGGCAGACATTCGTCAGCGGAAGTCCCAGATAAAGCAGACATGCGGTAGAGGCAATTCCTACTGCAAATGCAATCTGGATTCTCAGGAGGATCATCACCAGAAATAAGATAAGTAAAATCGCAATTGCTGTTGTATTTACTTCCATTATTCGTTCACCTCCACTCCTCTGAAAGCCTGAATATGCTTATAAATAACTTCCAGTTCAAATAATGCAATGGCAATCCCTGAAAATGGAATTGGTGCGTACAGCCAGAACTTCGACAGCCATGGAAGGCTGACATAACCGCCTTTGCTTCCCAGCATGGATGCAAACGGGAATCCTACAAACACCATCATCAGAGCAAACGCCAGAATCAGGAAATCCGCCACCAGATCCAATGTCTGACACAGCTTCTTTGGAAGATACATATCCAGGGATGTCATACGGATATGTGCCTGATTCCGAATAGCCAGTGAAGCACTTAAAAATGCCATATAAATCATACAGGTCAGTACAATTTCCTCACTCCATGCCGGATCAGAAATAAATGGAATGTACTTTCCAACATAGCGCCCCAGCACTGCATAGGAAGTAATGCAGACATCTGCAATCAGAAGCATCTTGCAAATGAACATGACTACCGCATAGAGTCCGTCATAGAACTTTTTTATTTTGTTACTCATTCTTATTTCCTCTTTCATGTATGAATATTCGATACCATTATTTAGCTGTGTCAAGGATTGCCTGATAGGTATCTTCTACTCCAGAAGTAAACTGAGAAATAACATCTGCACATGCATCTCTCCAAGGTGTTTTATCTTCTACTTCTACAAAATTCACACCTTTTTCTTCCAGATCTGCCTTGCATTTTTCCTCTTCTTCTGCTGAAATCTTTGCACAATACTCTTCTGTCTGTTTTCCTGCTTCTTTCAGTGCTTCGATCTGATCCTCTGACAGTTTATCCAGTGAAGAATCTGCAATTACTACAGATGCAATAGACATGGTATGTTCATCCAGAATCACATTTGGAGCCACTTCATTAAATGCGTTCGTTGCATAAGCAGCGATTGGCTGTTCAGCTCCATCTACTACTCCAGACTGAAGGCTGGTGTACAGTTCGTTGAAAGATACAACAGTTGGTGATGCTTTCAGCGCCTCTACCATGCCAGTCATGATCTGATCCTGGGATACACGGATCTTTTTGTCCGCCAGATCGTCTATTGTCTCTACCGGATCTTTAAAGAAGAAGCTTCGGAATCCATCTTCTATATAAAACAGGCCAGTTACTCCAAGTGCATTATCAGAAAGTTCCGCCAGAACCTCTTCTCCTACTTCAGAGTTTGCAAATTTCCAGAAATGGTCACGGCTTTCGAAGACGAATGGAAGTCCCAGTAATGCCGATTTATTGCACTTGTAGTTACCAAATGCGTAGCTGGATACTCTGGCAATATCAACCGTTCCACTCATGGAAATCATGCCGTCCAACACATCACTTTCATTCCCCATTACGCCACTGGCCTGAATGTCAATCTTTACAGAGCCATTGGTCAGTTCTTCTACTTTATCCTTAAAAAAGGAAGCATACATACCATCTGTAGAATCCATAGAATTCAGTTCTGCATATACCAGTGTTACAGAATCATCTGCCAGCACGGTTGGTGCTCCCATAGCTGTTGCTAACATTCCTGCTCCTGCCAGTGTTGCTAAGATTTTTTTATTCATGTTTCATACCCTCCGCATTTTTTACTTTCTATTTAAGATGGCTTTATTATATATTCATATTTACCTGTTTTTTTTACATTCTGTTTTCTTTTTATGACAAAATCATCAATTTGTGGTTATTATTTATATCTTTATCTGTCATTTTGTTGTTATTTAGACTGAGTACCGGCCAGCCATAATAAAGCTGATGATTGAATTTCTTCTATTCTTCCATTATAATAATTACGTATTACGGATCGATAAGACAAAAAACCAAACAGAGGTTGCGAGACTACTATGAAAGACAGAAGCGTAGAATTTAAAGAAAATTTCCCGGATTATCTTTGTGTGAAACACAAAATTGCAGAACATACCGAAAAGCAGACTTTTCATCTTCATTCTCAGTTGGAAATTATTTTTACAATCTCCGATAATCTCGTATGTTTTTATGAAAATGCTGTTATCCGTATTCCGAAATATAGTTTTCTTTTGCTGAATACTATGTGTCTGCACTATGTAGACTCCCTGCCAAACTCCGGTGTCTGTGACCGTTATGTCATCACCTTTTCCTCTGAATTTCTGAAGGATATTCAATCTTCCGGTGTCAATCTGCTGGGATGTTTTCTGGAACCCGAAGCATCACATATTCTTTTGACTCCACCATCAGAATCTGTACCATGGATTCTACACCTTCTGGACGCCATGGAGACAGAAACGATGCATTCTTCTTTTCATGCATTGTCTGATAATATTGATGAACGTTTCAGTACACTGACATTAAAATATCAGCTCGCCAGTCTGTTGACAGAACTGAACCGCCTGTACCTGAGTCATTTTCAGGTTGCCTCTTCCCTGAAACATCAGCGCTATTCCAGCTTAGTTTCCGATGTATGCAGCTACATTGAGCAAAACGTAGAGAACGAGATCTCTATCGAGGATCTGGCACGGCGCTTTGCGGTGAGCAAGACTTTTCTTTATAATATCACCAGAGAATTTCTGAATCTTCCGCTTAGCGACTATATCTCTATGGTGCGGATCAATAAGGCAAAGTCCTATCTGGCCAATACAGATTATTCCATCGAGATCATCAGTCAGAAAGTTGGTTATTCCAGCATCAGTTCTTTTTCCAGATTTTTTAAGAATAATGTTGGAATGTCGCCTTTAAAATATCGTAAAATCACAGAAACCTGATTTTATTTTCAGTCATCGATTTTAGAACGAAAAAGGTTATGGAACACTCAGTTTCGAGCGTCTCATAGCCTTTTTTTTATTTCTTATTCAAAAAATCCAGACAGCTTTCCGGTTTTGTCGCAAAGATGATTATATACCAGTTTATTGTAATTTTCTATCCACTCAGACTGAACATCTTTTTCCGGCTCCCGGTCTCCATCTGCTTCCATCACCATATTCGCTGTTATCACCGGCAACTCTGCCTGCATATCTTTTAAGAACTGCTGATAACCAGTAAGTCCAATTCCAGCCTTTTCCATCAGGAGTCCACTCAGATAATTCAGGCTGATATTCTCCACCTGCGTAGTATCCATATCGTAGTTTGACCACATGATATACGGTACAATATAATTGTCAAAATATACATCCTGCGACTCATCCCGATCCAGGTCAAGTTCCCGTAAGATAACATTGGTGATATAATCCGAAGGCTGGTGATCCCCAAACATCAAAATAATAGTTGGCTCCTTCTGTTTTTCAAAATATTCCACCAGTTCTTTAAATGCCTCATCGCTCTTCTGAATCAACGTCAGATATTTTTCTGCCGCTCTTACCTGGGTTCCCTGATTCAGTTCATCGGTCAGATATACAGATTCCCTGAAGTCATCGGTATCCTTACTGTACCCCCCATGATTCTGCATGGTTACTTCAAATGCAAACAGCTTCTCGTCTGCACCTTTTTCCTCATACAGATCGATAATTTTCTGAAATGCAGATTCATCACTGATATAGTTCCGGATCTTCTTCGGTGCTGTAAATGCATCCTTAAAAATCATATTGTCAAATCCGAGCAATGGGTACACTGTATTCCGATTCCATCCGCTTCCATAATATGGATGGATCGCTGTAGTAGTATAGCCGAGTTCTCCCAGCCGGGAGGCCAGACTTGGAATCTTGCTCTTTACATACTGCTGATATGGCACACTTCCCGTCGCATAAATGCCATAGAATCTCCGGTAAGAAATTCGAACTCGGAATTCGCTGTATTCCCGCCTTTTACTGATACATACGCATGCCCCTTCAGCACATTTTTATCCAGAGAATGGATGAATGGCATATCATCTTCACTGGCATGAAAATCACCAAATACGGACAGATCCGAAAATGCTTCATTCATAATCACAATGATATTCGGCAAGTCCTTCTTTGCAGTTGTCGTCTCCTGCGTCTGGTAGCTCTGTGCAACCTCCTCTGCTGCTTTTGTAGAATAACCTTCCGGTTTTTCTACTTTCATAAAACGGATATTTCCTGCAAAACCAGCCAGGAGGCCATTATTTCGATACAATACATTTGGCGTAAATAAGGTAGTATCCAGCCCCACTGTCTCAATCACCGCATCACTTCCCACTGCTTTTACGTATCCAAATACACAACATATCGAAAGTGCCAGTCCCGCAAGTCGAATGCGAAGCTTCTTCACTTTTCCCGGCAACACTCTGCCAGGTACTGTCAGAACCAGAAATCCCAGCACCACCCCGATCAGTTTTCCTGTAATATCAATATTATAATTATCTGCCACTGATACTGCTGTACGAATCGAATAGATATCCCATGGTACAATCGGTGAAGACCGGAAACACACCACACAGTAATTAGCCAGACCGCAGCACATAAAAAGCAGCGTGGCAAAAGTATAACCTCCTGCCACACCGCCAAATAGGAAGGTTCCAAGCAGATAAATCAGGTAGTAGCCCACCAGATTTAAGATGAAAATTGGTGGTGTCAGATCCCATGGCACATGAGTATAACTCTCCATCAACATCAGTGCTGCCACCGGAATTGCCAACATCAGCACGGTCATCAGTGCCTTTGATTTTATCTTATAACGAAAAATTTTCTTCATAATACTTCCTTCTTGTATTCCTTATATTAATGTCTTCGTATATGCTCATGGGTAAACAGATGATCCTGACAATACTCATAGTTTCCCTCACATTTGGAACAGAAACGAAACTCCAGATTGTCTCCGTCCAGCTCCGTTCTTCCGCATACCGCACATTTATGTCTGGTGATAGTGCCATCTGCATTCTTATGTTCCGTCTTACGTCCCTGATTCATAGCCTTCTGATAATCCCATTTTCGTTTCTGATTCTGATAGGAATATCGCTTGAGATTCCGGGTACCGATAAAATATACAATAAAGTTCAGCATGGACATCACCATCATGATCTTATAAATCCAGCTGCTGGCAAAGAAATTCAATACAAGAATCACTGCATAGAAAATACCCAGCCACTTCATCTTAATCGGAATCAGAAAATAAAGCATCACCTGCGTATCAGGATAGGTTGCCGCAAAGGCCAGGAAAATCGAAAGATTTACATAATAGGTGGTGAACAGGGTTCCAAACATCACATTTCCCCCAAGGATGCCATAAAGAATAAAGGCTCCCACAACCATAGCCAGCACCCCACCGAAAATATAAACATTATAGCGGAAAGAACCCCAGGTCCGTTCCAGCGTATTTCCTACTGAATAATAGAAAAACAGCATAATAATGGTAAACAGATCCAGTGAAGATGGCGGCACAAGCAGCCATGTCACAACACGCCACACCTGACCATGGAGAATATAATATGGTTCCAGTGTCAGATAATTGAAAATATCTGGCGTAAACACTTCCATCAGATAGCCCGCCACATAAAAGGCAATGATGTAAGCTGACAGATTACGCACTGCATATCTTCCGAACTTTCGTTCCATTTTGTTTAAAAACTTCATCTGTGAACTCCTTTTCTTCAAACTTCTACGTCACATTATAGATTTTTCCTATTTGTTTGTCAACGAAACGAACCTACTTTACAATTATTTCATAATTCGTTATACTAAAAAAGATTGAAAAAATAAGGAGGCTTTTATGTCTGGTTCAATATATGGAAAACATTTTCAGATCTCTACCTGGGGAGAATCCCACGGAAAGGCTCTCGGGGTTGTTGTAGATGGATGTCCTGCCGGAATTCCCCTCACAGAAGCGGATATTCAAAAATTTCTGGATCGCAGAAAGCCAGGACAGAATCGCTACTCTACGCCTCGTAAAGAAGATGATGCCGCAGAGATTCTCTCTGGTGTCTTTGATGGGAAGACCACTGGCACTCCAATCTCCCTGGTCGTGTTTAATAAACAACAGCGTTCTTCTGATTATTCAGAGATTGCATCTTATTACCGGCCTGGACATGCAGATTATACCTTCGATGAAAAATATGGTTTCCGGGATTACCGGGGTGGTGGTCGTTCTTCCGGACGCGAGACCATTGGACGTGTGGCAGCAGGTGCCATTGCCGCTAAGATTCTGGAGACTCTTGGCATCCACATTACAGCTTACAGCAAATCGATTGGTCCCATAACCATCTCAGCGGATCGTTTTGACCTTTCCCAACGTGAATGTAATGCTCTGAACATGCCGGATGCACAGGCTGCTGAAGAAGCATCTGCCTATCTGGATACCTGTAAAAAGAACGGAGATTCCTGTGGCGGCGTTGTTGAGTGCATTGTGACCGGTATGGTTCCAGGCCTGGGTGATCCGGTCTTTGAAAAGCTATCTGCCAATCTGGCCAAAGCAATGTTCTCCATCGGCGCTGTGAAGTCTTTTGAACTGGGGGATGGCATAGCAGCTTCCCGTTCATTAGGCAGCGATAACAACGATGCATTTTCTCTTGCTTCTGATGGCAGTGTTCAGAAAACAACCAATCATTCCGGTGGCACGCTTGGTGGTATCAGTGATGGAAGCGATCTGCTTTTCCGGGTGGGCTTTAAGCCAACGCCTTCCATTTCTGCACAGCAGCATACCGTTAATAAAGATCATGAAGAAATCAATATCAGTATCAAAGGACGTCATGATCCTATCATCGTACCGCGGGCTGTCGTTGTGGTGGAGTCTATGGCTGCACTCACCTTAGTGGATGCACTTTTTTCCAATATGTACGCTAAGATAGATGACATTGCAGGCTTCTATCACAGATAACTTGAAAAGGACGGCGAAATCTCAAACAGATTTCACCGTCCTTTTGTGTCTATTTGTTTTCCACTGTCTCTTCATCCCCGGACAATTTATAAATCAGAATGCAGTTCGGCGTGTCAACCGAAATTGGTCTGCCCTTCATAATTAATGTATGTTTCTCATAATCGATGGAAAAGAATCGAATCTCATTGGATTCATGATTCAGTGTGATCAGAGTCCGCTCATCCGGAAATACTTCAATATCTTTCGGATACTTTCCACTGATTGGCAGCTTCAGGATCTCAGATACCATGCCTGTTTCCTGATTGATCTCATAGATCGCCACACTGTTGTCTCCAGCTGTAGAACAATACAGATATCTTCCACTTGGAGAAATCCGCAGCCCGGAGCTGGCGCATCCAATCTCCTGCACATCCATTCGGGTATCCACTTTCTGAAGCAATTCAAACTTTGGAATCTTCTCACTGCCATCATAAGAGTAAACCAGCAGTTCATTGCTCAGCTCACAGTTTACATAGGCAAACCGGCCATCCTTGCCAAATCGGATCAATCTCGGCCCAGATTCCAGATCACATCGTACAATATCCAACAGAGTCAGTTTTCCGCTGGTTGGGTTTACCTTATAGATATTAATGTGGTCAATTCCGCAATCCACTACGCACAGGAACTTACCATCTGGTGTCGGCATTGCACAGCTGATATGAGGCCGAAAATTACGCTCCGCTACACTGAACAGCCCCTTATGAAAAATTCCATCCATCACACTGCCCAGTCTGCCATCACGATGGGTATGCACTACGGTAATCTTTCCATCATGATAACCAGCCACAAACAAGAACTTTCCCCTCTGATCTGTAGAGAGAAAACAGCCTCTCATACCATCAATTCCCACTTTATTGATTGCTGTCAGATCGCCGGTCTTCTGATTAATTTTCAGTACCTCTACCCCTTCATCTGCAATAGAATACAAATACTTTCCGTTAGTAGATGTCGTCAGATGCGATGCATTATTCACCGGAACAACGTTCCTCTCTGTCATATACCCCGCTTCTACATCCATATCATATACATGAACGCCCACACTGCTTCCATGGGTATACGTACCTACATATGCAACATATCTATCTTTGCCCATACCAAATATGTCCTTTCACATAAGTAAATTTGTATTCAATATAACATAATTCCTCATTTTTGTTAATACAGTTCCAAATTTTTTTGCGTCTTTTTTGATTTTTTTATTCTATAACCTCAGTAACTTCGATATATCCGGCTGTCCCCATCCCTGACGGTTACGTTCCATTCCAAGATCTCTGGCTGATTCTTTCAGCCGCATTTTTACTTCCACATTGGTCAGCCAGGGTTCTTTTTCCAGCAGTAATGCAACTGCTCCGGATATCATAGGCGTTGCCATGGATGTTCCGCTTTTCTGGCAGTAGAATTTCCGTGATCCGGCAGTGCCAGAACGACCGGTACAAAAAGCATTGCAGGACCAGATCTGGTTTCCCGGTGCCACCAAATCCGGCTTGCAGACACAGGCATAAGTAGGGCCACATCCAGAATACCAGTTGTGCTGATCTTCTGACATCCCCACCGTAATCACTTTCCGGCTGTTGCCTGGTGCTGTAATCGTGCATGGGTAAGGTCCCAGATTGCCTGCAGCACATACCACAACAATATTATGATCCCAGGCCTGTTCCACGCTCTCAATGAGTTTCTGATCCTGTTCATTTCCTTCCCGTACACTTCCTACTGAGATGTTCATAATGCGAATTCCATAATCTTTACAATGATGAATCACCCATTGTATCCCATGGATTACCTGTTCCCGTTTTCCATTTCCATTTTTATCCAACACTTTCAGGCTGATCAGATCCGCTCCGGGAGCAATCCCCCGGTACTCTTTCTGCAAGGTTCCTTCTCCGCAGAGAATCCCGGAAACGTGGGTTCCATGTCCATAATCATCGTAGCATGTCTGGGATCCATTTACAAAATCTCTGAAGCAGACCATTCTGTTTTTCAGATCCGGATGCTTTGCCACACCAGTATCCAGCACTGCTACCCGCACTCCTTTTCCAGTCCATCCTTTCTGCCAGGCTTTTTCTGCCTGTAATACTTTTACTGCCTGTTTCAAATAGATCTCCCCTTTTGACTTTTTGTCTGCGGCAACATATACTTAAAAAAAAGATGGTAGCTGTTCAGAACCCACTGTGAAGGTAATGAACAGATACAAAAGGTGTTTTTTATGGCCGCTGATACACTAGAAACAATGGTACTATCTAATACTTATGCAGATCTCATTGTCCCTGTTCAGTCGGATACCGAAGATTTTCTGAAAACTTACCGCTCATTTGGTGCACAGCTTTTTGGAGGACGTCTTGGAATGCTTCACGTTCCAAGGGAGCATTACGATCTGCAATATCGTGTTTCTTATTCTAATATTCCTAAACTCTATACTCCACTGGACTATGAAAGTCTGAATGCTTCCGGTATTCTTCAGGTTCAAATCAGACCATCCCTTGGATATAAAGGAAAAGGCGTTCTTTTAGGATTTCTGGATACCGGCATCGACTACACCAGGCCAGCTTTTCGTACCACTTCTGGCCAGAGCCGCATTCTTGGCATCTGGGATCAGACGATTTCTTCTTCCGAAACGCCGTATGACCTGGGCTATGGTACCGCTTATACCAGAGAACAGATTAATCTGGCACTTCAAAGTGAATCTCCTTTTTCACTGCTTCCTTCCCAGGATCTAAATGGACATGGCACATTTCTTGCCAGTGTAGCTGCCGGCTCTCCGGATCCGGAGAATCAATTTCTTGGGGCTGCCCCGGAAGCAGATCTGGCTGTTGTCCGTCTGAAAGAAGCCAAACCATATCTGACGCAATATTTTCTGGTCGACAGCGACCAGCCTGTTTTTCAGGAACCGATATCATGATGGGAATCCGCTATCTGGTTATTTTGTCAATTCTATATGAAAAGCCACTGGTTATCTGTATGGGACTTGGCACCAGTCAGGGAGACCACAGTGGAAACAGTGCACTGGACCGCCTTCTGACCTATTATGTAGATTATCAGAACTGTTTCTGCGCCTGCGCAGCTGGCAATGAGGCCTCATCCGGGCATCACTTTTTTTCTTCTGACAACACCAGGGAATCAATGCTGGTAGAACTAAATGTCAGTACTGCTCATCCTGGATTCTGCATGGAATTTTGGGCTCTGTCACCAGCTTTGTACACGCTCTCTGTCACCTCTCCCCTTGGAGAAACGATTTCAGAAATTACACCACAACAGGGACTTCGCAGTTCCTATCAATTTTTCGGTGAACGCACGGTAATAGAAATTCGATACGAAATTGCAGAATATCATTCTGGATTTCAACTGATCCTTATCCGCATGCTTACTCCTACGGAAGGCATCTGGACATTTCGTATTCAAAACCGGACTCAGATACAGAATACTTTCCATCTGTGGCTCCCTGTCAGCAACTTTTTATCAAAAGATGTCTATTTTCTGACCCCAGATCCTAATACAACAATCACAAATCCCGGCAATACAGAAGCATTAATCACCGTAGGAGGCTATGACAGCCGATCTGGCAGCATCTGGCCTGCCTCTGGCAGAGGCTATACACTGAGCAATCAAATCAAGCCAGAACTGGCTGCTCCGGCTGTGGATGTCTATGGTTCGGCTGCTGCCGACGGTTCTTCTCAGGAAAGGCCACCCCTTTCACCTTTTATCAGAAAAACCGGAACGTCTCTCTCCTGTGCACTGACAGCCGGTGCAATTGCTCTTCTGGTTAACTGGGGAATGGAACGATCCTCACTTTTTTACTCTCCACTGACCAATCGTTCTGTAAAAAATTATCTGATTCGTGGTGCCAGACGCAGCTCTTCTTTTTCTTATCCGAATCAGGAATGGGGATACGGCGAACTGGATCTGTATGGAGTATTTGCTTCTCTGCTGTAACCAAAGTACTCTCCTTTGCATACAGTGAACTGTATAGAAAAACATGGAGGATTTCTCATGAGTGATTTAACAGCAACAAACTGCGGATGTGATAATGGATGCAATTCCGGATGTAGCTCTCTCTTCAACAACAACGGTAACTGCGGATGCTCCATCATCTGGATTCTTCTGCTGCTGAATATCTGCGGCGGAAACGGCTGCGGCCATTCTTCCTGCGGATGTGGTGAAAACAACAATTGCCTGCTGATTCTTCTGTTGCTTTTATGCTGCAATGGAGACTGTGGCCTGAACTTCTGATTTCTCAGAATTCTCTTTTTACTAAAGACGGTACGTGCCGGATTTCCGGTACGTACCGTTTTTTCTTTTTGTCAGTTCTAATTTTTTTTCTTCTCGTCATTGTTTTTTCTGTCTTTACGCTGCTGTTTTTTCAGATATTGAGACTGCTCTTTCTTTTCAGGCATTCTTCATCCACTTCATAAAATGCATTTCCATCTATCACTATATGAGTTTTCACCACATTCCTCCTGATACTTACTCTATAGTATCAGCATATGCATCATACATTTTCCTGTAACTGCATATACTAAACAAAAAAGGAATTCCTATGGAACCAAATCAGGAACATGATATTCCGGCAGTCGATCAGATTGCAAATGGTGAGAATCTGCAAATGTATAAAGCCATGATTCCCTACTTTCCTAAAAATATGCAGCGAAGTCTGGCACTGTTGATCAAAATGGTTGAAATGAATCATCTGCTTTCTTTTTATAACAGTCCCATGTCCGCCTGTGCCATGCCGGAAACTCACAATCCGGAAGAAATTCTTTCTCAGCTGCGGCAATATGGCAATGACAGACAAAACCAGCAGATTGATCAGATCTCCAATCTGATTACCATGCTGAAGCTTTACCAGACTTATAATGAATAGAAAGGAGATTCCGCTATGGATCACAACTGGATACACGACAAAGAACTTGCAGGTATTGATGCGCAAAAGCTTCAGACACTGGCATCCTTATCAGAACAGGGACATGGGCTGGGGCAAAAAGAGCTGCTGCCATTTCTCATGGCAGCAGCTTCACGTACTGGTAAACAATCGATTTCTTTTTCAAATCAGGAAATGCAGCTTATCCTGACTGTTCTCAAAAAGGATAAGTCACCGGAAGAACAGGCGAAAATGGATCGTCTGTTTGCTCTTATGCAGCAAATGCAACATCGAACCAGTTACTGATCCGCAAGGATGCATTCTCGAAGCAGCAGCAATGCCTGTACCACTGACTGCTCCCGTATCTGGCGACGATCACCTTTAAAATGACATTCCCGTACCACCGTTCTGTTCTTATAGCAACAGGCAATGTAAACCAGACCAACTGGCTTTCCTTCCTCCGCTGCCGGTCCGGCCAATCCTGTAAGAGAAATGCAGGCATCCGCACCGGTGGCGAACACACCATTTTTTGCCATTTCTTTTGCGGTGCGATCACTGACCGCTCCGTATTCTTTCAAAGTCGTTTTCTTAACATCAAGGAGCTTTCTCTTTGCTCTGTTGCAATAGGTTACAAAGCCCTGTTTAAATACTTCTGATGCTCCCGGCACTGCTGTGAAACGAGCTGCCAGAAGTCCTCCCGTCAGTGACTCTGCTGTTGTCAAAGTAAGCTCTCGTTCCTTTAACAGGTCAAGTACAGAAGCCTCCAGAGATACTGTATCATTGGTTGCATAAATGTAAGCACCAAATTTTTCCTGAAAAGTCTTCAACACCGGTTTCAATGCTTTTTTTGCTGAATGATCTTCTGTGGAACCGGTCATCATTCGGATCTGTATCTCACCCATATAGGCAGTAAGCGTCATCTCCACTGCAGGGTTCTTCTCTTTCAGTTCTGTAATCAGCTTTCTGACTTCCGCCTCTTCCATACCACACATCTTCACAGTTGCTGAATATACGGTATCCTTCAGTTCTTTTTGAAGCATACGGAATAATTCCTGTTCGAATATAGACTGCAGCTCCTCTTCTGGAAGTAAAATCAGCTTTTTTTCTTCCTCTTTCAGGATCACTCCGGCATAACTGCCACCGTGGCGTTCTAAAAGGACATCCTGCTCAGCCAGCTCATCATTTTTTCGATTCAGCACTTTTTCTGCAATCAGCTTTTTCACTGTTTTCAGATCTTTGCCATTCTGACAGATTATCATTATCACAGAAGAACGCTTCCATGCCTGCGCAATGATTTCTGTCAAATGTGTATTCTCCATCGTTACATTCATGCGACTCACTACAGGAGCTCCAAGCTGTGCACATTTTTCCATAACGTAAGCCGCCTGCCTGTCAGAATCTGTTGCAAGTAACAAATCTGCTTCTACTGAAATCAACTCTATATCCATCATACCCTCCACCTGAGTTCCGGCCTGCTTTTCAGACCTGTTTTATGCAATTATATTTATGACTGCATGTTTAATACTTTCTTATTCTTCCAGATATAATCTGCCAGAGAGACAACTGTCAGTATCAGTGCCACCCACATGAAGATCTGCTCCAGAATAGTAAAGATCCCTCCAAGGTTTGCAATCAGTAATATAATCATGATCATCTGGGATACCGTCTTGAATTTTCCCCACCAGCTTGCTGCTATTACAATTCCATTATCTGCTGCAATCAGGCGGAAACCACTGATGGCGAATTCACGGCTGATGATGATAATAACCATCCATGCCGGCAGTCGATCCATGGAAACCAGACAAATCATTGCTGCACTGACCAGCAGTTTGTCTGCCAGTGGATCCATAAATTTTCCAAAGTTCGTCACCAGATGGTTCTTGCGGGCAATATAGCCATCCAGGAAATCTGTCATACTGGCAATGATGAAAATTGCCAATGCTGCAAATCTTCCATTTCCATCCGGAGTAATCTGCATAATCATAACAAAAGGTACAATTAAAATCATTCTTATGGTTGTTAGCGTATTAGGCAAATTCATCTTCCAACTCTCCTGTCAAATCGTATTCCAAAGCGCCTGTAATCTTTACTTTTGCAAAGTCACCGGACATTAGTGTCTCAGCTGTATCGATAAACAGATACCCGTCGATTCCCGGTGCATCAGCGTAGGTTCTGGCCACATATACATTCTCATCAGAAAGATATCCTTCTACCATGGCAAGCATCGTTCTTCCGATCTTTTCCTCATTTTTATCCAGAGATACTTCCTGCTGAAGCTCCATCAATTCTTCCTGACGGTCCTTTTTCACCTCTTCATCGATCTGATCTTCCATGGACGCTGCCGGTGTATCCTCTTCCTGAGAATAAGTAAATACACCCAGACGGTCAAATTCCATCTCATCCACAAAAGCCATCAGTTCTTCATGATCCTCCTGGGTCTCACCAGGAAATCCTGTGATCAATGTAGTACGCAGTGCAATATCGGGTATCTCTCTTCTGAGCTTTTCAATGATCTCTTCCAGCTGTGCTCTGGAGGTACGTCTGCCCATTCGCTTCAAGATCCGGTCACTTGCATGCTGAATCGGGAGATCCAGGTAATGACAGATCTTTTTCTCATCCCGGATCGTTTCGATCAACTCATCGTATATCTCTTCCGGATAGCAATATAATACACGAATCCAGCGAATTCCTTTGATTTCACATAATTTCTTCAGCAGGATGTGAAGTGATTTCTTACCGTAAAGATCTACGCCATAAAGAGTAGTCTCCTGTGCTACCAGAATCAGTTCTTTCACGCCCTGATCTGCCAGATCCTGTGCTTCTTTTAACAGTCGTTCCAAAGGCACACTGCGATAGCTTCCTCTGATCTTTGGAATAATGCAATACGTACAATGCTTGTCGCATCCTTCTGCGATCTTCAGATGAGCATAATGACCACCCGTAGTCACCACTCGCTTTGCATCAATCTCTACCAGTCTGTCTACATCCTGTATATCCAGTTCTTTCTGACCTGCCAGTGTCTTTTCAATTACTTCAAAGATCTCATCATGGGCTGTAGTACCAATCACTGCATCCACTTCTTCAATTTCATCCATAATCTCCTGCTTATAGCGCTGTGCCAGACATCCCGTCACAATCAGAGCTTTACAGCGTCCTGACTTACGATATTCTGCCATTTCCAGAATATTCTGGATGCTTTCTTCTTTGGCATCATGTATAAAACAGCAGGTATTGATCACTATCACATCAGCCTGTGTCTCATCATCTGTCAGTGTGAATCCTTTCTGGGTCAAAAGACCAAGCATCTGTTCTGAATCAACCAGATTCTTGTCACATCCCAGTGATATGAATAAAATATTCATCCGCTACTCCTCATCCGGTGTCTCTGTTATCTCCTGCACCGGTTCTGTTGTTTCCATCTTGCTTTCTTCTGTCTCATTTGGCTCAATATCTGCCGCACTCTCTGTATCAGTCATCTGCTCATCCTCTGTGTCGGTCACAGTTTCTGCAATCTCTGTCTCGCAGTCTTTATATACCGGAAGATCATCTGACTGCCCCTCTTTGGCTGCTTTTTTACGGAAAAAAGTACTGCTTCCCACAATCTTGCTGCTCTTTTCCTTTTTCGTATGCTTCCTGCTTTCGCTTTTCGCATTTTCCTCAGACACTTCTGTCTCTTCCATATCAATAATATCTGCGCCTCTGGAAGATACGGCATACGGGTCAGCCGGCACTCTCTTCAATCTGCGGAAACGGATACCCGTCCAGAAAATACTGACCAGATTACCGATTCCATCTGTCAGAAGAGATGCTCCTGTAAGGATCACTACCACCTTTTGCTGCTCGTCAAATGGATTTGCCACCAGTATGGCTCCCATCGCCAGCAGAACAAGTGCCCATACCAACATAATATACCACCTGACAGCTCCCAGCTTTTTCAGATCCATGGCACTTTGTATCTTTACAATACCTCCAAGCAGCGCAACGATTCCCATGGCAAAAGGTATGATCTCCAGCATATATTCCATTTTAAGCAGAATATAACAACCTGTAGAGATACACACCACTCCTATGACCAGATCTGGCTGCATCACATTCATAAAACGATCCTTTGTGAAATACAGAATCATATGTGCACCGCCAAAGATGATCATACCTATTCCAAATACAAAGCAGAAGGTATGCACGGATATATCCGGCCAGATCACCAGTACCAGTCCCATCACAATGTAAGCAACCGAAAGCAGACAGAAACTTTTCTTCACTTCTCTGCCATTTTCCATTCTTTTTCCTCCTGCGCAGAATCCTTTTACTCTTCTTCTGCTTCCTCTGCAACCGTCTCAAGAACCACTGGTTCTTCCTGCAGCTCATCTGTCAGGTTAATCTCTGCTGCTTCTGCCTCTTCTTCTGCAGATTCCGGCATAATCTTCAACAGCCCCTTATTCAATTCATCTACTGCGATACTCAGTGGTTTGTGAATCTTCGGCATAGACATCGGTTCTTTTCCATCAATAATCTGACGTGCTCTCTTGGCAGTTGCAAGAACGATGGAATACCGGCTGTTTACTACAGGAGTATCTCCGTCCTCTACCTCGCTGTTTACAACTTTAATTAATTCTGTGTAAGATGGGTGTAACATAAATTTTTCCTCCTCAATATTATCCTTCTATTTATTTATAAAAATCTTTTTAACTGCTGTTTCAGATCTGACAGGAATTCTGTTCTCTGATCTACGCGATGATGCTGGCTCTGAATAATCTCATGTGCCTCATGAATGCAGGTATCCAGGTCATCATTGACAATCAGATAATCATATTTTTCAATGAATTCTGCTTCCTCTACTGCACGGCGAAGCCTTTTTTGCACCACTTCTTCTGTTTCTGTTCCTCTTCCTCTGAGCCGGTCTTCCAGCACCTGAGCACTTGGCGGAACCATAAAGAGTAGCAATGTCTCCGGGAACTGCTCTTTAATCTTCAGCGCCCCCTGAATCTCGATCTCAAGGATCACATCTTTTCCGTTTTCCAGCTGTTCCTGTACATATTCCTTCGGCGTACCATAATAATTACCCACATAGCAGGCGTACTCGATCAGTTTTTTCTCCTGAATCATCTGCTCAAATTCTTCTTTTGTTTTAAAGAAATAATGAACACCATCTTCTTCCCCTGGTCTGGGATCTCGTGTGGTTGCAGATACCGATAACGCATAATTATCATATCTTTTTAGCAGTTCCTGCACCAGGGTACCCTTTCCGGTACCGGCAAATCCTGAAATTACCAGCAAAATACCTTTTGATCTACAATTCATCTGTCTCTCCCTTCAGCTCATCTGCATTAAAATGAAATCTCTTTACCAGTGTCTCTGGCTGCAGCGCAGACAAAATAATGTGATCTTCTTCTGTAATAATCACAGATTTTGTTCTTCTTCCCTGTGTTGCGTCTATTACTTTTCCAATCTGTTTGGCATTCTGCACCATACGCTTTACCGGTGCAGCATCCGGCTGACTACCGCCACAATCTTAGCAGTATTTACCACATTTCCAAACCCGATATTCATTAATCTCGCCAAAAAACTTTCTCCTATTCGATGTTTTGTATCTGTTCCCGGACTTTTTCAATCTCGGTTTTCAGATTAATGGCCCGGTTGGATGTCTCCAGATCATTCGCCTTAGAAAGAATCGTATTCGCTTCTCTGTTCATCTCCTGGGCAAGGAAATCCAGCTTTCTTCCTACGCTTCCACCACTTAACAGTTCTTCTCGCATACTCTCGATATGGCTGCGAAGACGCACTGTCTCTTCGTCTGTGCAGATCTTATCTGCAAATAAAATGACTTCCGCCGCAATCCTGCCTTCTTCCATCTGCGCATCCCCCAGCAGTTCTTCCACCTTAAGTGTCAGCTTCTCCCGGTATTCTGTCATAATCTGCGGATATCGGTCTTCAATGGCATCTACGTCCCTGATCATACCATCCAGCTTATCAAACAGATCTTCTTTTAAACGCTCACCTTCTGTTATTCTGCTCTCTACAAACTGCTCACAGGCCTGCTTCAATGCCACTTCCAGGACAGCCCAGATCTCTTTTTCATCTACAGTCTGTTCTTCCATGGTAAAGACTTCCGGGCAGCGTCCCAACACAGATACACTGATATCATCCCGCAAACCAAACGTATCTGCCATCTGGCGGTAGTACTTCAGGTACTGTGCAGCAATGGCTTCATTGTACTTCAGAGATACGTTCTCTTCCGTGAAATCCTCATAAGTAATGAAAACATCTACCTTGCCTCTCTGCATATATCTCTTCAGCAGAGTACGAATCGCTGATTCAAAAAAGCTCAGCTTCTTTGGCATCTTAATACTGACATCAAAATATCTGTGATTCACAGCTTTCATTTCCACTGTAAACTTGCGGTTTCCCTGCAGATTTTCAGCTCTGCCGAAACCAGTCATACTTTTTATCATGATATCTACTCATCCTTTTTATTTTGTGGCCTAAATAGCCACGTTAAGTTATTATAAATCAATTTCCAGTAAGCGTCAATTGGATTTGTTCTTATTTTGCTGCTTCCTTAATATCGGTAATATCCGTAGGTACCAGCATAGAATAGTTGGTATGATATATGACAAATCCTGGTCTGGCTCCGGCAACCTTTTTGACAAACTTCCGTTCTATATAATCGATTTCCGCTTTTTCTGCGCCTCTGTTCTTAGAGTAATAGGCCGCCAGTCTTGCTGCTTCTTCAAAGGTCCGATCTGGCAGTTCCTCTCCATTGGTCTTCACAATCACATGGGATCCCGGACAGCCCTTGGCATGGAACCACCAGTCATTTCCCGCAGCTACCTTAAAGGTAAGTTCTTCATTCTGGAAATTGTTCTTGCCCACATACATATGATAGCCATCAGATGAAATATAGTGAAACGGTTTGGAAGTAATCTTTACTTTTTTACCTGTATAATGACGCCTGATATATCCATACTCAATCAGTTCTTCCTTGATCTGCACCAAATCCTCTTCTGAACGTGCAATATCCAGTGCCGTACTGATGGATTCCAGATGCTCTATCTCTGATCTTGTTTCCTCAATCAGCTTGACAGATGCCTCATAGGTTCTTTTTAATTTATTATACTTTTCAAAATAATGCTGTGCGTTTTCCTGAGCAGTCATTGTCTCATCCAGAGGATGGTAATCTCTTTGTTTTCATAATAGTTCAGACAGGTCAGCTTTTTTGCGCCCTCTTCCAGATTGTATCCATAAGTATTGATCAGTTCCCCATAAACCCGGAACTTTTCTCTCTTCTCAGTATCCTTCAACTGCTTCTGCTGCAAATCATACTTTTTCCGATTGCGGTCCAGCGCCGTCTGGACAACCCTGCGCAGATCTGAAGATCTCTGACGAATACGGGTAATCACATTTCGTGTCGCATAAAAATGTTCCAGCATACCAGATACCGTATCGAACTTTTCTTCCCGGAAATCACCATACTGGGTAAGTGGCACCACGCTGAAATCCACCGGAACCTGCTCCTCATATACAATGTTCGGTGTCAGCTGACCTGATTTCACCGTATCTACCACCAGATCAAACTGATGCTCCAGATGAATCAGTTCCGTTTCTGAGAAGCTGTTTGCGCTTCTGCCAGAGTCCAGAGAAGCCCGATGACAGATCTCTTCCGCAATCAATGGGCTGATTCCTGTCATGGAAGAATAAATACTTTTCGCCAGCGGCATCGGTTTGGATGAGATTGCCGCAATAAAATCCCTGCTTTCATAATCCAGAGGATTTAATTTTTCCTGAGTCTCCGGAATAAAATAAGTGCGTCCAGGAAGCACCTCCCGGACAGAACTGACCTGGGAGGAAATATGTTTGATACTGTCAATGATCATCCCCTCTTCGCTGCAGAAAATAATGTTCGAATGCTTTCCCATGATCTCCACAACCAGAGTCTTATGACAGATATCTCCCAGCTCATTTAAATGCTCAATTTCAAAATTAATAATACGTTCCATCCCCGGCTGCCAGATTCTGGTAAACTTTCCGCCTCCGATATGCTTACGCAAAAGCATGCAAAAATTCGGTGCTGTCAGGGGTGCTGTCTTATTCTGTTCTGTAAAATAGATCAGCGGGAGACTGGCTCCCGCAGAGATCAGCAGCCGGTACTGCTGACGTCTGTCGCTTTTGATCGTAAGCATCAGCTCATCCGCTTCCGGCTGCGCAATTTTATTAATTCTGCCGCCCAGAATACAGGCATTCAGTTCCTGTACCATCCCGGCAATCACCAGTCCGTCTAATGCCATGAGAATTATCCTCATCTTTCTGAAAAATATGCAATATGTATATCACTTTCCTGTTCAGTATATCAAAAAAACTTTCACTTGTTAAGGCTTTTGTGTTTCTGATATCTGCTTATCATTTTTAGCAGCTGCTGCAGCTTTGCTTTCCTGCGATATTGGAGAACCAGCAAAAAAACAAGGCAAAAAATCAGATATACACCGCCTCATATTCCGAACTGTCCCAAGAATTCAGACATCGTCCGGTCTGATCTGTAAAACACATACAGGTAGTAGGTTTATAAACATCATGTTTTCCATACCAGATATGGCCATTTTTCTGAAGCTTAATCATCCCCAGATTATCTGATGTTTTATTTTCTTCTATGACACTGGTAATCGGGCATTCTTATGGAGCATAAACGCTCCCTCCAATTACCAGTTCCGGCTCAGACATTTTCTGAGCATGAATTTCGGCACAACCTGTGAGAAAGTTTGTTTTATTATAACTTTTCTCTAATTTTGCTGTCAATTCTTCTCACAAAAAAACCCGGAATTTCTTTTTTGAAACTCCAGGGTTCTTTTCATTGTTTCTGTACGTAACTGTTCAGTACCTTCACAGTTACGAGTCAAAATCCATTGAAAATCGCCTACGGCGATGGGATTTTGCCTTGCCTGTCTCGGGATTTTGGCATTTTCATGCCAAAACACCTCGCGGGACAGTGGGTTCTGAATAGTTACTTCTGTACAATGTTAATAATCTTCTTCGGTACATAGATCTCTTTTACAATGGTGCCAGTCAGTTTATCTGCAATGGCTTCTTTTCCTGCTGCGATGGCTGTCTCTTTATCTACATCCAGCGGCAGCTTTACAACTGCTTTGGTCTTACCATTGATCTGAACCGGAAGTTCTATGGTATTCTCAACAGTTTTGGCTTCATCATATTCCGGCCACTTCTGCTGATACAGATGTCCTTCAAATCCGCAGGCCTGCCAGATCTCTTCTGTGATATGAGGAGCCACCGGATTCAGCAGTGTCAGGAATGTCTTGTACTCTGCATGATTGATGCCATCCTTGGCAAAATCATTCAGAAGAGCCATCAGTGCGGCAATTGCCGTATTGTACTTCAGATTCTCGAAGTCATTGCTGACTTTCTTGATCGTCTGATGCATCTTGGTCTCATAGTTGCTTCTGTAGGTATCTCCTTCTGTCAGGACATCCTGAAGCTTCCATACTCTCTCCAGGAATCTGCGGCAGCCTTTCACACCATTTTCTGACCAGGAAGCACTTAAGTCAAATGCTCCGATGAACATCTCATAGGTTCTTAAGGTATCTGCTCCGTAATCCATCACGATATCATCTGGATTTACTACATTTCCTCTGGACTTGGACATCTTCTCGCCGTTCTCTCCAAGGATCATACCATGAGAAGTACGCTTCTGATATGGTTCCGGAGTCGGTACTACACCCTGATCATACAGGAATCTGTGCCAGAATCTGGAGTACAGAAGATGCAGGGTTGTATGCTCCATACCACCATTATACCAGTCAACTGGCAGCCAGTATTTTAATGCTTCCGGACTTGCCAGAGCTTCTGTATTCTTCGGATCCGTATAACGCAGGAAATACCAGGATGAACCAGCCCACTGAGGCATGGTATCAGTCTCTCTCTGTGCAGGTCCTCCACAGCAAGGGCAGGTAGTGTTTACCCAATCCTTCATAGCTGCCAGAGGGGATTCTCCATTGTCTGTTGGCATATAGCTCTCTACATCCGGCAGTTCCAGAGGCAGTTCACTTTCTGGAAGCGGAACATATCCGCATTTATCACAATGTACAATCGGAATCGGTTCTCCCCAGTAACGCTGACGGGAGAATACCCAGTCTCTTAACTTAAAGTTGGTCTTTCCACGGCCAATGTGTTTCTCTTCCAGATATTCGATCATTTTCTTTTTGGCGTCTGCCACTTCCATTCCATTTAAGAAATCAGAATTGATCAGCTTACCGGTAGCAACATCTGTAAACGCTTCTTCCTGCACATTCTCTCCACCTGCTACTACTTCAATAATTGGAAGGTCAAATTTCTTTGCAAATTCCCAGTCACGGGTATCATGAGCTGGTACTGCCATAATAGCACCTGTTCCATAGCTCATCAGGACATAATCAGACACCCAGATCGGGATCTCTTTGCCATTAACCGGATTCACAGCCTTCAGACCTTCAATTACCACACCAGTCTTATCTTTGGCAAGCTCAGAACGTTCAAAATCAGACTTTCTGGCAGCCTGTTCCTGATATGCATGAATAGCATCCAGATTCTGTATATCTGCCTGATACTTTTCCAGCATTGGATGTTCCGGAGATACTACCATATAAGTTGCTCCAAATAAAGTATCTGGTCTTGTAGTATAGACCGTCAGATAGTCATCTTTTCCTGAAATGGCAAAGTCTACCTCTGCGCCCTGGCTTTTACCGATCCAGTTCTTCTGAGATACTTTCACTCGTTCGATGTAATCCACATGGTCCAGACCTTCCAGAAGTTTGTCCGCATATTCAGTAATCTTCAGCATCCACTGGCTCTTTACTTTACGTACAACCGGTGCGCCACATCGCTCGCAGACACCGTTTACCACTTCTTCATTTGCCAGACCTACTTTACAAGAAGTACACCAGTTAATCGGCATCTCGCTCTTGTAAGCCAGTCCGGCTTTAAACAGCTTCAGGAAAATCCACTGTGTCCATTTATAATACTCTGGATCTGTGGTATTGATCTCACGATCCCAGTCAAAGGAATAACCCAGAGAATGGAGCTGTTCCTTGAATCTCTTTACATTATTTGCCGTAACAATCTTCGGATGAATCTTGTTCTTGATGGCATAATTCTCTGTAGGAAGACCAAATGCATCCCATCCCATTGGATAAAGCACATTATACCCCTGCATTCTTCTTTTTCTTGCCACAATATCCAGTGCGGTATATGGTCTTGGATGTCCTACGTGAAGTCCCTGTCCTGATGGATATGGGAATTCAACCAAGGCATAATATTTTGGTTTTGTGTAGTCATTTGTCGCTGCAAATGCCTTTTCCTCATCCCAGATCTTCTGCCACTTCTGTTCGATGGCTCTGTGATTGTATGGTACAGCCATTCCTTTTTCCTCCTATATTTCATACAGTTTCCTGTAAATTTTCGCTTTTTTCATTCTATGCTTTTCCCTGTGGTTTGTCAAGCATTCCACAGGTTTGTCCTACTGATAATCCGATATGACGATCTGAATGGTTCTTTGTCCCCTGAATTCATTCACTGTTGGATAGTAAATCACAGAAAGTGTAATCCCGGTCTTCCGGTTCTGGAACAGCTTCTCAACCTCTGTATCGCCGTACTTTTTCTCCAGATAAGCGCGAAATACTTCTACATCTCCAAAATACAGTGCATCCATCACTGTTCCGGAAGAATCTGCCACCTGCATTTTCACCACATTCCGGTTCTGTCCCAGGATCCGTGCTCCCAGAATCTGAACATCTTTTTCTGCAAACACCGGCTTCTTATTTGCCGTTCCAAAAGGCTCCAATACATTCAATTCTTCAATCAGATGCTCTGTAATATATCCGATCGGCATCGGTACATCAATACAGACTTTTTCCATCAGATCTTCCTCTGTCAGATTTGCATTTCTGTTCAGCTGCTCTTTCAGTGGCTGTATATTTTCTTTTTCCAGAGAACATCCTGCAGCCATAGGATGTCCACCATAATTCAGAAACAGTTCATCGCATTTCTGCATCTCTTCGAACATAGAATAGCCTTCGATGGATCTTCCAGAGCCTTTGACCGACTTTTCTCCATTGGTAAGGACAAATACCGGGCGATAATACCGTTCCCGGATTCTGCCGGCAATGATCCCCGCAATACTCTCATGGCAGTCCGGCAGATAGACGATCAGCACTTTATCTTCTTTCAGCGATGTGGACTCAATCTGCTCCACTGCTTCTTCATAGCCCTTTCTGGTCAGCTCTTTTCGCTCTGAATTCAGCATCAGCAATTCTTCCGCCAGTACATCTGCTCTCTGCGTATCTCTGCATAACAACAGTTCCAGTGCTTTTTTTGCTGTAGTCAGTCGTCCACTGGCATTGATGCACGGCCCCAGTACAAAACCGATATGATAAGAATTGATCTCTTTCCCATCCAATCCGTTAGCTCGAATCAGCGCCTTCAGGCCGATATTTTGTGTCTGATTCAGTCTTTTTAATCCTTCTTTTACCAGTATCCGGTTCTCTCCGGTAAGCTTCATCACATCTCCCACCGTGGCAATGGCTGCATATTCAATCAGCTCCTCGATCTCCTGAGCCGGGAATCCTGCCATCCGGTATAGTTCCTGCACCAGCTTGTAAGCAACTGCGCCGCCACACAACTCCTTGTATGGATACGGACAGTCTGGCTGATGAGGATTCACCACCACTTCTGCATCTGGAATCAGGACATGAATTTCTCCATTTTCTTCCCTGGTTCGCAGTTCATGATGATCCGTTACGATCACTGTCATCCCCAGTTCTTTCGCATAGGCGATCTGCTCCAATGCTGAGATTCCATTGTCACAGGTGAGGATTGTGTCGATCCCATCCTCCCAGGCAGCCTGCACCAACTGGCGATTGATTCCATATCCGTCACGGATTCTGTCCGGGATCTCATAATCTACCGCCGCTTTGCACTTTTTCAGACCAGTATATAAGATATAAGTGGATGTCACACCATCAATGTCATAGTCACCGATAATGCGAATTCTGGCATTTTCCCGGATTTTTTGCAGAATCAGCTCCGAAGCCGCAACGATTCCCTTCATCTGCTCTGGATCATGCAGATCGTCAATCGTACCATACAGGTATTCTCGGATCGCCTCATCTCCTACCACGTCCCGGTTACGGATCAGACGGGCCGTCACCTGATCGATGTGGTATTTTTCTCCTATTGCTTTAAAGTCTGCCCGTTTGGCAGTTACAACCCATTTTTTCATCTTGTCTCACTTTCTTCTGAAATTTTATCTCTGTCAGGGCGCTTCTGGCGCATGAAAACTATTTATATCTGTTCAGTACCTTCACAGTTACAACTATTTTTCTTCTGTATTTTCCATGTATCAGAAACGCCCCGGCATTGCTGTCGGGGCTGGTTTCATTCTTATTTCTTCTTTTTATCTTTGATCTTCGTCTTCATCACATACCACAGTGGACCTGTAATACAAACAGATGAATAACCACCGCAAAGTACGCCTACCATCAGAGGCAGTGCAAACTCACGAATCGAGCTTACGCCCATGATGAACAGAACTGCAATCATAACAAAAGTTGTAAAAGAAGTATAGATACTTCTGGTCAGTGTCTGTGTGATACTGGCATTTACAATCTCTTTATAATCCTTGCCTTTCATGATCTTCATATTCTCTCTGATACGGTCAAAGATAACAATCGTTGCATTGATAGAGTAACCTACCAGAGTAAGCATGCAGGCAATGAAGGTATTACCGACACTGATCCACAGTACAACGTAGCACATCAGCACTACCAGCACATCATGAAGAAGTGCAATGACCGCACTGGTTGCAAAACGTACATCTTTGAATCGGAACCAGATGTATAACAACATACAGATGGTTGCAATAAGCACTGCTACAATCGCATCAGATTTCATCTCTGCACTGACAGTGGAAGAAATACTTTCTTCTGAAATTGTAGATGCATCTACACCAAATTCATCTACCAGCTTCTGCTCCAGTTCCTGTCTTTCATCTACAGACAATTCTCTTGTCTTGATGATGACCTGATTGCCTCCGGTTACTTTCTGCATCTGAATGTTGGCATCTCCTGTTACTTCCTGTACCACTGGTGATACTTTTTCATCCAGTTCTTCAATCGAGAAGTCTTCATTGAAAGTAACTGTGGTAGAGGTTCCGCCCATGAACTCCAGACTGTAGTTCAGAATCTTGCCGTCATTTTTTTCATGCATCAGCATACCTGCCGGTCCAATAAGAATCACTACGATAGAAACAATAAAGAAGATCTTTCTCTTTCCGACGAAATCAACGGCCTTTCTCTCTTTTGCAGTTCCATAATATTTGGCATCTTTTATCCCCAGTGTATAGACTGCATTCACAATCAGTCTGGAGACTACCAATGCTGTGAACATGGATAATACAATACCAAGTGCAAGAGTCTGCGCAAATCCCTGTACACTTCCGGTTCCCTTATATGCCAGAATCGCTGCTGCAATCAATGTAGTAATGTTACCATCCAGGATTGCAGATAATGCTTTCTGGAAACCGATCTTAATAGCTACTTTTACTGTCTTGCCATCTGCAATCTCTTCCCGGATGCGCGCATAGATGATAACGTTAGCATCTACCGCCATACCAATGGAAAGGATAATACCTGCGATACCAGACAGCGTCAGTGTCAGATCAAATGCATTTAAGCATACCAGAATCAGTCCGGTATAAATCAGCAGAGATACACTGGCTACGATACCAGGTACCAGATATACAATACACATGAAGATCATAACGATGATCAGACCGATTGCTCCTGCCTTAATACTGGTGCTGATGGCTGCTGATCCAAGCTGTGCTCCTACAACGTTGGAACGAAGTTCTTCCAGTTCCAGTGACAGAGAACCGATACGGATGGAAGATGCCAGATTCTCTGCTTCTTCCCGGTCTGCCATTCCGGTGATCTGTGCTGTACCGCCTGTAATATGAGACTGAACAGTCGGTGCACTGATTACCTGATTATCATAGATGATATAAATACGTTTTCCGATGTTAGCTTCTGTAGCATCTGAGAACTTCTTTGCTCCTTCGTCTGTCAACTGAAGCTCTACCACGTTCTGTGAGTTTCCAAGACTGTCTGCGGAGGTTGCAGCCTGAGCTGTCTGCACATCGGTTCCCTCCAGAACCGTAGTTCCATCTTCTGTCTGGAATGTCAGGGAACCTGGCTTACCAAGTTCTTCCAGAATCTTATTGGCATCCGTCACACCTGGAATCTCAATGTTGATACGGTCATCGCCTTCCTGATAAACCTGTGCTTCCGTACTGTATCCGGCAACACGCTGCTGCAGCTTGTATATGGTATCCTTCATATCTTCGGCAGAAGGGGTACCATCACTGATGGCACGGTATGTAATGCTGACACCGCCGGACAGATCCAGACCGGTGATGATATTCCGGGCAGCACCGGTACCTGTTGGTCCGAAACCGACAATCGTGGTAAAGCCCAGTAATATCGTAAGAACAATGGTGCCAATGATCACTGCGATTGATTTGTTCTTATTCATCTTCTTTTCCTCTTTTCTATTTTTTAGAGACAGACATCTCCTATGACTCTTCCGAATCAGCCAGAGCTGCCTTGATCATGATGGCACATTCGATTCTCTTCTGCTGGAGCTTACATCCGATATCGTATGCATCATTGATACTTCCATGGAAATTGTATGAATTTGCTGCACAGCCTCCGCTGCAGTAAAATCTTGCAAAGCAGTCACGGCATTTTTCCTTGGCATACACGTTGCAGCACTTGAATTCATCACGAATATCCAGTCTCTTAAGTCCTTCGTCCACATTACCCATCAGGAATTCTTCCTGACCTACGAACTGATGACACGGATAGAAATCCCCCCATGGCGTCACGGCCAGGTATTCGGTACCTGATCCGCATCCGGACAGTCTCTTGTAGACACATGGCCCCCCGGTCAGGTCAATCATGAAATGGAAGAAGTTAAATCCTCTGCCTTCTTTTTCACGCCTGATCATCTCTTTTGCCAGCTTGTCATATTCTTCGCAGATCTGTGGGATATCCTCCTCACGGATACTGTAGTCTTCTGATTCCTGCGCTACTACCGGTTCTACAGAGATCTGTTTAAATCCCAGATCTGCCAGATGCAGGACATCTTTGGAAAAGTCCAGATTATTTCGTGTAAAGGTACCTCTCACATAATACTTTTCCTGGTTCCGGCTCTCTGCAAACTTCTGAAACTTCGGAATGATCAGATCGTAGCTTCCCTTTCCTTTGCGGAACGGACGCATCAGATCATGAATTTCTTTTCTTCCGTCAATACTCAGAACCACGTTGGCCATCTCTTTATTGCAGAACTCCATCACTTCATCATTCAGTAATACTCCATTCGTAGTCAAAGTAAAACGGAACTTCTTATCATGAAGCTTCTCCTGCTCTCGTCCATAATTCACCAGGTCTTTTACTACCTGCCAGTTCATCAGTGGTTCCCCACCAAAAAAATCCACTTCCAGATTCCTTCGGCTTCCAGAATTCGCAATCAGGAAATCCAGTGCCTTTTTTCCAACTTCAAAGCTCATGAGTGCTCTTCTGCCATGATATTCTCCCTCTTCGGCAAAACAGTACTTACAGGCCAGATTACAGTCATGGGCAATATGAAGGCATAATGCCTTTACAACTGTCTGACGTGCTTTGAAATCAATAATGGCATCTCTGTAGATGTCTTTTGTGAAAAGCTGACCTGCTTCTTCCAGTTCATGGCACTCGCTGATCGCCTCTTTCACATCTGAATCAGAATAGGAAGTACTCAGTTCCCGGCAAATGGATTCACTGTCTTTTCCCTGATCCAGAAGTCCAATGACATCATATACCAGGTCATCTACCACATGCACTGCACCACTGTTTGTGTCCAGCACAATGTTGTATCCATTATTCTTATACTGATGTATCACTATTTATCCCCTTTCATTGTTGCTAATTACTGTTCCGCATCAACTGTGAAAGTGCAGAACAGATACACTAACCGATAATAAGCAGCGAATAAACATCCGCTGCTTATCTCGTAAAACCTATTTTCTTTTCCTATTTTGCGTTTTCGCAGCTCTGATTTCCTACTGTACAGGATGTTTTACATGCTGACTGGCAGGATGTCTGGCATTCACCGCAACCACCTTTTTTCAGTGTTTTCTGCAGGCTCTGTGTATTTAATGTTTTGATATGTTTCATAAAACTGTTCCTCCAACTTATATTTTTAGCTAATTTAGTATACCATGCTTTCTATGGAATCTCAATAATTTTTTTAATTTTCAAATTCATTTTCAATTTTTCACACATCCGCCATCATTTTATGATATAGTAAGTTTATCTAATTGCAAAAGAAAGGATAAATTTATGAAAAAAAAATATTTATTTTCCTTCGCTGTTATTCTGACTGCTTCTGCACTGACCGGTTGCGGAAAAGATGACAGTTCTGAGTCCTATGAAAAATATGTCACACTGGGTGACTATACCGGTATGACAATTGATCGGATCAAGACAACCGTTACAGATGATGACGTACAGGAAGAAGTCCAGAATGATCTGTATGCCAATGCTGACTATACTGAGGTCACTGATCGTGCAGCTCAGAACGGTGATACTGTTAATATTGATTATATCGGGAAGATTGACGGCGCAGAATTTGACGGTGGTTCTGATGCCGACTTTGATCTGGAACTTGGCTCTGGTACTTTTCTTTCTGACTTTGAAGACGGCATTGTTGGTATGAAGACAGGGGAAACAAAGGATATCACAGTTACTTTTCCAGAAGATTATGACGGTGAACTGGATGGAAAAACAGCCGTCTTTTCTGTGACTGTCAACTCAATTACAGAGGTCACTCTTCCGGAGTATAATGATTCTTATGTTCAGGATAATTATGGATTTGATACTACTGCCGAATTTGAAGCCTCTTTAAAGTCCGATCTTCAGGAACAGTATGATGAGGATGCACAGTACACAGCGTGTGCCGATGCTCTTACCCAGGCCGTTGACAATGCCTCTTTTGATGGCTACCCACAGGAGCTGTATGATACCACTAAGACGCAGGTTGAATCTGATAATCAGGCTTTTGCAGAGCAGCTTGGTATCGAATGGACAGATCTGGTCGGCGAAGACTATGATATTGAAGATGATGTACTCAGTGCCATTCATGAAAAGATGGTGGTTTGCGTTATCGCAGATAAGGAAAAGCTGACGATTACAGATGATGAGCTAAACAGCTATATCGATGATAACTGGGAATTGTATGAATACGATTCCAGAGATGCCTTTGTAGAAGATAACGGAGAAGATGCTCTGCGTTATACTCTGTTGTATGATAAAGTGCTGGATTTCCTTGGCGAGAATAATACATTCAATGATATAGATGCTGATGATTATTATGAAACAGAAGAAGAAGACGGGAACATCGATCTGAATGAAGAAGATACCGAAGCAGAAGAAACATCTAAAACAGATACAGATCGTATCGAGGAGGAAAGTGACAGTAATGCGTAAGCCGGTTGTTTCCTTTTCCGGCGGTACACTGAAAATGCTTGCCATTATCACCATGCTGATTGACCACTGTGGGGCCTCTATTGTAGGTCCCCTGCGTCATAAGCTCCTGACGGGAGCCAGCTTGGTGATTTTTGTCAGATAATTTATCCGCATATGCGTAATATCGGTCGTCTGGCTTTTCCCATTTTCTGTTTTTTGCTGGTAGAAGGTTTTCTTCATACAAGAAACGTAAAAAAATATGCATTTCGAATGTTTTTATTTGCATTGATTTCCGAACTTCCTTTTGATTATGCATTTTCCAATCAGTTGATTCGCAATGCCCACCAAAATGTGTATTTTACTCTATTGATTGGATTGCTTGTTATGATGGGAATGTCTGTATTTGAATACCGCCAGTCCATCACCCGATTTGGGAATTATTTTAACCTGCTCATGCAGATTGCCATAGCGGCGGGTGGATTGTGGCTGGCCGCCTTTTTGCATACCGATTACAATTATAAAGGAATCTTTTTGATCATTGTTCTGTATTCTCTCAGGCTGGACCGCAAACTTCAGGCTATCTTTGGCGCTATTACGATTTCATGGGAAGCAGTCGCCCCACTCGCTTTCATTCCTATCTGGTTCTATAACGGTGAACGTGGACGGCAGCTGAAGTATTTCTTTTACTGGTTCTACCCTGTGCACCTTCTGATCCTTGGCTTTCTGCGTCATGTCATTTTGCCCTGTGTACTGCACCTGAACTGATCTTTAAGTTTTCTATAAGCTGTCACTTTTGTGGCAGCTTTTTCTGCATCTTTTTTCCGTCTGGTCCCGTCCCAGTATCATATCCGGGAACTGGGTGCCAATCCGTTCTACTTCCCCACAAACGATACGGATACCGTGTTCCTGTTGATACCAGTTTTCCCGGTTGATTCCCTGTGTCTCTGCCGGACATACCAAGATCTTCGCATCTGGAAATACACTTTGAAAATACATTCCAGCCCTTGCTCCATGAAATGCCTGGCATACCAGCAAAATCTTCTCCGGTATGGTTTCTTCCATTTGTTCCAGTAACATCCGAATATAGAGCGCATTCTCGTAAGTAAAGGCTGCACGTTTTTCCTGAATGATATCCCCCTCCTCACCTGGCAGTCCAACAATACCTGTTTTAAGAAATCACTTTCTGTTTCAAATAACAGATTTTGATATCTGGCAGGAGAAACTGCTCCTTGAAATCGTGACTGTAAAATGCTGTATTTTCCAGATACCACTATTTTCTTTGCATACCCTTCCTGATATAATTGTGCTGCTTTCTGCGCTAATTCTCCATATCCGCTTCCCGGAATAAAGATCATATCTGCTTTCTCCGGTTTTTCTGACCGAAAGATGAAATCTGTAATTCTGTCAAAATACATTTTATACTCCTGTTCACCTGTTTTGTCTAAATCAGGATTTTTATTGAAAAAAAAACTGCTGCGTGTTATAGTGAAAAAAATGATTGAACAAATGACATGGGGGTACTATGAAACAACAACTTTTTGAAACGGAAGTCTGCAGCGAACACCACCACCATCTGAATCTGCATGTTCCACAGATTGATACCGATGATCTATACCAATTGGCTGATTTATTTAAGGTTTTCGGTGATCCTACCCGGCTCCGCATCTTATATACACTCTCTGATGGAGAGCTGTGTGTCTGTGATATTGCGGACAGTCTGTCCATGACACAGAGTGCGATTTCCCATCAGCTGCGCATTCTGAAGGAAAAGCAACTGGTAAAAGCGCGCCGGGATGGCAAAACGATCTACTATTCCCTTGCCGACGCTCATGTTGCAACGATTATTTCCCAGGATTAAACCATGTACTGGAATAGTTTCCAACTGACACTGAACAAGCGAAATGCCCTGTTCACTTCGGTGAACAGGGCATTTTCTTTTTTATTATTTGTTCGCCGGAAGCTTAAAAGAGCTCTTCAGGGATACAATACGGTTAAAGACTGGATGTTCCGTGGTAGAATCATGGGAGTCCACGCAGAAAAATCCCTGTCTCACAAACTGGAAACTGTCATATGCTTTTGCTTCGCCCAGTGCAGGTTCTACATAGCATTCCTCCAAAATCGTCAGAGAATCTGGATTGAGATTTAAGGAGCCATCCTCATTATATACTCCTTTTTCTTCATCAATAATATTCTCGTACAGTCTTACCTCTGCTTTTACAGCAGTCTTAGCAGCTACCCAGTGAATCGTTCCTTTTACTTTTCTTCCATCCGGGCTGTTACCTCCCTTGGATGCCGGGTCATAGGTGCAGTGAATCACTGTCACATTGCCTTCTTCATCTTTCTCATAGCCTACACATTTTACAAAGTAAGCGTTCATCAGACGTACTTCATTATCCGGGAACAGACGGAAATATTTCTTTGGCGGTACTTCCATGAAGTCTTCCCTGTCAATATACAGTTCGCGACCAAACGGCACTTTTCTGGAGCCCAGTTCTGGATTTTCCAGATTGTTTACCACATCCAGATATTCGATCTGATCTTCCGGATAGTTATCGATCACCAGCTTCACAGGATGCAAAGCGGCCATCATACGTGGTCTCTTCAGCTTCAGATCTTCACGGATACAATACTCCAGCATTGCATAATCCACAGAGCTCTGTGCCTTGGATACACCGCACAGTTCCACAAACATCTTAATAGATTCTGGCGTAAATCCACGTCTCTTCAGTGCTGCAATGGAAACCAGACGAGGATCATCCCATCCGTCTACAATCTTCTCTTCTACCAGTTTTTTGATATAACGTTTTCCTGTCACTACATTTGTCAGGTACAACTTGGCAAATTCAATCTGTTTTGGTGGATGCTCATAACCCACCTCGCGTACTACCCAGTCATACAGTGGTCTATGATCTTCAAACTCCAGCGTACAGATGGAATGAGTCACACCCTCAATAGCATCTTCAATCGGATGTGCAAAATCATACATCGGATAAATGCACCACTTATCCCCTGTGTTGTGATGTGTCATATGAGCCACACGATAAATAATCGGGTCTCTCATATTGATGTTCGGAGATGCCATGTCGATCTTGGCACGAAGTACCTTTTCTCCATCTGCATACTTGCCAGCACGCATCTCTTCAAACAGCTGCAGGTTCTCTTCCACGCTTCTGTCCCTGTATGGACTGTTCTTTCCCGGTTCTGTCAGTGTTCCTCTGTACTCACGAATCTGATCTGCCGTCAGGTCGCAGACATAAGCTTTTCCTTTTTTGATCAAAGCTACTGCTGCCTCGTACATCTGATCAAAATAATTTGACGCAAAAAACAGACGATCTTCCCAGTCTGCCCCCAGCCATGCCACATCTGCCTTGATGGACTCTACGAATTCCATCTTTTCCTTTGTCGGGTTGGTATCGTCAAATCGTAAATTAAACTTGCCGCCATACTTCTGGGCCAGTCCATAATTTAATAAAATAGACTTGGCATGTCCGATATGCAGATATCCGTTCGGTTCCGGTGGAAATCGTGTGCATACTGTCTGGCAATGTCCTTCTGCAATATCATTCTCTATGATCTGTTCAATAAAGTTCTTGGAAACTGTTTCCTTTTCCATAAATCTGCCTCCGATAATTAATCTCCTCGCGATGTAATCGCATACTTCTTCTTTTATACCATAATTTTCAATGGAATTCAACGTATTTAGATTTACTTTTTCCGTCGGATATACTATGATAATGTCAGATTATGTCAGATAAGGAACAGAATGTCATTTATTCTGCTCTTGAGAGGTTATGTTATGTATTATTTTATTGTAAATCCTTCTTCCAGTTCCGGGAAAGGAATGAAGACCTGGCAGACAGTAGAACATTTACTGCGGAGTGAGCATGTGCCATATCATGTTTTCTTCACCAGCCGCAAAAAACAGGGCGAGGAACTGGCCCATATGATTTCCTCCCGTCACGCACCATGCACGATTGTTGCGGTGGGCGGAGATGGTACAGCAAACGAAGTTATCAGCGGTCTGACAAACTACAGTCAGATCCAGTTTGGCTACATCCCATCCGGTTCCGGTAACGATCTGGCTGCAGGCCTGGATCTGAAGATCAGCCTTCTGCTGCTCTTCAGACAATTCTACATCCCAAAAAAGTCCTGCCAGTCACCGTCGGATGTACTCATACGCCAGAAAAAACATATCATTTTATTGTCAGCAGCGGCGTTGGTTTCGATGCAGCAGTCTGCCATGAAGCTGTAAATTCCAGTTTCAAAAAGCTGTTAAATCATTTTGGTCTTGGCAAACTTACTTATCTTGGAATTGCTTTAAAACAGCTCATCCTTCTTCATTCTACTCCGGTAAGTATGGTGTTGGATGATCGTCGTCAATTTGAATTTGACGATGTATTTTTTATTGCTGCCATGAATCTGAAGTATGAGGGTGGTGGGTTTAAGTTCTGCCCTGAAGCTGATCCGAGTGATGATTATCTGGATCTGTGTCTGGTGGAAAAGATGTCAAAACTTCGCATTTTACGTCTTCTCCCGACTGCTTTCAGAGGAGACCACGTCAAATTCGATGGAGTACATATTTACCGCTGTAAAAAGGCTGTCATTCGTACTGCATCGCCACTGGCCGTTCACACTGATGGAGAAAAGGCAGGATTTCAAAGACTTGTCACCATAGCACTGGGACAGGAAAAACTGCCATTTATTGTAGCATGAAGCCACTGGAAAGCCACTTGGGGACGGAGTTTTCTGGCTCTAAAGAGCAGAACTCCTCCCCAAGTGGCTTTCCCAGTGGCTTTTAATTAAAACCATAAA
>QUMM01000018.1 GCA_003435055.1 Lachnospiraceae bacterium OF09-6
TAAATAATCTTTGCATAAATTTATTATTGATTTCTTGTCATCGTCTTTGATAACCACTCTCTGTAATTTGAAAATGTTTAGTGTTAAAGGATTTTTAATTGGTGTTTAATACTGAACCATCTTTTCTAATAATAGAAGTTTCTTCAATATTCTTTTCCGCATTTGTATTTTTTTCCTCAGCTTCACTCAATAATTCAGATGGATCTGTGATTTTTATACTCTTGATTTGCTCTATCAGTTGCAAACATTCTTCTATTATTTGCTCTCTATGCTTAACAAAAGCTACCGATTTAGATATCTCAATCGGATAAAGAAATTTTGAGATAGTCCCCTCAACAAAGCAACCCATGCGCAAGTCAGAGAATCCTATTTTGACACGCTTCCCATTTTCTAACAAGTTTTCAACTGTATCCTGAATTACTCCCTTTATATACCGTTTTATCTCTCCCTTACTTTTACCATCTTTTGTTGAAAAAGGCGTTAGTCTTCGGCTTGCAATATCAAATGGCATCTCTTCCGGCGCACCATAATCAGCATTTAATACACAAATCACATTTTCCCAACCAACAACATGAGTAGCATATCCTAATTCAAGCATCACGTTAGGATTGGGCATATATTTTACCTTTTTATTTCCATCTTTATCAGTTGTTTCGTATTGACATACCGCACTAACATCTGCAATAAAAATATCACAATCATCTATCTTAGAAAAAATTGTCTGAGCTATATCCGGTGAACCATATTCACCCTTGGTATCTCGGTCTGCTTCAATATCAACTGTATCCCTTAGTAGTTTTACAGCATCCTTTATTGCGTCTTGTATGATGTTTCTTGTTTCGCTTCCAGGTAAATCCGACTGCCATGAATAAAAAATTGTAATTTGCGAATTACTCACTTTTCAATCCTCCTCACATCTATTCCACTGCCTGCACCCTCTCCAAAATGGTCGAGTTGCCGGATTAGTTGTCATCCGTTTTCATTTTCCAAAAATCATCCCAAAATGCCTGACATCTAATCCACTGTCTCAAATTGTGACATCTAATCCGAGGTCACAACCTGACACACATTTTGCAGTGGATATGTTTCCATATAAGAAAACCAGGCTTTTCCAGAAGTCTGATTTCAGATCCAAACCTCCGAAAAAGCCCGGAAATACGCCGCTTTCTGGCACTTATTTATCTTTTCTTGACATCAATACTACCGTTTCCACATGCACCGTTCCAGGAAACATATCTACACAGCATACCTTCTCCGGCACATACCCATATGCCTGCAAGATCTCCAGGTCTCTGGCCAGTGAAGTTGGCTTGCAGGAGATGTACACCATCTGTTCTACTCCGAAATGGATGATTTTTTCCAGTGCCTTTGGATGAATACCGTCTCTCGGTGGATCCAGTACGATGAAGTCTGGTTTTTCCTCTACCAGATCAATGGCTTTTAACACATCTCCCGCAATGAACGTACAATTATCCAGCCCATTTAATTTTGCATTTTCTTTTGCTGCCTCTACAGCCTCTTCTACGATCTCGATACCGATCACATGCTTTGCCACCGGTGCCAGCATTTGCGCAATGGTTCCGGTTCCAGAATACAGATCAAAAATGGTTTTATCTTTTGTCTCTCCCACATAACTTCTTGCAGTATCATACAGTACTTCTGCCCCCAGCGAATTGGTCTGGAAGAAAGAGAACGGTGAAATGCGGAATTTCAATCCAAGCAATTCCTCAAAAAAATAATCCTGACCAGAAAGGATATCGGTATGATCGTTCTGAACCACATCTGCAAGACTGTCATTCTGAGTATGAAGAATTCCTGCAATTTTTCCCTTCAGATTCAGGCTTTGAAGCAGTGCAGACAATTCTGTCAGCTGATCAGTTTCTTCCCCACCACAGAATTCTGTCTGAGTCGTTGTTACCAGATCAATCAGAATTTCCTCGGTCTTGACTGCCTTTCTCACCAGAAGATGACGCAGATACCCCTGGTGACTCAGCTTGTGATAGTACTTTGCTCCCTGCTGCTGATAGAATTCCAGCACTGCTTCCAGAATCTTACGAAAGTCTTCATCAACGATCTGACAATCTTTTACTGTCACAATATCATAAAAGCTGCCACGCTTATGCATTCCCAGAGTCAGTGGTCCGTCCTTATATTCGTCTCCAAAGGAAAATTCCATCTTATTGCGGTATCCAAACTGACATGGACTTGCCTTGATTCCTTCAAATTCATAAGATTCACACACCGGATCCAGAAGTGCCTTCACCTGGCTGGCCTTCAGCTCCAGCTGCTTCTCATATGGAAGATTCTGGTAGGTACATCCACCACAGTCCTGAAAATGTGGACATGCACTTTCGATCTCTTCCTGTGACTTTTCCAGCACTTCCAGGAGACGTCCTTCTGCCTTTCCTTTTCGAATCTTATTCACAGAAGCTCTTACCTTCTGTCCTGGAAGGACATTCTTGATAATCACCTTCCACTCTTCCCCTTCGACTTCTACCATTCCCTTATTTGGGAACTGAATTTCTTTTACAATACCCTCTACTACCTGTCCTTTTTTCATCTATCTTTCTCCTGCTCTTCTTTTCTAAGTACATACTTTAACTTATAAAAGGCAGGTGCCATGTGGCATCTGCCTTATTCCTCTTGTGAATTATTCCTCTGTCTTTCCTTCTGTCTCGTCTACAAAGATCTCATCTTCTGCATCTTTCTCATCTTCCAGATCTTCGTCTTCAAAATAATCATCAAAGTCATCTTCAAAATCGTCTTCGAAATCTTCCAGATAATCAGGAGTTAAATATCTGTAAACGGCATATGCAATACCTGCAACTGCTGTCACAGCACCGATTACTGCCAGAACCCAAAGAATCGCATTTTTATGTTTTTCCTCTTCTTTTTTCTGCATTAATGCTAATAAATCCTCAATTCTATTCATATCGGTTCTTCCTTTCTTTCATGATTCGTATTTTCTCTAGTATATCACTAATGTCCTGTTTTTACCACCCAAAATTTACACTTTCTTGAGTTTTGCAAAAGCTGCAAACATTTTCTTTACACCAGCTTTTTCAAAATTCACTGTCACCTCGTAATCTTTGCCACCATCGATGATATTCTCCACTGTTCCCACACCAAACTTGATGTGGCGTACCTGGTCTCCTACCCCATAGTCCAGACTGTCTGCCTTTTTCACCCTGAACTGGTCGGGATCAAAGGCTTTCGTCTGAAACGCTTTTCTGGCCTGCATATATGGGCTGTGTGGATCCGGCTTCTTTTTCACCGGTTGCTCCACTTTCACATACTCGCCTCCTGTCTGTACCAGACGAATAGGGATCTCTCTTAAGAATCTGGAGATCGGATAGTACTGTGTCTCACCACGCATCATACGCTGCTTTGCGCAGGTAATAGTCAGATGCTTCATGGCACGGGTAATTCCCACATAACACAGACGTCTCTCTTCCTCCAGTTCATCAGGATCATCGGCATTGATGCTGGCATATCCCGGGAATACCCCTTCTTCCAGACCTGTCAGATAGACGTTCGGAAACTCCAGCCCTTTGGCACTGTGTAAGGTCATCAACACCACGTGATTGGCATCCTCTTCCTGCTCATCCAAATCTGCTACCAGTGCCACTTCTTCCAGAAATCCGCTCAAGGAAGGCTCTTTGGCAGATTCTTCATAAGTCACGATTTTGGAAATCAATTCATCAATATTTTCGATACGGGCCTTGGCCTCATCTGTTCCTTCAGCCTGAAGTTCTGCCACATATCCTGTCATATCTATAATAGACTGAAGCAGCTCATGAACACTATAGAATTCAGCCTGACTGCGCAGTGTCTGAATAAAAGTCACAAATGGTTCAATCTTTGCGGCTGCCCTACCCAGTGAAACGATATTCTTTGCGTCCTGCAGTGCGGCATAAAAACTGATCTCCCGGTCTACCGCATAGTTCTGCACTTTCGCCAGTGAAGCTGCTCCGATGCCTCTTTTCGGGATGTTGATAATACGACGTACTGCCAGATCATCCCTTGCATTGTCTACAGTTTTCAGATAACACAGCAGATCCTTGATCTCTTTTCGCGCATAGAAATTGATGCCGCCCACCAGCTTATATGGAATATTCGCCATCAGCAGCTTTTCCTCAAACAGACGGGACTGAGCATTGGTACGATACAGAATTGCACAGTCTTTGTAATCAAATTCGCCCTTATTCTTTCTTCTGCGAATATCTTCTGTCACGTAATCTGCTTCTTCAAAAGAAGTCATACACTGACGCACTGTGATCTGATCTCCTCGCTCATTTTCCGTCCACAGAGCTTTTTCCTTTCGTCCAATATTATGACTGATCACACCATTGGCTGCATCCAGAATGTTCTGTGTGGAACGATAATTCTGCTCCAGCTTGATCACTGTGGCATCCTCAAAGTCCTTCTCGAAATTCAGAATATTTCCGATATTGGCACCACGGAACTTGTAAATTGACTGATCGTCATCACCGACCACGCAAAGATTTCGGTATTTTTCTGCCAGAATACTGACCAGCTTAAACTGTGCTGAGTTGGTATCCTGATATTCATCTACCATGATATATCGGAACCGATCCTGATAATATTCCAGCACATCCGGGCAGGTACGGAACAATTCTACTGTCTTCACAATCAAATCATCAAAGTCCATAGCATTATTTCGTTTTAAAGCAGCCTGATATTCCTTATATACATCACAAATTTTCCGCTTCGTGAAATCTCCAAATACCTGTGTCTCATATTCTGTCGGTCCTATCAGTTCATCTTTCTGATGAGAAATAGCCGACAGAAACATCTTTTCCTTGTATACCTTGGTATCGATCTCCAGGCGTTTGCAGATATCTTTCATCACCGTCTTCTGATCATCTCCGTCATAAATCGTGAAGTTCGTTCCATATCCCAGACGATCGGCAAATCTTCTTAGAATCCGCACACACATAGAATGAAAGGTAGACACCCACACTCCATCAGAACCGTATCCTACCAGCTGATCCACACGTTCCCGCATCTCCCCTGCTGCTTTATTCGTAAATGTAATCGCCAGAATATTCCATGGATTTACTTCTTTTTCTTCTATCAAATATGCAATTCTGTGGGTCAGTACTCTGGTTTTTCCAGATCCTGCACCTGCCAACAGCAAAAGTGGTCCATCTGTATGGAATACCGCCTGCTTCTGGCATTCATTTAAGGTATCATAATTGCTCATTTTTTTCCTTTCCAGTAAAAAATACTTGCCACGTAGTTTTGAAAACTGTATAATCTAGTCAGGAGGCGTTAAATTATGAAACTCGATAAAGATGATATACTAAAAAGCATTCTTGAACATATATCTGATCTTGATTATATCAAGACTGCGGATATCCCCAACATTGAATTATACATGGATCAGGTGACTACTTTCATGGACTCTCAGATGGCATCTTCCAAGCGTTATCCAGATGACAAGGTTCTGACTAAGACCATGATCAATAATTACGCAAAAAATCACCTGCTTCCTTCTCCAAATAAAAAGAAATATTCCAAAGAACATGTCTTGATGCTGATTTTTATTTACTACTTCAAGAGTTTTTTGTCCATCTCCGACATTCAGGCTCTGCTCACTCCTCTGGCAGATCGTTACTTCCAGAAAGAGGATGGGCTGAATGTGGAAGATCTCTATAATGAAGTCTTTGGTATGGAAAAAGAACAGGTGGAATATTTAAAAAAAGATCTGATGGAAAAATATCAGACTGCCAGTCAGTCTTTTGCTGAGGCAGAGGAAAAAGACCGTGAATTTCTCACAATGTTTTCCTTTATCTGTCTGCTCAGCTTCGACGTCTATATGAAAAAACAACTGATTGAATCCATTATTGATTCTTTTCCATCCGACTGAATACCATCTGATATCCGTCATTGCCATAATTCAGTGACCGGTTGACCCTGCTTATGGTTGCAGTGGATGCGCCTGTCTGTTCAGCGATCTCCAGATAGGTCTTATTTTCCGTCAGCATCTTTGCAACCTCAAAGCGCTGGGACAGAGATAACAATTCATTGATGGTACACACATCCTCAAAAAACTGATAACATTCTTCTACATTTTCCAGTTGTAACACAGCTTCAAATAGATGCTTCACTGCCTCTGTATGGACGGTCTTGCTCATGTTCTACATCCTCCCTTTACATTCAATATGCCTTTTTCGGGCATTATTTTCTGACATATTTCAAGAATTTCTCAACAGAACGGTTCACCACCAGTTCCTCTGGAAACTTCATTTCTTCCATCAAAGCTATCGCCAGATCATGATTTCGTATATCCCAGATACAGTGTGCATCGCTGCCCATGATAATCGGCTGTTGATACTCCACGCAATACTTCAGCATCTGTATATCGTTTTCTCTGGCTCCCTGTCTGGTACCCGACGGATCCAACGAATGATTGTTCAACTCCAACAGCTTATGTTCTTCCTTTGCAGTATACACAATCTGCTCCATATCCACCGGATATCTGCCATCATCCGGGTGTCCGACAATATTCACATACGGATTCTTCAGTGCTGCTACGATAGCCTGTGTATTCTCTTCTCTGCTACCTGGCTTGATACATGGAATATGAAGACTTGCGATCACCACATCCAGCTTCTGCAATGTAGACTCAGGCAGATCCAGTCTCCCCTCAAAATCGCAAATATTTATTTCTGTACCGAACAGCAGCGGCATCCCGTCTATCTCTCTTGGCATCACCTTCAGATTATCGAAATAAAAACGGTGCGGTCCACCTGGCATCTCCGGTGCATGATCGGTAATTCCCAGCAGTTCCAGACCCTTTTCTGACGCTGCATGAGCCATCTCCATAATGGTGTTATAAGCATGCCCACTTATTAGTGTGTGGGTATGTATATCCAAAACATCTCTCATTTTTTCACTCCTCATATCGTTCAGTATACCATATTATCATTCTGATAATCAACCACTTTCCTGTTTTAAAGCGTGAATATGTGAAAGCTGCCAGGGTCAAAAAGCCTGAAACCACGATGTGCTTGCACAAGAGTGGTTTTACGGCTTAATGACCCGCCCCAATATGAGCATGAAAGTGGAGCGTAAGCTTCACGATATGCGAATGTGGGACAGGGTGCTATGTGCCGGTGGCACATGTTTAGCACCGACCGGAGTGAAACGGAGATGTGAGAGTACGAAGTACGAAACAATCCGAAAGGCAGCTTTTGTAGATATATCACAGAAATCCCATACCTGATTTCTCACTGTATGGGATTCCTGTTTCTTCTAAACGGATTTTGCAATCTGTGATCTGATTTACACCTGCTCCAGATATTCCTTTAATGCCTGTGCCAGCTGATCTGGACAGGATGTTGGACGCACACCACACTTGGTTCCTTCCAGACGATGCATCACATCTGCCACATCCATTCCTTCTACCAGGCGTCCGATTCCAGCAGTATTACCACTGCATCCGCCAATGAAATTCACATTTTTCAACTTGTTATCTTCTACTTCAAAGGTCACTGCTGAAGAACAGACACCTTTATTTTTATGAATATAAGTCGTATCTTCTTTTCTTAACATGGTACTTTCATTCCTTTCTGTGTTATTTCGTATTTTATCGCATCTGAGTATATCACAAAACTTTCTACTCTGCAAATGGCAGCTTCTTCATCATCTGGTAATAACACGGTATCAGCAACACACATGCTCCAAACCAGGCCATGGGACTTGCAATACAAACTGCCGTAAATCCTATTATTCTGGCTAATCCCACAGTTGCAGCTATTCGCATCACCAGTTCGATCATGCAGGCCATAAATGGTGCCCTTCCATTTTGCATACTCTGAATGGAAGTTCGATAAACAGCCAGCAACCCCAGTAAAAAGTAAAATGGAGCCTCTATCGTCAGGAACAGATCGGAATAGTGGTAGATCTCTGACGATGGATTCGATAAAAACATCTGCACAATGGGATGTCTGAGAAGCAGTATTCCGATACACATGACAGACATCTGAAATCCCATGGGAAATCCTGTCTTCAAATGTAAAATCATTGTTTTTCTCAGACCGTGAAAATCTTCTCTACGCAGATGCAGAATCTGGAATTTTTTCAATCACACCAGCAAACGTAAGTTTTTTCTGTCCATTGCCTGCTATTATAAAATCGACGCCTGCAAAAAGCGATTCCTATATTGCTTTCGCTGATACAGATATTGATTTATTACACAACTTTTTTATTTCTGCATATAGTAATCTGATCATATTTTTGGAGTTCTTTTCTTTATGAAAAAGCATTTTCCCGTATTTTTTCTCTCTGCCAGTCTGCTGTTATCTTCTCTGACACCAATCAGTGCTCAGGCAGCCAATACCAGCGATCTGAAACCAGTTACCTTAAGTGAAGTAGCCCATTCTATTTTCTACGCCCCACAGTATGTGGCATATGAACAGGGATATTTCATCGATGAGGGGCTGGATGTGACCATCACCACGGCTTTTGGAGCCGATAAAGTCATGGCAGCCCTTCTTTCTGATTCTGCCCAGATTGGCTGATGGGATGCGAGTCTACCATCTACGCCTACAACGAAGGAGTAACCGATACTGTACTGAACTTTGCTCAGCTGACACAACGTGCCGGTAATTTTCTGATTGCCCGAGAGGCTATGCCAGATTTTCAGTGGGAAGATCTGAAAGGGCAAACCGTACTTGGAGGACGTAAAGGTGGTATGCCTGAAATGGTATTTGAATATATTTTAAAAGAACAGGGGATCGATCCTGTCAATGATCTGACGATTGACCAAAGTATCGATTTTGGATCTACCGGAGCCGCATTTACAGGCGGTCTCGGAGACTTTACTGTTGAATTCGAACCATCCGCAACTGCACTGGAAAAGGAAGGCGTCGGATATGTGGTTGCCTCTCTTGGCATAGATTCCGGCTATGTTCCATACACCTCTTACTGCTGCAAATCCAGCTACCTGGATGCACACTCTGATGTAGTACAAAAATTCACGAATGCATTACAAAAGGGTGTGGATTATGTCTTAACCCACACCCCTGAAGAAACTGCTTCTGTCATTGCTCCTCAGTTTTCTGAAAGTGACCTGGAAACGATCACCACGATTGTAAATCGTTATCTTATACAAGATACCTGGAAGCCATCTTTGATTTTCGATCCGGATCATTTTTCCACGCTCCAGGATATTCTGGAATCCGCCGGTGAACTGACCAGCCGTGTTCCTTATGATGCACTGATCGTCACAGACTATGCTGATCAGGCTTCCTGATCCTTAAATCGGATCTGTCTTGATACACTGAGTGCCAGTGCCATCTCCGCCATCAGAAACATGATCGATGTTCCTCCATAACTGATGAACGGCAGGGTAATTCCTGTCGTAGGAATGGCATTGGTAACAACTGCAATATTCAATACTACCTGCAATGCAATATGAATAAAGATACCAGATGCTATCAATGAACCTAAAAGATCCGGTGCATTCTGTGCAACAAAGAATAGCCGGTACAACATAAATGCAAACAAGATCGTCAGCATAATTGCTCCAAATAATCCCAATTCTTCACAGATAATCGTAAAAATCATATCATTCTGCGCTTCTGGCACATAGTCCAGCTTTTGAAGGCTGTTTCCCAGTCCCTTTCCAAAAAAGCCACCGGAACCGATCGCATACAGTCCCTGCATAACCTGGTATCCGCCCAGGCTGGAATTCGCCTCCGGGTTCAGCCATACCAGAATACGCTTCAGACGGAAACTGCTTCCACTTGTCAGATTTCCCTTTACATACCATACTACGCCTGCTGCAAGCAGTGCAATCAGTATCACTCCAATCGCAAATGGTCTGCTATCTGGAAATACAATAAACAAAAGACCAACTGTAATCCCTGCAATGATAATTGCTGTACTCAGATTTTCTGTAAACGCAAAGGTCAGGAACGATGTCAGTCCCCCTGATAACAGCACTACCCAGAATGCCGGCCAGGATTTCATGTTCTTTCCCATCTTCACAATCAGGGTCGGAAGGAATAAAATAACTGCCACTTTTGCCATCTCTGCCGGCTGAAAAGATAATGGACCAAGGTAAATCCATCGCTTTGCACCGTTCAGCTCAGTTCCCAGGAACTTTGTAAGAAACAACAATACATTTGCAATCAGATAAATCCATCCGGAAAACATTGCATAAACATGATAATCTACTCTGGAAGCTACAATCGCAATGATCAGACAACCTGCACTGATCGCTGCCTGCTTCTTGAAATAATACATATCACTTCCGAATTTAATCTGTGCGGAATATGCACTGGAGCTGTACAGCATAATAAGACCAAAACAAGTCAGCAAAATTACACTTACCAGCAGATTGTAATCATAATACTGAGAACTCTGACGAAGATTTACTTTTATCTTACGCTTTTTTTTCGCCATGTATTGCTCCTTATGCTTTTTCTGTCACACCCGTTTCTACTCTTTTACGGATGCGATGCCAGAACTCGTCTTCTGTCGCTGAAACATCAGACTTCACATTCTGGTCTACCTGTATAAGAATATCATCAGACCGATATTTATGCAAGTTTTTTGTACAGGAGCATCTACGTTTTCCTTATTTATTCGTCTTTTGCAGCCGGATATTCATTACACAGCAAACGATATGGCGGCTCATCTTCTTCGATTGCCGGGAAACGTCCTACTGCATCATGGAAACGATTATCTGTGGTATCATCATTGCACATGGACACTTCTCCAATCAGAATATCTCCACTTCCCGGTACTACAGCAAAGCTATGATACTGATGTGGCCACAGAGTAATACTTTCACCTGGTTTGATCTCTACTTCTGTTCCAGCCGGTACATAATAAGAACGTCCATCAGAATTAACAAGTACATCTGTATCTGCATATCCACCATTCCCATCATCGTTATATACTTTTAACAACAGAGTTCCACCACCTCTGTTGATAATATCTTCACTTTTAATCCAGTGAAAATGAGATGGGAATGTCTGTCCGTCTTTCAGATAAATCAGCTTTTCTGCATATACTTTTTTATATTTTTCCAGCTTCTGGTTGCCATTTCGAATTGTGATCAGTGCAAATCCTACCTTATCAAAATTCTCCAGACCACAATCAGTAATATCCCAGCCCAGCTGGTTATCACGAATCTCATCATATTCATGATTCTTATGTTCCCATTCTTCCGGTGTCCAGTTGCAGAATGGTGGTAACGATACATGATACTTTTTCAGCATAGCTTCCATTTCACGGATACTCTGATTAATTTTTGATCTTTTCATTTAAAAACCCTCCCCAATTATTATATAGTAAAAGAAAGTTACTATTTATATCTACATAGTAACACTCTTTTACTATTTGTCAATACCTTTTATACGATTCGACCTGCAAAAATTTCTGTCAAAAGACTGCAGGCGCATCCAATGATATGCGCATCTTCTCCAAAATAAGACTTTTCCACTCGGATCTGATGATAATCCGCCAGAAGTTTCTTCTCATTAATATAGTCCTCCAGATGACAGATATATCTGTCTGGGATCCAATATCCTTCATGACCTATAATGACTTTCTGTGGGTTAAACAAATTTGTCAGATTCACAATCCCACAAGCCAGTTTTTCCATCATATCTTCCAGCACCCGGTCTGTTTCTTTTGCATACTCTGACATATCTATCTGGCAGAACTCCCGAAAGCTTTTCTTCCATCCGGTAATCTGGCATAGCTGTCTGGCTATCACCGGACTGGAAACATAGGTTTCCAGACATCCCTTTCGCCCACAGCTGCATTCTCTTCCATTCCAGTCAATACTCACATGTCCCAGTTCACTGGTAAATCCACTGTAATCCCGATATATATTTCCCTGAGAGATGATTCCAGATCCGATTCCATTTGCCAGACCAACAAACACAAAATCCTCCACATCTCTTCCATTTCCAAAAAATTTTTCTGCCAGAGCAGCTCCATCATACTGGCTGTCGAAAAATACCGGCATTTCATATCGTGCTTTCAATACAGATACAATATCAATATTTTTCATTCCATAAAAATTGGGCGGATTCAAAATTCTTCCCTTTCCAACATCCACCGGTCCTAACGCTCCGATTCCAATCCCACAGATCTCCGTTCGTGGTATCCTGTCCAGGATCTCATCAATTCTATGAAAAAGATGCTCCAGCAGTTGCCCGTGATTCTCTTCGGTCACTGGGAAACTTCTACGCTGTAAAATATGAAGCTGAAAGTCACAGAGAATCACACTGCACTCTCCCCGGTAGATATGCACGCCAATCATCTTAGGCGCCTTAGAGGACAGACACAACTTAATCGGATTCCGTCCCTTTCCCTGAATACGGACACATTCTTTTTCCTCCACCAGATTCTGTTCCATGAATTCACTGATAATATTCGTGACTGCCATCTTCGATAACCCGGTTCGCTTTGCCAGTTCAATTCTGGATTCACATTCTCCGGTGACAATCAGCTTCAGTATCAGTCCACGGTTCTGCTGTTTTAATGTTGTATTGTTATATCCTGTATTCTGCACTTTTTCTACCTCTCATACGTCAACTGTTTTCATCATAGCACACCCAATCAGAATACTCTATCTTTTTTTCAGATAACACCGTATTCACCATCTCAGATTTTATTCATACTATAATTAATGAAATAACATTTGGAGGATATATGAAGTCAACCTGTAGAAACACCAAATCCACACAGATATGCCGCAGTGATCCACAGGCTTCTTTCCCGATTGCAATGGCCTATGTACCATGGCAGTCTTTTCATAAACTCTATAACTTCCACGAAGGCTTATCCCGGGGAACCATTTTCCCGGAACTGGATAAACCATTCTGTGGAAGAAGAGGAGGCTGTTCATGAATCAGTATAGTTCGTTTGAATCCATGACACAGACACAGCTGATGAATTGTATCAACGAAATAAGTTTTGCTCTGGATGACCTGCTTCTTTATCTGGATACGCACCCATATGACTGTAATGCACTTCAATATGTGAATCAGTTTATCCGTCAGCGCAATACCGCTGTAGATATCTATTCCAGAAGATTTGCTCCGCTCACCATCGATCACGCAGAAGTCGCTCAGGATGGTGTCTGGAACTGGATTCTTCAGCCATGGCCATGGGAAATCACGGGAAAAGGAGGATGTTGTTCATGTGGAACTATGAAAAGAGACTGCAATACCCGATAAAAATAACTACGCCTAATGCCAAAATTGCCACCTTTATCATGAGTCAGTATGGTGGACCTGACGGAGAGATCGGTGCATCTATGCGATACCTGTCTCAGCGATTTACCATGGCTGATCGAAGAGTATGTGGTTTGTTGACAGATATTGGCACAGAGGAATCTGTACATGGATGTTGGACATAAAGAAACTTCCTTATTATATAAGGTTTTTCCTACTATCTAAGCAGAATGCTCTTCCAGGTCGCATTGCCGGCACATCCATCCACTTCCAGTTTTTTCTTTTTCTGATACTGTTTTATCGCATAGACTGTGTTCTCACCACAGGATCCGTCAATTGTCAGATTCTGTCCATCTTTTCCTTTGCACCCATTACTTTTTAACAATCTCTGTAATAATTTAACATCATTTCCTGTTGTCCCACTCTGCACCGTTCCTACACTGAACATATATTTTCCTCCATTCGTTGATGCTGATGTATCGGTATTTTCAACCGGTGTGCTTCCAGCTTTTGCCAGTTTTCCCTTTGTCACATTAGTAGCTGTATGATGTGCATCATTCAGCAGAATGTCACCAGGAAGCAAATAGTCTATTCCTGTAAGATATTTACTGTCTGTTAATACCTGAAATCCTGCTGCTTTGAAGCCACTTCGCATATTACCGGTATATGACGCTGATAGATTTTTCAGCGCATCGATTCCAAGTAGATATCCGACAGCTCTTGTATTTGCAATCACTCCGGCAGAACAATCCGCCTCACATGCAATCGTGATCTGTGCAGGATCGTAATTGCTCGCCTTCAGATGCTGCCAGTAAGTATCTCTCTGATTCTGGTCATATCCGATCAGATCGTTCAGAGCCGCAGCACACGCCAACTCTGCCAATTTCATTCCAACCTCTTCATTTGGATGTCTCAGGACGCAATTCCAATGGCTATTATACCGGGATCTGAGCTGCCACTCTCTTCCAGTCTGATCTCCTGCTTTGCCGCCGGAATATCCGCTGTTTTCGTCTGATCCGCTGTTCGAAATGTAATGATTTGTTTCACTATTGATGTATTTGTCATATTTACCTTTTTTCATTTTCTCGCCTTTCAGATACTCATAGAATTTCTGACCTCTGTCTGCTCTGCCTTTTCGCACTGCTTCTCCAGTATTTGCCGGAGATTCAAAGTGCACCAGGAAGTAATCTGATGCTGATCTGACAGATGTCGCTGTAGTAAGGATCTTCCATACGCTCTGATATTTGTTTTTCAATTCCCAGATCAAATATTCCAGCTGCAGCGTTTCGTCAGCAATAGACACATTTCTCTCTTTCGCCCAATTCCACAGAATTTCTTTTCTTCCTGGGCTGGTCCATTGAGCCAGGCCATAACCATATTGGCATCCAGGTCTTGGATGAAGGAACTTTTCTTTATTAATCGCACCGCTATCAATGGCTGCTGTATAACTTCCATCTGTGTATGTATATCCATCTGATTTGAGTCTACTTACCAGCAGATATTCCATTCTATTTGTGTAAAAACCGTCCGACTCTGCTTCCAGATTTCCGATAGCTCCAAGCGCTCCATACAGTGTCATTCCCATTTTCCGGAAGTAATTGAATGCCCGTACTTCCGCCTGTCTGTTAATTACTGTCATTTTTCGTCCGTCCTTTCAAAATTATCTGGAGATACATCACTGATATATCTCCCGAACTCTCTATACAACGCCCCCGTTCCGATCATAAGCAGTATTCCTGCCACAATCCATACCATAATGCCATCTCCCTTCATAGCTTACACTTTCGTTTCTGCTGTTGCCGTTTCATCCATCGTATCTGTTTCCTGGATTTCATCCGAATCCGGAAGTTCATCTGTATAGTTGCTTAGAAATTTCCGAACCGCACTCCATACCTTCTTCACCGGCAGTCCACATAAATACATATTCTTCAGAATACTGACAATCTCATACGCAATGTACAGCAATCCGAAGAACTCAGATGTACCAACAGTATCAATTCCGATCCACGTTCGGATTTGCTCCGGCACAAATCCGATCAAATTCACTTTTACGAGATAATCTACAATCAAAAGTCCACACAGGCTGACAATCATAGAGATCTTGCGGATTGCGCCGTCGATTCCAAAGCAGGAATTGAACTTTCTTTCCTTTGCCGCCCGGATCACACCAAAGATGGTGTCAAAAATAACTGCAGCTACTACCAGCTGGATAATCTTGTTGTGCATAAATAATTCAATAAGTTTTGCTAACATACCTTTTGTCCTTTCTTTTTCAAATTCTCTGTTTTCTGCTTTCTTCGAATCATGGTTTATCTCTAATCATCTTGGTCTCCCTTCATAAAAATAATGACCTGCGAGCGCCACTGGGTGGTGCTCATAGGTCATTATTTCTCAAATTTCTTTTAAACACGAATTCTATCTTGCATTCTGATATGATTTTCAACCCGTCAAACAGTGGAAACAGTACATTAGCACAATTCATCATTAATGAAATGAATAACGGATATAAATATGGAGAACTATCAATAATGAATTTTCAAGAACTTCCAATTAAAGATTGGACATATATATGTAAGTGGATGCGAAGCCCTGACAATGGAACTGCTTTTGTGGAATTACATCGTCTATATACATCTGAGTACTTATCTCAATGGTTGAAAACAACCGGTTATTTTCATGGTGATTGGTATGTCCATAATATTGGCCAGTAATTGTTATCATTGATACAATAGTATATTGTTACAAATTGAAGTAATTAGGATTTAATCACAGAAAAATAAACTTCCCATACTATTCCAGGATGCACTGTTCCAAACGTATAACCGGCTACACTTGTATCATTTGTCAGAATATAAAAGTAATTTTTATATTTCCTGACTTCAAAAAGGGTTTGTGAAATTTCACTTTTATTATTTGAAGTCGAATTTTTAATATTGTCTGAAAGTCTGATATTGAATTTATCTGCCGTATAACATGGAACAGGTGAGCTAATCCACCAATTATCTCCGAATGGCGCAAATGTAACGTATGCCATTTGATTATATCCAATAGAATTCGTGTTTATTGGACTTTTTACGCAATCCGCTCCACTGTTACAGAATTGCATAACAATATCTCCGGAGCATTTCCCCAGAGCATTTTTTTACGATATTTCCCCTTACTATTTGGCTTTATTACGCTGCGTATTTTCCAAATGCTGCTTTTACATTATTACGATCTACATAACAATATATCTGTGTAGTCTTCAGATCTGCATGACCAAGTATCATTGCGACATCCTGAATATTCATGCCTCTATCCATAAGATTAGTGGCCAGAGTTCGCCTAAATCTATGAGGATGTGCTTTTTCTACTCCCGATTTCTTTCCAATCTTTCTCACCAATGTTTCTATTCCACTTTTACTGATCCGTCTTCCTTTCCATCCATCAAAAAGATGTTCCCCACTATCCTCTCTACTATCGAGGTACTCTTGTAAATTCATAGCTGCAACTGGTGTAAGATATACAATTCGTTCTTTATTGCCCTTTCCTAGCACCTTGCACTCCATCCGCTCAAAGTCCACATCCGATATGTCCATCCTGGCCACCTCTGATACACGGCATCCTGTACTATAGAGAAAATCCAGAAGTGCAAGATCCCGTATCGTTCTGCAAGACTTTCTCATTTTCTCCAAATCTACTGCTGAAAATGGTAATCGTACCTGCTTTCGTGACTTGATCTGTGCCACAACCGCACATGGATTTTTCTGTATAGCGCCTTCTGCTGCCAGCCATCCGAAAAAGCTACTATAGCATCTTCGTATTCCATCCAATGTACTATTTGACACTTTTTTAGTTTCTCGCCTATACGACAAATAGAATCGGATATCATATGCCGTAATCTCATCCAATGGTTTTCGCAGAAATTGTAATAATTTCAAATTTTGATCAGCATACCTTTCCAATGTGCTCTCTGCAATTCCTTCTATTCGCTTTGTGGCTATATATTTCTGAAGCATTCTCTCTGGTGTATTATCCTGAACAGCTATTTCTGTACATCGTTCCTGCACCTCATAATTATTTAACTCCAATACCAGTGCATCCTGGACTACATCTTGCACTTCCTGTGATGCTTTATTTCTAATTTTCTCCATAACATTTTGTATTATTTGCTCTCTAATATCCATAAAAACACCTCCCATCCTAGTGTAAGGCTAGAAGGTGTTTTCTGCAAAAAAATCCAATAAACACGAAGTTACCTATTTACGGAGGATTAGGAACATTTGATCTTTCTATTAAAATTCCAACCGACACCGGATATTATGTCTTAATTAATTATGGGCAAACCACATTAAGATATGTTGATGGAAGTAGGCTTGAAGCAACAGTTACATTAAAAACGCCGTATAATGATGGCTCACATTCAACATTTGCGTTTCCATTTTGGGATGCAAAAAAAAATATACTATCGTGCAATAACCAAAATGGATCTAAAATAATATTGGAGTGCATTGGCGATTCTTATTCTGCCGGGAAGACACTAATGGCTTCTTATTTCACAATAGGATATTTGCCAAAAGGTTAAAGCATTAGCTAATCATGTGACATAATTTTGTTAATGAGTAGTTATACGCACTACTACAATTTATTCCAATTATCCGTCCATCCAATTGAGCATATGTAACAACACTGTAATCTTTCAGGATGCAAAATTTTATTGTTCCAGCATATCTTGATGCCACACAAACACTGAAATCATCACCTGTGCAAACAACAATAAGATAATTACTATTTGATGAATCAATATTAATGTTGGTCGTACCAGAACTTGCTCCACCAGCAAATCCATTTGTCAACTTCGTGTTTAACTCACTTATTGCCCCTTTTACTGTCCCATCCCCGATTCCTGATATATCTTTTGTTCCCAGAAATATTTCTTTCAGTTTTGCCAATGTCATGCGAAACAGTGTCCCTGTTTTTTCAGCTACTGGTACCAGATCTGTGTCTTTTGCTGTTGTTTTTTCTGTCAACTCAGTCAATAATTTTCCAACGTAATTATCTGCCATTTTATTTGTTCTCCTTTACTTTTATTGCCGTGTTCCCAGTTCCAATCAATATTGCATTGGCACTTGCTGCCAGCAATATGTCTTTGTTGATTATCTCTACGGATATCACGAATTTCTTTCCTACAGTGATTGGATTCGGAGTGAGCACTGCCCCTGCGATACGAATATTTGCTTCTGCCATGTGCTCACCCCTTAACTTTAATACTGAAGTTGTCTACCCAGATCTCGTCTGCTATGTGATAGACGTACCGCAGGCAATAAGATCCGGATCTTGTCGGTTCTATCAATGCATCCATTGTATGATTGTTGATATTCAGTTTTCCAGAGTCTTCCAGTATTTCCTGCTCTGTGTCTACGTCTATAAATATTAGTTCATATTCTGCAGATGTAATGGAAAAGGGAATTTCTGCTTCACACACTGGTTTTACTTTACTTCTGAAGCGGATCTTTTCTCCCAGATCCATATCCACTTTCTCGACATATCTGATTTCCATTTAACCTTTCCCCTTTCTAACATACCTGCTGCCCCTCGTAGCATCTGGTAAACAGTTCTATCATAAGCTGATCTATCTCCAACAATGATTCAAACTCTACATTCTCTCTTCCGCCCTCGTATCCCCTCGGCACAAGTATTCCTTTCAGCTTGTGACCAGATATCACAAACATAACAGTAGCGGCATAAGTTCCCATGCCGCTGCTGCTGTCTACATATATCTCTACCACAAATGTGCCATCCTCAGAGGCCGGAACGATTGCGTCCCAGATCTCCTGATCTGATCCATCCCGCCTCTGGAATTCTATATTGAATTCATTGCAAGATCCATACACCCTTGTAATCATCAGTCATCTACGATTGTGACAGAAATGATATAGGTCTTATTGGTATCGACTGGATTCGGGGATACGGACGCATCTGTGATCCTTGGCGGGTTAGGATCATACTTGACCGTTCTTGTTATGGTGGTTGTCTGTCCTGCACTGTCTTTAGTAATAATAGTAATACTATTATTACCAACAGTTTTTAACGCAACATCCTTGCTGAATTTTCCATCGGACGCAACTGTGGCAGCTTCTCCATTAATCGTTACCGTTACTGGGGATGATGTGATATCATTTGTTACTCCAGATACAGTGATTGTCTGTTTATTCGTTACATATCCATCAATCGGGTTATCTACGCTCAGTGATGGCGGTGTGGTATCAATCTTGAATGTCGTGCTTACCTGACTCGCTGCATTACCATCATAGTCGGATGCATCACACTTAATCGTGTGGGATCCATCAGTCAATGCTTTGGTTGGTGTATAGCTGCATGTATATCCTCCAGATACAGCCGTCTTCTTGATTTCGGATCCTGTGATTTTACTTCCTGAGTCTATTGTAAGAGCAATTGTATCTGGATTCACACCAGAATCAGCATCCATCACTTTCCATTCAATTGTTGGCTGATTATTCTTCAATGTCGCCTGGGATGTTGGATTTGTAATTGTGATCACAGGAGCAACTTTTTCCTTAACAATCAGTTTCAACGCCGCTCCCAATGTGGTATCTGTCACATCCACAGTGGTTACATTACCGGCATCATCTGTTGCTTTTAATGTGACACCATAATAATGCCCGCTCTGGTTATAACTGGACTTACTTGGTGCTGTAGCTGCTGCTTCCCACTTACCAGTGGAGCTGTTCAATGTAAGATCTATGGTCTGGCCATTCACAATAGCCTGTGCCGATTTTACTGCCATGTTCTTTTTCTCCCCTCTAGTTTAACTTGTTTTCTGTGATATATTTGGAAATTTCATCAATGTGTTCTTTCAATTTTGAATCAACAATAATAAAATTTCCTTTGTTATTCTGTGAGATAAGATTTCCCTCTTCATCAATTTCTGAATATGTGAACGCAATTCTATCTCCCTCTCCAGTTACTAAATGAGCAAAACTTGTAAGTTTTTTCATTCCAAAATATTCTCCTTCGAAGTTATATAATCTTCAATTAATTGTGACATTTCGGTTTCATAATCAATAAATTCTATGTCAGATGAAATCTTGTTTTTTTCCAATCGTTCATATCCATAATCTATTTGTTTGGCCTTTACTTCCCAGTCAAAAGACATATTAGCTGTACCACATACAAGAAACCCTGTATTTTCTTTTTTGGTAACTTGCATCGTACCGCTTTCTGCCTGGATAAAAACATAATATTTTTGAAACGTTGCTATCGTTTCAGCAAAAATTGGATCGAAAGCTACATAGCATTCTCCATTTTCATCTGTTTTTCCTTCGCCAATATCTCCAAACATTGGTGAAGGCATTTCATAGCAGTATAGCAATCTTTCTCCATAAGATGTATCTATGATTCTACTTTTGCTGCCATGTGCATTAATTGTATCAGCTTCTAATCCTCCAATAAGATAATGCGGTCCATGGTGATGATAAGTCAGTCCTGTATCACTGGTATAGTTGCCATGTGAACCTATCTGCACTCCTCTGGTGCAATCTATGATTAACATTCCATCTTTTGATGTTAATGGCTGCACATCAACTGGATCTCCTCCGGTTCCTATCGTAAAAGAAGCCTCCCCTATTGCATTATTTTTTGTACCTTCTACATAGATACTTCCTGGATATATTCTTGTTACGTTTTCCCCTCTTGTATAATTAATGGGAGAACCAGCCATTTTTCCACCAACTCTTATCTGAGACTTTCCGTTATAATAATTATTCCAGATTCCAACACTTCCCATCAGTAACATATACGTATTTATCTGTGTTTCACCGAAAAATGCCGTTCCATCGCCACGCAGTTTAAATGTCTGGCTCCATGTTTCTTCTCCCGCTTTTTTCTTTGCGCAGAAAAGTATATATGTTCCAGCCGGATTATCCTTGTAAGGTGGCCTCAGTTTCACCCGATATGTATTCCCATCCGCATCGTCAATATCTTTCACAATGCCATCTTCCGTGATGGACCATCCACCGATGGTTGCTCCGATCGCATACAGGTCATCTACACTGATGGCATCTGCTTTTACTGTTTTGGATTTGATATACTCACCGTTTAGATATATCTTGCCATTCATGCGATACAGCCCCTGGACTTCTCCATTGTTGGTGAGGATATTGAACATCTCTTCTCCGGTGAGTTCTTCCATTTTCTGTACATAGGAAATGGTTTTAGTCTGCAGTAATATGGTCTTCTCCTGATCCAGATACAATTCTATATTAATCATCTTGGTGCTTCTGGCTCCAGAAATGACCACATTATCTTTTCCCATGGCTGGATAGGTAGTATCTGCCATCAGAAAATCGTACAGGTGATATCTCAACTCACTTTCCGGTGTCCTGGATTCGTAGATTTTTTCTTTTGCATCGTCTTCTGATACCTCATAGATCATGAAATAGCCGGCATAAGTTTCTCTGGCCCCATCTTTTCTGCTATAAGCAGAAATCTCAACCGCATTAGGCTCCAGCATTCCATTTTTACTCTTAACTACAATCTCGTTCGATACTTCCAGAAAATAGTTTTCTGCACTTTCTCCTTTCTGGCCTGCATAAAGCTTGGCCACTGTGAACCGTTTCGTAACGATATAGTTTTTTGCGTAGACTGCTTTTACATCCACCCACGCTGAATCTGCCAGAAGTCCCTCCACCGTATAGGCTCTGGAGCTGCTGTTCCACTTTCCAGTTACATAAGATGATGCTGTCACAGTAAAGGTACAGTCTGCAGTTACGTCTATGGCTCCAAAATACACTGTAGGCCGGAACGTAATTTCTGGAAATGTATCATAATTTCCTTCGCTGTCCACATTTACCGTGGCATATTCACAATCAAACTGCATAACCAGTGTTTTTGTATCCTTTAATGCCTCTTCCAGATTCTGATCACCAATTCGGATGCAGTCCCCACTGATTAATACTGTTCCTGTATCTTTGTTAGCACTAAAAATGGTCTTCCCACTTTCATCCTGAATAACCATCTCTCCTGTATTGATCCAGGATGCACTGATACCTTTGGCTTTCAGTATGGAAATAATTGCTTCCCCATCTACGGTAATTCCAGTTGGCCAAGTCTTGCCCCCATCCGTACTGATAGCCAATGCTTCACTGGTAATCTGCATGATCACCAGTGAATCTTTCAACTGTGGCTTATCATGCAGGAAATATTTATAGCTTCCATCCGTCTGTTTTTCTGTAGTCTCAAACAATCCACTGGCTCCATCCAGGCGTTTTCCAAGCGCATCTACTGCACTGTCAAACCCAGACTTGTAATTATCCAGAAGTTCCCGGTATTTTACATAATTCTTGGTACTCTTGGTGAACCTCTCCACGCTATTTCTGAGCGGTGTGGCTGCACATGTTTTTGACTGCTGTGTTCCTCCAAAGGTATAAGTGATACTGTTTAGCAGTGTCTTTCTCATATTTCCTTTTCGGTCAACGATCCTGGCCAGATCACCGGCTTCTATGGCCGGATCCGGCTCATGACTGACCGATATTTTCCGAAATGTCAAGCCGATCAGTTTTTCTCCCAGCCACCCGGCCACAGTCTCCCCGGATCCCTGGATCAGCGAATTGTCCTCGACAGCAATCAGGTATCCCTCCTGGCCTGACAGATAGGTCTCATCCCCATCTGTCACTTTTACCCCAGTGATTACCACATCCTCTGTGGATACCGATCCACTCAGGTAATTACTGATTTCTATAAAATCACCTGTATCCTGCTCATATCTGGAAATATCATAAAATGCTATCTCCATCTGGCCAAACCGGTTTATCCTGCACCAGTTACCGCTTATCTGTCCTACCATGGCCAGCATCTCACGGAATGTACTTGCCTCTGGTTTGCTCTGTACCACAAAGTCATCATGTGAAAATGAGGCTGTTGCAAGTCCCACTCCACAGCAATGGCAGGCATCCCTTACAATTGCCCCCAGCGTTGCCGGATAGCCCAGTGTACTTTTGGTATAGTCCCTGTCAAAGTTCCGCATGTAGTCATATGCTTTTACCGTAATGACATCACTTACATCATCTCCAGCATCTGCAATATATGTTCCTTTCTGCAGCCATTCTGTTCCTGTGTCCAGCTCCAATCCAATCTTTATCGATATTTCAGCTCCGTAGAATTCTTTATCATCAAAGAATCCATCCGAATTATCCAGTTTCAATGTCAGCACATTAATGATGGCGGTCCCTACGCTGAACACATCAGCTGAAGATACGTCATCGTTGATGGTCAGACCAAACAGGCTGTTCTCATCCAGTTCCTTTTCTGTTCCGTCTGCGAACTGGATATTCAATTTTGCATGATAGATTCTGTTTTCCTTTTCTTTGTATTCCTTTGATGTCGTTATCATGTTCCATCACCTCTGTACCACATCTACAGATACCGACCTGTAGTAATAATTTCCATCCCCGATAGCTCCCAGCGCTTCTTTCGATAAAGTGCCACGGTAGGATTCTATGGTAAGATCTACACCATCATCATGGAAGGAAAGTGGGAAATATCCTTTGATCAGCTTTTTCTTAATCAGAACAAGCTCCGTTTCTGTGATAAATTCCCACTTGATCCCCAGTGTTTTCTTCTCAGCCACCGGGTTTCCGATCATTTTTCCCGACACTCCTCTGCCGGTACCGGATGTCCAGATAATTTCATCATTTATACTCAATGAAGTCGGGGCGGGAAGTACCGTACTCCCCGCCCACAATATTTTCTTTGCCATATATGCTCCTATTCCACCGATACCGGATTGAATCTGATATCCATCGCCTTTTCTACCGCCTGGGTTACCTTGGCCATCTGTTCGCCATCCAGATAGAATCCCATGCCGGTCAGTGCTGCTACAATCCTCATGACCGCATTATTCATCACACGTTCCAGATCCGCTTTCGTGATTCCTGTTCCTCCAGCTTCTCTTACCGCTTCTGCTGCCATCTGCTTCAGTTTCTTTTCTGGTGCTACCACTTCTCCCTGATGACGGTTATCACCGATCATGGCCAGCTGTGGTGTGTTTGGCTTCACATATCCACCTTCTGCCAGTTTCGGGATCTGTGGTGCATTCAACGTAGCAAAGTTAAATCCCAGTGTGTTACCGCCTATTCCAGGCACCCACCTCGGAATGCTGATCCGCAGTTTGTTGAATGCCTGCAGTACATAATTGATACCGGTTACTACACCTTTTATCAACCCATTAATCAATCCGATTGTTCCATTGATCGGGACTTTGATCAGTTTGATAATATTCTGGAACGCTCCTACCAGTGCATTGCTAATCCTGCTTCCTACAGAAGATGCTGTATCTGCAATCTTGTTCAGTATTCCGGAAATTGTATCATGTATTCCATCCCAGATCTTCTTTCCAGTCTCGCTGATAGTGGCCCATACTTCTGATATCTTATCCCTGATTGAACCGAACACCGATTCTACAGTGCTTTTTAGATTGTTCCACACAGTAGACAATGTGGATGTGATCTTCTCCCATACCACAGATAAGGCATTCGCAATCGCATCATGAACTTTGCTAATGGTATCTTTGATCCCACCCCAGATTTCTCCTGCAAACTTCTGGATTCCTTCCCAGATCTTCTTTAACTTGGCTGATATCTTATCCCAGTTCTTATATAGTGCAATGCCGCCTGCAATCAGTGCTGTAATAGCTACTATTGCAATTCCTATTGGAGACGTCAGGAAACCAATGGCTGCTCCAAGCCCTGTTATCACTGTATTTGTAATTAAGGCTATCACATTCCATGCAGACATTGCTGCTGTAACCACTCCCCATGCAGCTGCAAATGACAATGCAACTGTTGTAACAGACTGTATAATCCCTGGGTTTTCTGCACACCAATCCGAAAATGCCTGCAATTTCTGGTTAATATTATCCCATTCTCCAAGGAAGCTGTCTGCCACCCAATTTGCAATTGGCTGTAATACGCTGTCCCAGAACCACTGGAATAATGGCTGTAATGCAGTAATGATATTGTTGAATGCCTCTATTGCAATCCTTAGTGTGTCCAAAAACCTTGGTACAACCTCATTAGCAGTCCAGGTTCCAAGAGGCACAAGCACATTCTTCCAGAACCACAGCAGCCCTTCTCCCACATTGGTAGCAAACGGTGTCAGAACCAGCCACAGGTTATGCAGGCCATTCTGGATCACTTCATAATGAACATTGGACAGACCATCATTCAGGGCATTGACAAACTCAGGTATTCCTTTTCCCAGTACCCATTTTCCCACTGGCACCAGAAAACTCTGATAGAAGTCTTTCAGTGCATTTGCTGAAAAATTTCCCAGCTTTGCCAGCCCGTCGCTCCATAATCTCTTTAATGCATCTGTTGCCGGCTGTGCCAGTCTGGTAATGTTCTCGAACATTTTAGTGAACTTGTTGTCCACCTTATCGATCACGTCTTCTCCCTGAGCCAGATTTCCAAAATCTACGCTCTGACCAAGCTGCTGTCCGGCTCCGCTTCCAGTCCCTGTATTTCCAGAACTAGTGTCACTTGTGGAAGCGGCCGGTGCATCCAGACGGTTGATCTTATCGAATCCCATCAGGGATTTCATTTTCTTTGCAGCTTTCTGTGCCGCATTTCCTGCTTTCTTGGTAGAATTGCTAAGATTATCCGCTGCTCCTGCTGCACTGTTTAATCCACTTTCTGCATCTTCTGCGGTATTAGACAAATCTGCAACCGGTGCAGCTATCTGGCTTGATCCACTGGATTTCTGTCCTGTGATCAGCTCCGTAAAACTTTTAAAGCATTTGCCAGTGTTGCCAGTTTTCCCAGCAGTGTATTGATTGTTTTTATTGCCGGTGTAAACAGATTAATTAAGCCCTGTCCGATGGTAGCCATAAATGACTCCATCTGCAGTTTCATGATACGTACCTGATTCGCCCAGCTTCCTGAAGTACGCGCGAAGTCTCCTGTTGCTGCAGATAGCTGATCCTGTACAAAGGCATACCGGAGCGCTACCTTTTCCGCCTCTGTCATGGCTGATGTGGTCTTCCCGTAACCATTTGCCAGCGCGTAAGCATCCAACGCCGTCTGCGTCATGACCACACCAAGATCTTTCAGGCTTTCTGTTTCACCTGTAAATACTGATTTCAGCTTTGTATAAGCTTCATCCTGGCTCAAATTATAGAAAGATGCTACGTCACCAGCCAGACCGGTTAGGGTAGAACCCATATCATAGGCTTCTTTTTCCGTAAATCCAAACGCTTTTGCCATGGCGCCAAACGTACCAGTGTACTGCTTGGCCATGGTTTCTGAAAGTCCAAAGCTCTGTGCTGCTGACTGGGCGAATTTATCAACCTGAGCCGTCATGTGCGGGAAGGTCACATCTACAACGTTCTGTACTTCCGCAAGATCTGAGCCAAGTTCCAGGCACTTGGTGCCGAAATCTTTTATACTTTTTACTGCAAAAGCACCTGCCAGAATTTTCCCTGTCTTTTTTGCAATTCTGGTTATGCCCTCCATCTGGGCCTTGAATAAACTATGATTCACTACCAGGTCAAGACCAATCTGGCCTACTGATGTTGTATCATCCATATATACCACCTGCCTCTGTCACGAGGACATCGGCACATGGCACTACTTGTCCTGGTTTATTCTTATCTCAAATTCTTTTCTGCAGTGTCTCGCTTGACACTTTAAAAATACACCCCGGCACTTTGCATCCGGAGTGTACTGTACTTTCTGTTCATGCCCGCAATATGGACACTTTACTTTCACTTTTTCAATCTCTATTCGCCTCCCATTCCTGCCATCCTCATGAAGGCTGCCTTGATCCCGGCCAGATCTGCTTCCATTGCAGTTCGGTCTGTCATCTTTTCCAGTATTCTGGTCCGCTTTCTTTTCCACTCATTACGGATTCTGTGCTGTTCTTGGGTAAAGTTCTTCAGGATGTCCTCATCCTCTTCTGCACGTATGGATACGATTCTCCCCAGTGCTGTGTCCGGGCCAATGCCTACCAGAAGATCCCGGAATTCATCCCACTTCATACCTGTCGGAAGTTCCCTGGATAAACGAATCCCGTACTGTGACTGAAAAGATGATACGATAAGTCCAAAATCATCTATCAGATCATAGTACGGGTCACCACTCTCCCTCTTCGCCTTCTCCCATAACCAGCTCCATTGCTTTCTGAACAATCGTCATAAGTGACTTTGCCGATAATTTCTTTCCTTTATATTCTAAGCTACAAATCTTTTCCATATCTTCCGGTGAAAAGATTAGGTTCAATGCCTCGCCTACTGCCTGCATTTCTGAGTTGTTTGCAAAACTCCCATCAAGCGGAGCATAGTCTCAGCATCCCCCTTTACTTCTACTTCAATATCTTTGATTTTCAACACTGGATTCTCTGAAAAATCCAGTTTGTCTGTAATGTCAATCTTCTTTGCCATCTTTATCTTCCTCTCTGACTATAATGCCGGTGTAATGGTCGGCTTGCCGTTGCTGATCACATCAAATTCCAATGCGCCTACATTGGTGGAATCACCGCCTCCACAGTTTTTCACATCGTACACGGCATTTTCCCATGAAATAGCCGTACCGTCTGGCATCTCCCACTCGAAATAGCCTTCCGCATCTCTGCCGTTGCTCCAGGTCTTACCAGCTACAAAATCATTTCCGGTATCTCCAATATTTCTTTTTCCGTTCAGAGTAATGGTAACCGCTTTTGCCGTCATCAATGCCCGCTGCCATCCTTCCTGATCCATTGGTGTCCAGGTCTCTACACCATTGGAAAAGGAAATGCTGAACGTTTCCATATCGGCAATTACTGTAGCGCCATCCTTTTTCGCTCCGGACTTGAATTTATTATCAAGTACCGGAAATACGCCTGTTTTTCCTGCCATCTTATTCGCTTCCTTTCTTCTCAAATATTACTGCCGCCTCTATCACGCTTTCCCAGATTCCATCGTCATCTGTTCCGATATCCTGCGGTTCATACATCGGCATGAAGAACTTGATCTTCTCTTCATTTACCTCTGCATCCCGCACTTCCCGGATCTTTTCAAACAATTCTGATGCGGCCTTTTCCGTATCACTGTTTCTTTTGTTCCAGTGAATCAGTATGGTGATATGTTTGAGGCCATACTTTTCGTACTGTGCCCCGCCTAATGCTGCATGCCCCGCATACTGATGTTTGCTGTTGTATACCCCTATGGCTTTTTCCATCTTCCCGGGCATTTTTCCATAGTACACATGCTCTGCCATATTCCAGGATGCAATCACATCCCGCACATCTGCTAAAGTCATACTCCTGTCAGCCTCCTGTAAATTTCTTTGTAGGCATTGATGCAGAAATCTGCATGCTTGCCTCCGGCCAGCCAGTCTGTGTACCATTTTCCTCTCGCATGTGGGTTCTCATCCGTCTGGAAATGATATTCTGGATGGAAGTACATCCGTCTGGCATATGGGGTACTGGACACGATCGATACTTTTCCTCGTTTGTCTTTCCGATGCATCTACAAATGTGCTTTCATTCTGAAGATTACCGGTATCCCTCGGAAATACCTGTGCCTGTACCACTTCGGTGTGCAACGCCTCCGCTGTTTGCTCCAGCGCAATTACCTGGGATTCTTCCAGTCTTCTGATTCTTGGAAGATTCAGTTTTATTGTAGAGCTTACATTGATCATATCAGCAGCACCTCCGTGTAATTCACTGTGCCATCCGCATTCCTGGCTTTTCTGGCTTCCAGGATCCGTCTCTGCACGCCAAAGACTGTTGCGCTTCCGCCGGAGATCACCGGCAGCTCCGGGCAGATATCTCCCGGAAATAATGCCGTTCCTGTGATCTGTACCAGTTTCTTTTCTGTTGTCAGGACTGTTTTTGCCTTATCCTGGTAGTTGCATTTTCCGAAATATATGACCGGATCCAGCGGATCTCCCCGCTCGTCCAGTCCCTCACGGTCCATCTGCAAGCTGATATTCGTCTTGCAGAGACGTTTTGGTATTAAGCATGGATATTCATAGTCTCACCCCATTAAACGGCAACACAGCCCTGTCTGGGACAGCAGAGCGTACACATCCCGCTTCATTGCTACCCCTTTATCGGCAAATACATTCCAGCTGCTGCCAAACTGCGCTGACACACCATTGATACTGTATGAGGACAGGATCATGTTGATCTCGTCCTCATTCTCATACTCAAATTGTGCCTGCTGACAGGTAACTTCCTGCAGAACCTCCTGCTGCCATGGTGTCAGTCTCTCTTTTCCACCGCCTACCAGCCGGTTATAGGTCAGAGAATCAATATGTCTGGATGCCGTTTTCAATCTCTGCCGGATCTCATCTTCATCCAGTTCTATACTTGGATACATTTTCTGAAACGTTCCCACTGATGCATAAGGTACATAGGCCATATAACCACCTCACGCTTCCATGAGTACAGGTTCTGCTACGTCTGCCTCTTCCTTTTTACCCTGTTTTCCTTTTTTTGGTGTTTTCTCCAACTCATATCCATGTTCTTTGAACCATTCAATGAGATGTGGGTCTTCTGTTTCCCCTACACCATTGCAGAATGGAACAGAAGCGGATACACCTGTGTAGTTTTTATTTGGACTATAGATCTTCATGTCTGCCTCCTACTTTACCTTGATTTTTCTGAACACGCCTGCTGCCTTGGATGCTTTCAGGGCAATCGCCGCATTCATTTCTACTTCGCCTTTCTTTACTGCTCCGGTTGTAGAATAATCTGGAAGCCATGTCTGTACCGGGGATACTCCTGCAAAAGATACCGCATGAAGTCCATCCACGGCCAGACGTGCCACATACAGGGACGTAGTGCCATCTACAGCAATTGGGACAACTTCGTCATTTGTTCCAGGCTTTGTCTTCATATCCACAAATGGGATTCCCGCATAACTTTCTACCTGATTTCCCCAGCTGTCCAGTGTTGTCTGATACATACTGGCACGTCTTGCGCATGCTCGCAGCTTAGAAATCAGTTTGTTATTCCCGGCAATAAAGGATGGCTTGCCATCCAGACCACCAAGGAACTCATCCAACATATCCAGAAAATACTGATAGTTTGCAGTAACCAGTTCTGATGTGGACAGATCAATTGCGCTCTCTGTATTGTACTCAGTAGAGCTTCCTGTCAGTGCTTTGTCGATACCATCGAAGCACTTTGAATCTGTGGCACTGTCACCATTGATGAAAGTATCGTTAAACAGTGCCTGTGCTGCTTTGATCTTCTGGGACTGCTGCAGTTCCACCTCACTGACAATACCGCCCATATTTGCAATGACACGGTCGATCTCATAAGCGCCACCAAATACTTTGATCTCTACTGTGTGAGATTCCTTTGTTACTTCCTGTGGCGTGTATTCCTTGTTAATCTCACGGAACTGTGCAGTCGGCTGTGTTTTCAGTCTGGTATAAGTATAAGCCGGTGTTGCACCGCCTCCTGTCGGGGATACCGCATCATCAAACGGAATATGTTCCAGAATATAATTGGACTTCTGGAATTCATCAATGACTCCCATCTGCAGGTCATCCTGCACGTTTTTCTTTGCTTCCTCTAATGTAATCGCCATTCTTATTCACCTTTCCCTTCTGTACCAAAATTCAGTCTTGCGGCAATTGCTTCTTTCATGGTTACCTGTTTTTCTCCCTCTCCTCCCTGGTTCTCTTTTGGCCCCATAGGGAAGAATCCTCTTTTCGCACCTGGTTTCTGTTCCTGTTTAAAGAGGAATGGTTTGCTTTCTTTCAGTGTTTTTACCTGCTCATCCAGACCGGTTACTTTTCCGTCCTCTCCAAGAATCAGCTTACTACGGTCTACCAGACCTGCCACCAGATCACTGTCCTGAGCTGATGTGGAAATAGCTACCTTAATGGCATTGGTCAGCTTCAGGTCTTTCATTTCCTGCTGGTGTTCCTGATCTTTCTGCCTGTTCTGCTCCTGAAGATCTGCGATCTGCTGTTTCAGTGTCTCATTATCCCCTGCTGCCGTCTTCAACGTCTCAAGCTGAGTCTTGTAATCATTTACGGTTGTCTCAAGCTGTTTGCGTTCCTGTTCCTTTGCATCAAAGGCATCTTTATCCACATAGCCTTTCAGTTCTTTTGCAGATTCATCTGCCGCCTTCTGTGCCAGTGATTTCTCAATACCCAGTGCTTCAAACTGTTCCTGTGTCATGTTCTACTGCTCCTTTCTGATAGTTTACGTCATTTCCGGACATAAGAAAAAGACGCTTCACCCTGCGTCTCAAAGGGAGATACCGGATCACCGCCTCTCTACTGCTCTGTCTTCTTTTCCTTGGTTTCTACGATCTCAACCGCTTTCATCTTTGCCAGATACTCTGCTCTTTCCTTGTTGGTCTCAAATGTTTCCCCTACCTGTCTGAGTTTCAGATCTGCCTCTTTATCCTTGAAATCATGAATCACTTTTACCTTCATTCTGTTCACCTCCTTCCCTTGCACCGGTGCAATATTCTAAAAAAGGGTACAAAAATACCACCTGCCATTTTCTGACTGGTGGTACCTAAATGAATTCTACTGTTTTCCCGGCAAAATCACCCTTTGCTTCTATCGCAATACTTCCCGGAAGGTCATATACAGGAACGATATCATATTCTTTTCCATCTATCCGATATTTTTTATACGGTTTCATCGGCAATCCCTGATCTATTTCAAGTACCATATACTTTCCAACAGACCATTGACTTATGATCTTTCTCATACTCTACCCCTAATTTCATCTTTTTTCACAAAAATTGTGTCCCAGTCTTTCGGGGAACTTCCTACATCAATCATGCAGCCATCATTAAAAATCTCTACGATAACGCCTGTTCTTCCATCTTTTAACTCTACTGTATCGTATTGTTTCATTTCCCCTCCTTCTCTGTCACATAAACAGATACCAATCTTGGTTCTGATAACTCATTCTCTTTAATCCATGCTGTTAAAACATTTGCTGCTTTTCCATTTGGACCAGTAATCTTCATTATCTGCTCATACTGTTTTCCATATTTTCCCTCACCCTTAAGGACAAGATCCTTTTCATCAAACAGCTCTAGTATCTTCTCTCGAAGTTCTTCACTGTTCTCTTGTGTGTATCCAAGAGCTGCCTTGAATGCCTTAGCTTTTTCTTTTCCCACTGGGTGGTCAGGATTCAATGCATAACCAACCAGTTTCTCTTTCGGTACATTTGCAAATGTCTGCAAATTCATCTTCATTATATCATGACCTGCTTTATTTGCAACGCTTTCCCACGCTTTTTGTTTGACTACGTATTTCTGTTTATTCTCCGGATCCAGAGAATATTCTGCCATTCTTTCGTACTTCTTTTCCTGGCGTCTGGCATATTGTTCTCTGTTTTCTTCTCTCTGCCTGTCTACCAGTTCCTGCAATTCTTCTCTCGTGTAGACACGGCCAGATTTTGCCTGGGCTGAAGCTGTGTTGATGTCTTCAAAGTATGTAGTATGTGCATCACGGCATCTTGGATGATAAAGCCCGGCTTCTACTGCTTTGCTCATCAGCGGGTATTTCACACCTGTCAGACGTGAGATTCCGTCTTTCGGTCCACCGCTCCACACATCATCCATCAGTACTTTTCCTACGAATGGCAGGCACAACGGGCACGGATTCCCACGTTTATTCATAATGACCGTGGCTATGCCCCATTCCTGACGTTTCTCGCCTTCTCCCTGAAGATAGGCCCTTTTGCTGGCTGTTCTTATGGCCATATCTGCATAATCCGCCAGTGTGTGTCTGGCTCCATTGGCATATTCTACACAGTTCAGCCCTGCTGCCAGAAAGTCTCTGGTAGCCATATCCACAGCCTTCTCATAGGTTCCTGCTCCGGTATTGGCATACACCTGTGCATTAAAGATGATCTTCCGGTACTGGTCATTGGCCATACGGAGCACTGCCGTTTCCGCTTTCTCCATATCATTCGTAGTAGCTTTTATCAGTGCATCCAGTTTCCGTTTATTCAACTTGAAGAATTCTCCTGTTCCTCCCGGATCCACCTTTCTGGCCGGGAATCCACGCTTGATCTCCTGCAGGATCTTAATCTCCTGATCCATATTTCCCTGATCCTTCGCCGCCCGGATCATTTCTTCGATCTGGCCATTGATATCTTTGAACTGCTTTCCATATTTGGCAGCATTCTTTTTCTTGTACCGTTCAAGCGCTTTCAGCTGCTCGGTCTGCCACATGGACCACCGTTTCTTTTCGTCTTCTTCCTCGTCCTGATGGCGATCCATGTTCCGCATCATAGAGGCAATCAGTTCATTTTCTATAGCTTCAAACGCCAGACCAATATCATATTCATCATTGATCTTTGCCATTTGTATATACCTTGAAGCCCTGTTTCTTAAATTCTCGGGCTAGTTCTTTTACCTTGGTGATACTTTCACACTTATCACAGCGCAGCTCTGCATAGCCTTTCTTCTCTATGGCATAGATGCCAAGTGGCACCTGTTCCCTGGCAATCTTCAGCAAACCCTGATATTCCATATGACTCATCCGCCACATTCGGTTATTTATTTTTACCTTCACCGCTATCATCTCCTTCCAGACCTGCCTGGAATTCTCCAGCTTCCAGATTTACTGCTGGTTCTTCCAGATCAGCAATACCCTGTTCCAGTTTCAGGCGTTCCACCTCAGCCTCTTTTTCTTCCTCAGTCCAGGTATCTCCATACATCTGATCTACAGATGTCTCAAGGCTCATCACACCATATTGTTTTGCCTTGCCTACTGTATCCACAGTGGTTCCAAAGTCTGGTGCTGCATATTCTCCAAACTTCACGGTCGGTTCATATTCCCCTGGTGCTTTTCCACACATCAGGTCATAACACTGGAGAATGATGGTGCATAACTGTGGAAGCACCTCATTCAGTGTATCAACAATCTTATTTCTTACATGGAGCGTGACTTTTTCCTTTTCACGTTGTGCATCCGCATTATCCTGTTTTTTCAGATCGATTCCCAGTGTAGCCGGTGACATTACGCCCTGAAGGACCATGTCCAAAAAACTGATATAACTGTTCACATAGGCTTCATAGGAGATCTGTGGCTGTGAGATCTCTACCTGATGATTTGCTTTCTCTGACATATCATCACCAATGGCAATAAAATCATTGTCAAACGGATTTGCAGGAAGCAGTTTTCCATTCTCCGGATCCCTTGGTATCAAGCTGTCCGGTATGTATCTCTTGATTCTTCCCATTCGAATAGCATCCAGCCACTGGCTGATCACTTCATCCAGGCCGTCCAGCACATCTGTCTTACTATCGAACAGGGCTTTCCCCCGGTTCTTGTATTTTGTAGATGTCAGAATCCTGATCGGCACTGCCAGCATCAGATCGCCTTCAATGCCGATATCTACCAGGTGTGCTGTTTCCGGAAGAAGTTTCAGATCTGCTTCTTTCCCATAGTCATCATAGAGCTTATATTTGATATATCCATGGCCATAAGTTTCTTCCAGACGGTATTCTTTACTTCCGCTTTTGTACGTGGTGTAAAACTTGATCTCACGGAGTCTGGAATGAATATACACATAATCCACATCTTCCGCATCATAAAACTCTACGATCGGATATGGACTGCATTCATCTGCAGTTAACTTAAAAGCTCCGTCTCCTGCTGCCAGTGTCGATGTGATTGCTTCCCCGATCACATCATTGAGCTTGCCTTTTTCATAGATATCATCCCACAATTCCTTTATGGTATCTGTCCCCTCTCCAAAGTCAAATGCATCCAGATCCGCCAGAACGATGTCCTTATACCGGTCTATGACCATTGACGGCACCCCGCTGTGGATCTTCCGTACACTTCCTTGTGCCTTTGCAGCCCAGAACCTTGCTTTCTCCACATCCCATTTTGCAGTTTTCCGGAAATACTGCTCCAGCATGACACTGTCACCTTGATACCACAGTTTATTTCTGATCACATTTTCCCGGAATGTATGTGGCTCCCTTATTACAATCGTCCGGTCCGTTGTCTGTTCGATCCTGAACAGCCGGACAATGAAATTCTGAATCCAGTTCATGTGTTACCTCCTGAATATTTTGCTCTGATACGGAATCCAGCCATACTGCACGGAGTTTACCATGTGGTCGTGTCCGTCTTCCGGTGTATTGTCTTTATCCTCTTTCCAGCTGTAGGTTTCCAATTCACTGACGTAGTTCGTGCAGTGATCCAGTACATAGAAACACGGTTCTATACCCTCCCCGTCATCAAAGGCCAGCCATCCAAGCTGTGTATTGATTCGGTCGATGATCTCCATCTTTTTCCAGGCATCATTCAGTACATAAATGCAGCCGTTCCTGCGCTTGTACTTATTCCACTCCTGCATGGTTGCCTGATCTGCATTATCCAGGAATGCATTTCTGGCCAGCCCCCACTCTTTTCGGTTTCTTTCCAGGAATTCCACCAGATTCTTTACCGTATCTGATGGGGCCAGCGGTATATTTAGATCTGCATTGCTGTATACCTTCTCATCCAGAACAATACACTTGCCAAGATTCGTGATTCCAAGGAATGAAAACGCTATTGTGTCCGGTGATTTCTGTGAATAGGACGTATCCACTGCAGCTGAAAAATACATAAAGAATTCTTTCTTTATTTCTCCTGGCTTCTGGACAAATTGTTTCGCCCAGGCTTTATTCTTTACATGATGCTTCCTGTCAAAATTGGAGAATACCAGCCCAGTAGCCTTTCCTCTCAGGCCTTCGATCTTATTCTTCCAGATCTTAGTGCCTTTGGGAGTATTTTGTATGATCTGCTGCTTCTTTTCTTCCGGAAGCCCCGCATTATCATCAAAAGAGAAGAACCAATGCACCCATCCAGGCTTTGGTTCTTCCTTTAACTCATCTTTGATTTCCTTCGGTGTGCTTCCCGCCCACTCTGAAAGCGGTCTGCTACAGTTAATATATTCCTTGTATACATCCAGCCCCGGATCATCCGGATTCAGCGTAGCCATGAGATAGTCACATCTCATGGATGCCTCACGGACAAAATCAATATCTGCTGTATTGATCTCGTCAATATAAAGGCATCCATACTGGCCACCAAGGGCTTTCTTCCACTTTTTCTTATTGCCATACCCCAGAACATAAATGGTTTTGTCACCGCCTGGAGCATGGAACAGGATATGTGGGATCTTGTCATCCTTGGTTCCGGATCCGTTGTATTCCACAAGGATTCCAAAATCATCCAGAATGCCAAGATCTTTGTTGATAATGTTCTTCTCTGCTGTACCTGTATCATCTGCTGCCAGAATATGCAGTTTCTTCGGTGATTCAGCCACCTTGCACATGAACTTAAACAGCCCTACTGTTGTTTTTCCTGCTGCCGTAGTGCCTTCAAGAAACTCTGCTGGTGCGTTGCATTTCAGGAATGCCTTATACTTTTCTGATAAAACCAGTCTTTCCGTGCTCACTATCCATCACCACGCAATTGCTGCAGGATATCTGCCAGTTTTTTCTTTTCATCCTCCAGCCCCGATACTTCCACCTTATCTTTAAACATTCCCAGGTGGCGTCCCAGAAGCTCCAGGGCTTTCTCTTTATCATTTAATTTGATTTCTATTCCATATTTTCCATCCTTTATCCCTGCGATAGCCCGAATCTGCTGCTCGTTCAATTTTTCTGTATTCTTAAGAAGAACTCTTCCATCTTTCACTTCTGCATAGTCAGTTGTTCTTGCAAATGCAATTGCTGCTAACTCTTCTAGAACACGATCCTGTGTGATTTCAGTGCGCTCTTGTCTGGCTTGCATCCGTTCCTGAATATATCTTTCAACCTTGACATTTCTCAACATCCTGCTGCCGGCCTGTGCAGCGGTTTTATCCTTCTTTACTTTAGGATAAGCCACTTTGTAAGCCCTGGTGGCATTGAGGTCTATCAGATATTCATCTGCAAAAATCTTCTGTTTTTCCGTCATCAGAGCTCACCTTCTTTCTGATCTATGTAAAATACAGTCCTGCCAGTGCCATACACGACAGCCGATTGCCACCGTGAAAGGAGGTTTTCCACTTTTAGGCTGGCACTGTGCACGCTGTACGAAAATTGGTATCACAAAAGCGCCCCACTTACGTGGAGCGCCAAGGAAAGAAATATATGAGATTTCGATTCGGAAACCGTATCGCCTGTCCGATCTGGTTTCTCTATTTTTGATTGTAACACACTTTTTTATCCTTTTTATCCCGATTGCAAATATTTTGAAATTTTTTCACTGACTTTTGACTGCGCCAGATGAACCTGCTTTGCAATCTTGTTCTGGCCAATTCCATCTATGTAGTACATCCGGAAGATCCTGCGGGTCAGGCTGTCTGGTATGGCTTCTACCCATTCCTCGATCTCTGTACATTCTTTCTGCAGTTTCTCGATCCGTGTTTCATACAAGACACGTAATCGCTCTTCCCGCTTATGATCATATCCAACCACTGACTGAGGCCGTGGGTATCCCGTCTTATAATCGAATACTGTATCATTGCCTATCATGCTGTCCCCTTCTCCGAGATGATCCAGTTTATATTGCAGCTCCCGGATCTCTTCCTTACAGCTCCGGTAGCTCTCCAGCCGTTCTTTTGTCATCTCCTGCTTTTCCATTCTATCCACCACCTCAAATCAGTCTATAACCATCTTGTTCCTTTGCTATATTCATCCCATGGAATCAAGATGTTCCTCTGTGCCTCCTGCTGCCGCAGCTGTTGTCTCTCCTGGTACTTCCGGTACCATTTATACACCCATTCCCACTCTTTCATGAATTTCTGTCTGGTGATACAAGAATTATTATAATGCTTTATCACCTTACGTACATAAACGGATTCCAACTCCAGTTCTTTTGCAATCACATCCGTCCGGTATCCCTGTTCCACTTTCAGCCGGATAATCTCTTCTCTTAATGCTTTCCTTTCTCCTTTTATCTGCATACTCAATCCTCCAGATAATTGCGCCCGAACAATTTCATGAACTGCTGCCGGCTGTGGTTCTCTTCATAGGCTTTCTGTGCATCCCTCTGGATTTCCCGTAAGATCTCATAGTTCCTGTGGACTGCATCTGTACCAAATTCATGATGGTCAGGACAGAGGAACACATATAGCCCCTCTGTCTCTGCTATCTTCCTGTTTGCTCCCAGGAATGCATGATGCTTATGTAAGATTGGCCAGGGCCGATCGGAACCATTCTTCATACAGATATAGCATCTGCCGTCCCTGGCCTGTAAAATGCTGTCCTTATGCGTCTGGTGTTTCTTCTTACTGGGTTTCTTTGGGTACATCATTCTGGATCCTCTGACAGATCGATCATGGACAGTTCCCTCAGAAGCCTTTCATGCTTCTTATCCTCTCTCTTATATGCCCGGAAGCGTGCCTGATTGGTCTCCCACAAAATACTTGTGCCTTCGAAGAACGGTCCACTTATACTGCTTTCATTATCCTGATCAACAGATGCCGGATCTGCGATCAGAATGAATGCATTATTCACGATTTCCAGATGATCAACTACCTGCAGAACCCTGTTGGCTATGCCAAATGCGTCTATCAATAACAGGTTCGTCACTTCCGCTTCTACATACTCTCTTGGCTCAATAGTTAATGCTCCATCACTGTCGCAACATTCATCTTTCCCATTCAGTCTATAATATTTCTTTCTGGTTCCTATTTCCGGAACCTCTCCTGCAAGATCAATGATCTGCTTTGGTATATATTTTTTCTTTACATCCATTTCCCAACGGCTTCCGGCTATGTAATATCTGTCTTCTGTCTGGGCCAGAATTAATCCAGCACTTTTATATGTTGTTTTCATCAGCTGCTTTAAAATCTTGATATTAATAAACATCTTTTCCCTCCTTAGTTGAATGGCAGTTCTTCATCGATACCATCCGGTATATGCATGAACCCATCGTCTCCTGTAGTCATACTACTCTGCTTATATCCTGACTGCTGCAGTGCTGCCTCATCCCTTGCTTCCCGGTCAGCGCCGGATGCATTCTTGCTTTCGGCAAATTCCTGTTCTTCAATTACCACATCTGTGGTATACACCTTCTGGCCTTCCTTGTTGGTGTAGCTTCCTGTCTGGATCCGGCCTGTAATGGCTATCTTCATTCCTTTTCGGAAATACTTCTCAGCAAATTCTGCACTCTTTCCGAATGCAATACACTGGATAAAGTCAGCATTCTGCTGCCCCTCCTGCTTATATTTCCGGTCAACGGCCAGTGTATATCTGGCTATTACTGTAGCATTCTCTCCTGCTGAATACCGCACTTCCGGCTCCCTGGTTAATCGACCTATTAAAATTACTTTATTCATTCTTCGTCACCTTTCCATATGGCTTTCTTTTCATCCACTCTTCCGCTTTCTTATCTCTGTGTTTGATAGCCGGCTCTGTATTCTTTATCCTGGCTATTGTATCCTCGCTTTTTTTCTGATGTCTTTTCCACATTATTTACTCTCTTTTCTTACAATTCTTACATTTTTCGCAGGCCTGCTTACTGGTTACCAGCTGTCCTTTCAGTAGATGGGAATGAACACAGTTCGGTTCCACGTATACTGCTATCTGGCCAATTGTTTTCACATATCTGCACTTTTCATAGTTCTTCATATTTCCTCCTCATATTCCCAGGTATTACCTAATACATCCACGTCCTCTGACAGCCATTTTTCCCAGTGTTTATAGGATCCAATATCCTGCTGCTCCGCAGTTTCCATCACCTTTCGAATATGCCCTGCAATAATCTCTGCCGCTCCATACTCTGTCAGGCTATCCAAAAACTGCTTTCTGGTACCTACCGACCTCTCCTCTGGTTGTTCCGGTGCAATTTCGTCTGTTTTCCCGTCTTCTCCCACCGGCTTTTCTTCTGACTGTGATACCGTTTCTGCTCCATTTCCTTCAGAATCTGGTCTATGCTCTTCTGGCTCATTTTCTTTCCCCTTCTCTGGATCCTGATCACGTTTCAATGTGTTTTGATCACGTTTTAATGCGTTTTGATCACGTTTCTTCTTTTCTGGTTTCTTAGCTACTACAACCTTCTTCTCTTTTTTCTTTGGTTTGCCCCCGCTGCTTCCAGTATTTACTGGGGCTAGCGGCTTCTCTTCCATTTCTTCCCCATATACCTGCTGCCAGGATTCCTGCAAGGTTCCCGGCTCGATCAAATCAGAGGACAGCTGCATAAGGGTATCCCAGGCAACCTGTTCTTTTCCATTCGTCCGAACATTGATCAAAACAGCCTGTTCTTCTTTCTCTTTCACAGATAACAGAAACTTTCCTAGACCTCTGATTCGAACACTGTATAACGTGGATCCGTTTGGATCCATGATCCATTTGAACTTCTGCAGATCTTTCTCTCCCTGAGCCCAGTCATATACCTTTTTGTACCATTCCTGATTATCATGTCCCAGCTGATGATGACCTGCTGCAGGACCGAGATCTCCCCGTCCCAGTCCTTTGGCTCCATCATCACTTCCAGATCCGTAATCTTCTGTTCCTCTTCCACTTCGCTTCTGATTTCTTTGATCTCTTCTCTTGTAAAATCTGGTGTCAGTTCCTGTGCTATGGCCAGTGGAAGCTGCAACATCTCTACCAGTTTTGTGTATCCCATACCTTTGTAGGAATCCTGTAGATTCATCCCATATCCATCCTCACTGTACCGGTCATTGATCTGCATGAACCGTGTCACCTGATCCGGTCTGAGATTATATTCTGCCTCTGCAAACTGTGTCACGGTCTCATATCCGCTCTCGTATAGAATATTTGTGTCTCTGGCCACCTTCAAAAGATAGCCAATCCTGACAAAGCTCTCTGCCGACCTGCTCAGTTCCTGATCCAGGCTTTCCTTGTACTGCTTATAGTTACTGAATCCAATTACCCCGTCCATCTCTTTCTCCTTATCCTGCTGCCATGAAGTCTTCTTTTAACTTCTCCAAAACAAACGTATTCCTTTTTGCTTCCAGTTCCTGCAAATTCTGTTCCCGGAGCACAGCGCTTTTCCTGGCATATTCCAGGTCTTTTCTATTCAGGCGTTTCTTAATCTCCCGCTGCCATTCCTTCAGAAATCCCCGGATGCTCTCTATATCCGGCTCCTCATCGTAATAAGACCGGTTCTGCCGGATTGTTCCGTCCGGTTCGAATTCAATGGTATAGAACGGAATGTTCTCTTCCCCGGCTTTCCGGCAGAATCCTATGTAGGTCTCCCTGTTGCAAATCCGGTTAAAATACCGGTCACTGGATCCGCCGCAGTGATGCAGTGCATATCCCTCTTCCACGATCTCTACCAGATCTTTCGGAATCCGCATGATGTACTCTTCTCCCTGGTAGGAATACTTTTCTCCAACATCCTGAAGGATCTTCTCTGCCTCCGGGAATTTATTTCTCATTGTCTCAGCTTCCTTTTCACGTCCTTCCGGGTCCTCGTACATCCGTTTCACCGCTTCCAGCTTCTGCTTATTGTTTACCAGCGTATCATGACTTGCTTTCAAATCTTTGGGCTTATAAAACAATTCATCCTCCAATTTCTGATCCGTTGCTGCCATCATACTCAGATAATCTCCCCAGTGCTCTAAAGTGTCTTTCACATTTCCGGCATAATGCCGGCTCTGTTTCTCCAGATAGTTTCTGAATTTTTCTACACTTACTTCTTTCGTAACTGGCAATGGAAGTAATGCTTTCGCCTTCTCAGTTACTGTAATATTGTGATCTGTTATCCATTGCAGTGTGTCCTGAGAAATTCTGTCATTTTTAATATCTGAATACTGCATCCATTCCATAACGTTTTCACCGCCATTCACCTGGCGGATCCTGTTTATTTTCTGCCTGTCTTTGATCCGGAAGACCTCTTCGATGTTTTCCCCATCCAGATCCAGCCGCCCGGTATACATTCCTCTGTATGTCCAGCAGTTTTTTATCGTATCTTTCAGTAACTGTGTAAACCGCCCTTTCAGAAGATATTCCAGTGTATTTCCCAGCCCTCTTTCCTTTGCCCCAACAGCCATGGCGGCATTGTAATCTATCACAATCCCCTCATTTGCCATTGCTTCAAATGCCCTAGTTAATGATTCGTAATCTGTACCTTTCAATGCTTCTGAGATACCATCCGGATACAGACTACATTCTGTTACTCTCTTATTACAATGATTGCTGTCATGCCACTCCGGTATGTACAGTCCTGTGTACCAATTCTGATATTCTCCATCCTGACTGTAATAGATCTTATAGTCATGTGGACGATACATCATAATCCGGATCGTTTCATCCAACGTGCAGGTTCTATACTCATATCTGCTATGAACAGTCCATTTGAACCGCCTTGCCACACTCACTTCTTTGTCAATGTTCTGTAACAGCAATATCTGTCCATACTGTTCCATGTAGTTTCTTCTGATTTTCAGCAGTCCTTCTCTGGAACAGTTCGGGCATTCCACCCAGTCATTGTTTTTTGCTTCTCCTTCCCCATAAACATTTATCAGATCCTTTCTCGGAAAGTCTTCCCTACAAATTGGACACTTGCAAAGTTTCTTTGTTTTATCCAAGAAAAAGAAGATGATTTCCTGATCGTCCAAAATCTTTTCCTTCATAGCATCTGCCGGTTCCGGCGGTATTCGTCCCATCAGTTTCCGTATCCGGTCATATTTCAGTTCCAGACTCCGTTCTCGTTTATTCCTAAGCCAGTTCTCTTCCTTACTGCATATCTTGCAGCCAAAGTCTCCACCGCCCAGACTTTTTGTAGCTGTTATACGGTCTTTTTCTGTATCCCATACCAGTTGATTACTCACATTTGGTTTATATTGCCAATAATCGGATTTTCCTTCGATTACCGTTGCCATCTTCCACTTATGGGTTACTTTTCCTTTCCTGAATTCATATTCCCCGGTATCCAGATCCATTGCATAACGGCCATAATGCCCGCCGTTTCTGTAGACATCGATCACCAGATAGTTCTTGTATTTATGCGCTTTCGCAATCAATCCCTTTTTCTTTTTCGGTGAGATTATTTCTACTGCCTCCAGGCTTTTCCACTTCACTTATCCACCACCTCCAGTTCATTCTTCTCATTTATTGTGTATATCCCGTCTTTTTCTGCTTTTACTGACATTGCATACACGATCATTCCACGTTCATTCTCCCGCACCAACCCCAGATAACTGCCTTTTACTGCTGTCACTTCCGGATGTACACCTCTGGCGATTGCGATGGCGCCCTTCTGCTCTGCTGTCGCTCTGTCCCTGGCAATCTGACACATAGTTATCTTTCTCTCCCAGTCCATGCGTGGGTTTCTGACCATATATTCCATGGTCTTGATTACGAACTGTTCCATGTTCAGTTCCTTCAAAAGCGTCATTTCTGTGCAAGAGCACACTTGTCCCTGTTCTTCGTTGATGTCACCGCCAGCATTGATCAGGAAATACCGGTTGCCTTTGTCAAGCCCATAGTAGCCCAGACAGTCTGGTGCATACTCCACAAAATGGAATCCATTGCATCTTGCCTTGCATTCCGGTTCAATGTAAGTGCCACTGGTAGCGTACTGATATACGCCTTTCCCCAGCGTGGCACACATATTTTTGTTGAAACCTCTGATTCCTTCCACTGTTTTTCTCCTTTGTTTAGTCTTTGTTATAATAATTGCTGATTGTCTCAGCTACCTGCTGCCGTGTTGGAATGCCAAGCCAGATATCTTCTCTCAGTCCTGCCTCTTTGCAGATTTCACTATTTACCTGCTGTTTAATCTCAAATCCAAGCTTCAGCAGTTTCCCGAACAACCCCACCAGGCTCTTGTTCTTCCTGCAGACTGCACAGGCCAGATCTTCCTCCTGCATACACATCTCCAGGACAAATCCTTTCCATTCTTCCCAGATTCCGCTCACTTCCAGATCTTTGGCCTCCATCTCGATTCTGGCCACAGCTGCCTCTCTCGGTGTGCAGAGTACTTCTGTCAGATCATCCATGTAATCTTCCGCATCTTCCTGATCCAGTCCATTCTCTTGCGCCAGCGCAATTAAGGCTTCCTCGTCTCCCTCTTCCTTTTCTGCTTTCGCTGTGCGGATCAGCTCGTCATAGCTCATCTTTCCAAACTTATCGAACATCCCGTTCTCCTTTCCCCATCTCTTCTTTCATCCAGTTACTGTATTCATGTTTCCCTCTTACTGCGATCAGTTCATGCTCTGCAGTCAGCTCAGCGATTCTCTGCCACAGGCCGACATTGGCGATCTGGTTTCCCTTGCTGTTCCGGAAGTCTTTCCCGATCCAGACCGGCATCTGATGTACCAGCATATTCAGCATCCAGTCATTCCGGCAGTGAATGTAAATGATACATGGCCGCCGGATCCGTTCCAGTGCTTGATCAGAGCTGTCATGGTTGCCATGTTATAGGTTCCCGTCAGCTGATCCCCGCCGCTTCTAGTATTTCCTGGAAGCGAACGACATTCCAGCAGGTACCGGTACTGCCTGTTCATCTCTTTCGGAGACGTACTGTCGCACTCTATGTAGATGTCGATTTCTTCTTTTTGCAACCTTTTCGCCTCCTCTTCTTTTTCTTCGGTGGATCCGTCATCCGGACCATGGTGTAGCGCCTGTATGGATAACCGGTTACCGGATTGGTGCCTTCATGGATGTTGGCTATGTAGTATCCCTTTACCGGCTTGACCTCCATCTTCCATCTGACCAGTTCCTTTTCCTTCGGTTCCGGAAGCGGCATATTGCGGGATGTGTTATAGCTGGACTCCCTGATCCGCGTCTTCTCCACGGTGCCGTCTTCTTTCTTCTCTCCGGTGCCGGCTGTCTTTGTCATATACGATGCTAACTTTGTGAAATCCTCATCATACGTCTTGTCATTATGCTTCAGATCGTTACTCCACGTTCCTCCATGCTTCCAGGCTTTCTGCAGGATACTGGCTGTATCGCCGATCTCATTCACTACCAGATGGATATGCCAGGCTCCTTTTGTACCTCTTTCTATGTTCCGGATCCAAAACAGTTCATATCCTCTTTTCCTATATTCCCTTTGCACATATCTTTTGGCTTTCTGGAAATCCTTCAGCGCTGCCTGCATATCCGGCGGTCGTTCTTCCTTGGCATAGGTCCATGTGGCAAAGATGTCTCCTTCTTTGAAATATTCCAGGAGACGCAACCTGCAGTCTCTCATTTTCCTCATCCGGTTTACCTGCTTCACCTGCTCTTCAGTCGGCTTCTCTTTCTTCCGTCTCTTCTTACCAGGTGCTCCATAGTTCCCCTGATGGTACTCTTCTCTATATAAAATCTTTCCGCCTCTTAACTTATATGTTGTCCTCAGCATCCCTCTATATGTCCTATCTTTAATATCTTAATCAAGTTGGAAACAGTGGCTGAAACCACTGTTTTTCTTGACTTTTTCGACCTCTTGGGATACTATAAACATGAGATTATTTTTAGCCCCCAAAAGGCTTGCCGATGCTTTTATGCATCGGCTTTTTTAATATTCATTTGCAGCCGCTTCCGCAGCCTCTTTTATCAGTTCTTCCAGCTTCTTCCGATCTGCCCGCACTCGACTGACCGACACTGTGCTGAAAGCAAATGGTTCCGATTCTTTTCTGAGCAGATGTTCTTTCACTCCTGCAATGGCTAATGCCAATTCTGCTCCTAAAAGCTGATGTGAACCGCTGATCCTGATCTGGCCGCCATTTATTTCGATCATCATCCTACCTCTTTCCATTCATCCGTTTTCAGATCATAGATCTCCATAGGCTGGAAGATCAGTTTTTTCGCCCGGATGCTATTTCTTTTTCTTGCCTCCTGTAAATCACGCAGCTTCAGGCTCACGATTAAGCCTGATACCATGCCAGCCATAAACACACAGGCAATTATCATTAACAAATCCATCTTCCCTCTCCCCCGCTTAAGCGGTTTTCTCTGCTGCCTGGAATGCTGCCAGTGCCCTGGCAGCTATCATCTCCAATATCTTCTCTGTCTGATCCGGCTGTACACTATCATCATGGAGCCGGATCACGGCTTTCTCCGTTCTGATCTCACTTACTAACATAGTTACCTCCCCATGTTCTTTACTGCATGTTATGCAGGACCGTTTGTACCACTTGCATCTCCGTAAATGATCTGGATCAGATCCTGCTTCTGTTCTGCGTTAATTGCTCCTGCTGCCTCAGATAGAATAGTCATCCTGTAAATCTTCCTGGACCACTCTTCACTCCCTCTGGACAGTTCCGCAAGTTCCTTTAATTCATTGAAAAATGCATTATCCATGTTGTTACCCTCACTCAATATCTACATGTGGAATGATTCTTTCCGGATAAAACTGCAATTCATAATGATACTTATCAGTGTCTTTGGGTTCTGTCTGTTCCATCACATAACAAGTCCAGTCATTCAAATATATGTAATCTTTGTAATACTGGCTTTCTCCGGTTTTGATAGTCACAATCAGTTCATTCTCATCATTGTTGCTGAGAGACATATACCCTTCTGCCTGCAGCATAATGGTGTCTGTTCTGGCATTTGTAACTGTGATTTTTCGATACACATTAAATTCATTTGCATCCTTTGACAGATTGTGATTCACTACATCCGCCGTAGAACAGCCTGTTATTCCACCTGCTAAACCAGCTAACATTATTGCTGTAATTATTTTCTTTTTCATTTCTCTGTCACTCCTCGCTAATAACTATCTGTAACTGATTTCTGGCCACTATCAACTTTGTTAATGCATCTACCATATTGAAAATATATCTGCGCTATATACGTCTACGCCGTTGCTTATTTCTGTTTGAATACAATCACAAATACTCTCTATAGTTTTATCAATCTTCTGTTCCATCTATTTCACCTCCTCCGACCGCACTTTCTGCTGTTGACTTTTATGTTGTTCTTCACAAAATCTGTTGAAGAACAACATAAAATTCTTTCACAGATTCAAGACATATCTTCATCTGATGGAGAATACTCCGGTAATTCTGAAGAAGCCGAAGATACTGATGACCCCAAATGATAAATAAGATAATTGCGGTCACCTGTGTAAGTGCTAATGCAATCTCTAAATTTCTTACTTTCTTATGCAGGTGATCCATCTCTTTTTTCATGTTTTCCGTTTATCTCACCTCCTCCGGCTACGCCGGTTATTGACTTTTCTGCTTATTCTCCGTATCCTTTACTTACAGGCTGTTACGATAGCTAAGTAATTACACATGAAAGGATTTTCTTTATGGACATTAATTTACCTGATTCAGTTGATAACGCTATCAAAAATCTAACAGACGAACCTACCAAAGGAATTGGCACAACTCTCTCTGATGCTTGGTTTCTTGTCTTTGGTGGTATTACACAGGCCGCACAAAAAAGAAGAATGAGGTACTCTTTTGAACTCGAACAATATAACCGAGAGCTCCAATGTTCTGTTTCCAACATACCTCCTGAAAAATTAATCGAACCAGATATTCAAATAACAGCTCAGGCATTGGAAAATTCCAAATATTGCATTGAGTCAAAAGAACTTCGTAAACTCTTTGTTAACTTAATTTCAAATTCAATGAATTCTGACTGTACTAATATTGTTCATCCATCTTTTGCAGAGATCATAAAGCAAATGAGCCCTTTAGATGCGCGCATATTAAAAAGCTTAAATCCTGGTGAAAATTTTCCTTTAGTTGATTATGTAGTAGAAACAGTGAACGATCATAGCTATGAAACGCTATTATCTAATGCGTTCATTCCGTCTTTCGAAGAAATCGAGCTTGTAAATGCAAGTGCTTCCATTTCTTCTTTAAATCGTCTGGGAATTGTTTCTTTTGACACAGGATCATTTATTACAAATGATGACCTCTATGCTCCCTATCGCAAAACAGAATTTTTCCAGAAACTTTCTGCTGAAATTCTTCGCTACAAACCAGGTCAAAAAGCTACTTTCCATAAATATTTGGGGCACTTTACTCCTCTTGGGATGAACTTTTTTGAAGCTTGTGTAAAATAGCTAATGTCTGTTTATTGTTTTCTATTGTTTTCTCGCACATTTCTTTTACATAGCCATCTACCTTTTTAAAATAGTAGGTGGCTACAATTTTGGCAGTTAATGCCGAGATCACTACGCATGCTACAATAATATCCATCTATCTCACCTCCTCCGGCTGTATCTTCAACTGTAATTCCATTTGTTCATATTCTGGAGTCTTTACAAAATCCTCTGGAAGTGAAATGCCAAACTGCTCACACTCTTTTTTAAATGCTTCAGCAATCTTGTGTGGTGCTGAACCCTGCTTTGTCATAATGCGATCTGTGACTCTGCCAAGTTCTGCAACACTAGATGCAATAATTGGATTCAATGGACACGGAAGTTTTCCGTCTTCCATTTCATGGAAACGATTTATGTACCTTGCAGTAAATTCTGTTCCTTTTGGTCCTGTCAGCTTATGTGCTATAAACTCGCAGCCCTTCTTTGTGACTTGAAAGCATGGAAGGATTTTGTTCTGCTCTGTTATGTATGTCGCATCCTTAAAGAAATCGGTGAACGCAATTTTGCTTTCTCCTAATTGTTCGGTATATTTTCTAATGTCCCTCAGCAAATCACAGTGTTTCTTTCCTACCATTTCTGCTACTTCCATTGAAGTAATCGTGTTTCGTGTTAAGTTGTTCATTTTTATCTCCTAGTATCAACTTGTTTAGTATCTTCAAAAGTTACTCTTGTGCAAAAAAAATGGCCATCGGATCTTTTATATTTAATTTATCAATCATAATCTGAATTTCATCACTTCCAAAAACACCTATTTTCATTTTTTCATAAAATGTTTTTGGTGTAATTCCTATCATTCCCGCCACATCTGTCTGTGAATAGCCATTTTTTGCTATTACACCTCGTAATTCATCTGTTTTAATCAAAATATCGCCTCCGTATCTTTTTAAGTTACTATTAGAATACCACATTTTTGTAACTTGTCAAGATATTTTTTATTGCATTTATAACATTTTTGTGCTATTATCAAGTTACCACAAAGGAAGGAGATCTTTCTAATGACCGTTGGCGAACGAATTAAAGAATTACGAACAAATCTTGGTTTAAGTCAAGTTGACTTTGCTGATAGAATCAATGTCTCAAAACAAACTTTATATAAATATGAAAATAATATCATTACCAATATTCCTTCTGATAAGATAGAGGCTGCTGCTCGTCTTGGCAACGTTTCTCCTGCTTATTTAATGGGATGGGATTCTTGGGATTCTGCTATAAAACTAATTTCCAATGAAATAAAACGAACTTCTGACCAAACAAGACTTTATATCCAATTGTTTGAATCATATGGTTATAAAATAAACTTAAAGTTAAATACAGTAGATGTACAAACTAAAGATGAAAAGACTTACTCTTTTGATCGCAAAGAATTTATGAGTATGCTCCAGCGCTGTTATAAAGACATTACCTATAATATTGAACGATTAATTGATGAACAAGACGAACTTTGGGCCGCTCATGCCCGTACTGATATGGAGCAATCCTCTGATGCTGTTCAACAGGATCTGGATCTTATGAATGATGATACTAAATGGGAATAAAGGAGGAAATGATATTATGATGTATCCATTTATGACTCTCAATGACGATACTGAAATTACACATTCTGAAATGAAACCAGATGGACGCGTAAAGGTTTATATTGAAACCCCTGATGAAAAATATTGTTTTAAACATGCCACCTGCTGGCTCCCGGATTATTCCTGGGAAGATGTTTTTCAATATTCTGATGATGATATCAATCGTTTTACAGAAATTATCCGTTCTATGGCTCACTTAATCATGGAATTTTCGCAGGAGGGAGGATTTGATAATGCCTCAAATTTTTAGATTTGGCGAATATTGGATTTACTTCTGGACGAATGAAAACAAACCTCTTGAGCCAATCCACATCCATGTTGCAAAAGGTGCACCTACTGCTAATGCTACAAAAATATGGATCACCAGTACTGGTAATTGCTTACTTGCCAATAATAATTCTCGTATTCCAAATCACACACTTCGCAATATCATGCGAATGATTGAAGCACGGCATAATGATGTTATACAAGCATGGCTGAATTATTTTGGTGAAATACGTTACTTCTGTTAATCCTGAATTGAGGTGAGACACTTGAACTATGAACAGCTTTTAACTGTGGCTGATCAGTCTGGACTTCTGGTCAAAGAACACCCCCTTCAGGTACATGATGGCCTGATCTCTGGTAAACGGATTGCTATCCGTAAAGATATCCAGACTCAGACCGAAAAGTCTTGTGTACTTGCTGAAGAGATCGGCCACTACCGTACCAGTACCGGTGATATTCTTGATCAGAGCAAAGCAGAAAACCGTAAGCAGGAGCTCCATGCCAGAATCTGGGCCTATAATGAACTGATCGGGTTAAAGGGAATCATCCGTTGCTACGAACACCGATGCCATTCTTTCAGTGAGATGGCTGAACTCTTAGAAGTGACAGAAGAATTCCTGTCAGAAGCATTAAAATACTACCGATCTAAGTATGGCATTTACACTATATACCATCAATACGTTATTTATTTTGAGCCACATTTATTAGTAATGAAGAAGATTTGTTAAAAATCTTATGTCAAGTTTAATACCTAAAATTATTTTATGGTTAATTCGCTTCGGCGTTTTAATAAATTCATACAATAGGGAGGAATTGTTATGTCAATGTTAACTTGCAGAGAATGTGGAAAGGAATTTTCCGATAAAGCAGACAAATGTCCGAATTGTGGTGCGCCAGCTAGCTATTCGTATAAAGTTGGTGAGGTCTATGAGGTGCCTCAGTCCACCACCAAGAAAAAAATGAGTAAATGTCTGCTCATTTCATTCATTATTGGTGTTCTGTACATACTTTACAGTATCTCTTACTGGTCTGGTACTGCCGGAAGCGGTGCTGATACTGCTGAGCAGATCGGATCCGGTATTGCAACCGCTTTGGTTATGCCGCATTTGATCTGCACAGCCCTTGCCGTACTCTTCAATGGATTTGGCTTGTTCATGAAAAAGCGTGGCTTCGCATTAACTGGCGCAATCTTGTATACCGTTGCACTTGTATTATTTCCAATGTACTTCATGTTTGTCATTATCGAAGTAATTTTATCATTCATTGGATATGCAAAAACACCAAAAGACTGATCCTATCCCCATCCCAGTACATTTGCTGGGATGGGAGAAATAATATGTTTACCCGGACAGCCGGGAGGGCGTACAGCCATTCGTTCCGAGTCTTGCGGAAAGCGTGGTGCTTATGAGTACATATGAGGAATTACAGATTATTCTTGGTATTGCCATGCTAATCATTGCAATTCTTAATTTGAAAAATAAGTAAGCCGCCCTGCTCTCTGGTAAAGAATAGGCGGCTTACTTAGCGTTTTGATTTACCGGGACGGATAGGCTTCATCTATCTTCCGGCTGTCTTGTTAAATACATTATAGATATGTTCAGCGGCTATGTCAATTATTTGCGACTATTTTTTTGCACATAAAACTACATAGGATTCACAACGATTGAGATGCTTTTTGTTATATCGACAATCCCGTTGATTCCTGGGAAAAGTGGCTTCTCTGTTTTGTTGAAATTATCTTCTTCTGTCAACTTATAACACACTGAGTCCAGTAAGGAATACAGATCTCCTTCCTGTTCATATGTTTGTTTTATTTTGTTACCATCAACACTATGAAATGTTACTTCCGCCTTTAACAACATTTTCATTTCTCCTTCTAGTGAGGTTATTATGGACTATATAGACTATCGTTCTTATTTTGATGATTTTGACGTATCGATCTTACACGAAAAGAATATCATGAATATCGCAAAAAGTATAGATTTCTTACTTTAATTGGGCGCTATCTAAATTCATGCATCCTGGAATTTAATCGTATAGATGACTGGGCGGGTTTACAACAGAGTCTTGGAACCCGTGTTGTTTCCGGTTTGGAAGCCTCAAAATATGAGCTTGTATTTTCAGATTTTCATTTTCTTCTAATATCTATGGATAAATGCTATAAATATGAACAGCAATTATATCTGCTCTTTAATCGTTCAGATAAAGCAACTGAATTGGCTTATAGTTCCTGTGTCTGTTCCATAAGACGAATGAGAAACACTCTTGAACATTCTGAGGAAAATATTAATACTGATTCACGCAATAATTCCTATGAATTACCTGATGAATTTTTACAAACAGGCTGGTCCTGGCTGGAATACCAGATGTTATCCTTTTGCAATGGTGTATTTAGACTCAAGAATCTGACATTAACATTTTCAAATGATATGTTTGATCATATTATTAACCACTATAAAATACTTATCGATATTTTTTATCAAGAAGTTTCTAATCTTACATAACGCAAAACCGCCCAGTGTTACCAGCACCGAACGGCTTTACATAGATTACTGTACGGTTCCGGAAGAACCGTGATATAACCTCATGGCATTAAGATTATATCACAATCCTCCGGCACCTGTACAGGTGTATTTTTTATACTCTTTTTTCATACTTTGGGTAAGGAGGATTGATGGTATGGAACAATATTGTATGTATTTGCGTAAGTCCCGTGCGGATCGGGAAGCGGAACAGCGTGGTGAAATGGAGACTCTTTCCAGGCATGAAGCTGCTCTTCTGGCTCTGGCTGCCCGGAATCATCATCCGATCACGAAGATCTACCGTGAGGTAGTCTCTGGTGAAACAATTGCTGCACGTCCCTGTATGCAGGAACTGCTTTCTGAAGTAGAAGCCGGCATCTGGACCGGTGTCTACGTTATGGAAATAGAGCGTCTGGCCAGAGGTGATACCATAGATCAGGGTGTGGTTTCCAGAGCTTTTCGTTTAAGCAGTACGCTGATCATCACACCAATCAAGACCTACCATCCGGATAATGAATTCGATGAAGAATATTTTGAGTTTGGCCTGTTCATGAGCCGCCGGGAATATGCCACCATCAAGCGCCGCCTGCAACGTGGCCGGGAGGCTTCCGTCCGGGAAGGAAAATATATCGGAAATAGAACACCTTATGGATATTATCGTGAGAAGATTCCTCATGACAAAGGTTTCCGTCTTGTTCCTGATCCTGATCAGGCTGATGTAGTACGTAACATCTATAAATGGTATTGTAACGGAATTCCTGCAGATGGTGTTTCTCCCACTACCTTTGGTATGGCAAAAATTCGTGACAGATTGAATGGCCTTGGTATTCCTGCTGCCACTGGTGGTCCATGGACGATCTCTTCTATCAGCGGAATCCTGCAGAATCCAGTGTATACTGGAAAGATCCGTCACAACTACCGCCCTGCCGAAAAGAGCCTGTCAGGTGGCGTGATCACTGTCAGACGCCCACGTAACGGATCCGGAGATCTTTACGATGGACTTCACGAAGCAATCATCAGTCAGGAATCCTTTGATATGGTTCAGGATTTTATGAGAAATCGTAAGCTGCCGTCTATTCCTTACAAGAAAAAAATGGCTAATCCGCTTTCCGGAATCGTTCGCTGCAGTGTCTGTGGGAAAGTCATGATTCGCGACCTTATCAAAGTGGCCGGCAATGTACTCTCATGTGTCAGACCGCACATTGCGCAACAGTTGCTTCTGATCTGGATGACGTAGAAAAAGAGATTCTGAACGGTCTGGCCGAATGGCTAAAAGATTATAAACTGCAATGGAATATCCCTGATTCTGCTGACTCCTCTCCTGCCGTATCCATGCTGCAGACTCAGCTGCTACAGAAACGCAAAGAAGAAGAACGGCTCCAGTCTCAGCTGGACAATACCTATGATCTTCTGGAACAGGGTATCTATACAAAAGATGTCTTCCTGACTCGTAATAAAATGGTTGTGGAAAAATTAGAAGAGATTCATATTTCAATTGATTCTCTTGAAAAAGAAATTGTGCTGGAGCAAAAACGCCTCCAGGCAAAAATAGATGTAATCCCTAAAGTAGAAAATATCCTGGATGTGTACTGGACACTTCCGGATGCGAAATCGAAAAATGATCTGTTAAAATCTGTGCTGGATAAAGTCATCTACACCAAATCGGGACGAAATGGTCCACATCGGAAAGTACATTATACTTTCGCTCTCGACCTTTATCCCAGGTTGCCAAAAAGCCCGTAAATACGGGCTTTTTGCATAATGTCCAACATCCATGTACTGACGAACTGGCCCATCTGGAGATGGTTTCCACCATTGTCCACCAGCTTACCTGCAATCTTTCTATGGATGAAATTGAAAAATCTGGTTTTGGGCCATATTATATTGACCATACAGTAGCCGTATGGCCACAGGCGGCTGGTGGCGTTCCATTTAATGCCTGTGAATTTCAGTCTAAAGGCGATCCGATTACCGATCTTCATGAAGATCTCGCTGCCGAACAAAAGGCTCGAAGCACCTACGATAATATTCTCCGTGTAGTAGCAATATGCCGGAAATTGCAGATCCGATCCGCTTTCTGAGAGCAAGAGAAGTGGTACACTATCAGCGCTTCGGAGAAGCACTGCGTATGATTCAGGATGATCTGGATTCCAGAAACTTCTACGGTTACAATCCTGCGTTTGACAAACCTGTTGCCTGTCTGCCAGCCACAGATACTTGCCAGTAGCAATAATATTTTTTTCTATGAAAGAACCGGTTCCTGAATATACGGGAACCGGTTGTATAGATTCCGACAAAGAAATCATCCCAGCGAATATGTAAGTAAAGTATTCAAAATTCAAAGCCAGAGAAGAACTGGCAATTGCTGCTTCTCCAAAACTGTTGATACCACTCTGAATAAATACATTCGATACTGAAAAGATCGCTCCCCGTATTACTGCAGGTATCCCAATTATCAGTTTTTGATATCAAAAGATGATATTAACAACACTATAAAACACCCCCAAACGCTTTTCACTTAGTAGATATAACTAATTTTCAAGGCGCTTAGGGGTGTTTTGATGTGTTTTATTTGTCAATTCTCAACAAATTCTGCTTATTTGTTGTAGTTTACGATCTTTCCGAAGTCTGGCTTCAGAGCTGCTCCACCGATCAGACCACCATCGATGTCTGGCTTGGAAAGAAGTTCAGCTGCGTTACCTGCATTCATGGATCCGCCGTACTGGATACGAACTGCTTCTGCAGTAGCTTCATCGTACATCTCAGCGATTGTGTGACGAATCATTGCACAAACTTCCTGCGCCTGGTCAGCTGTTGCTGTCTTACCTGTTCCGATTGCCCAGATTGGTTCGTAAGCGATTACCATTGTCTTAACCTGGTCTGCTGTTACACCTTCCAGATCAGCTTTGATCTGAAGATTAATCCAGTCTTTGTATGCATTTCTTTCACGAAGTTCAAGAGATTCTCCGCAGCAAAGGATTGGTGTCAGGCCTGATGCAAATGCCTTGAGCACTTTCTTGTTTAAAAGAGCATCATCTTCTTTGAAGTAATCACGACGTTCTGAATGGCCGATAATTACATATTTTACACCTGCATCCAAAAGCATTGGTGCAGAAATTTCTCCTGTGTATGCTCCCTTGTCTTCGATGTAGAAGTTTTCAGCTCCAACAGCTACGTTAGAGCCTTTTACAGCTTCTACAACTGGTACGATATCAATTGCTGGTACGCAATATACAACATCTACATCTGGATTTACTACCAGGTCTTTCAGTGTATTTACTAATTCTACTGCCTGACTTGGAGTCATGTTCATTTTCCAGTTTCCCGCGATAATTTTCTTTCTTGCCATCGTCTTATCCTCGATTCTGATTTTATTTTTATCACAACTGTTCAAAGCCGCCCTCCAGAATGCTGCACATTTCGTCGGTGTGGCGTATTCGCCAAATAAATTTTCAAAAACAGGATTAAAACGTAAGCATTTTATACCTGTTTTGTGAAATTTTGCCTGGCTCTGAACAGTTACATTTTATTTGTCGTCAGCTGCCATAACACCTGGGAGTTCTTTTCCTTCCAGGAATTCCAGGGATGCTCCACCACCTGTAGAGATGTGACTCATCTTGTCACCAAATCCCAGCTGATTTACTGCTGCTGCAGAGTCACCACCACCAATAATAGTTGTAGCATCTGTCTCAGCCAGTGCTTTTGCAACTGCGATGGTACCTTTTGCAAGAATAGGGTTCTCAAATACACCCATAGGTCCGTTCCATACAACAGTCTTTGCTGTCTTTACAGCATCTGCATACAGAGCCTGTGTCTTAGGTCCGATATCCATACCCATCTTATCTGCCGGAATCTTATCAGAATCTACTTCTACTGTAGCGATCTCAGCATCAATTGGGTTCGGGAATTCGCCTGTGCATACAGTATCGATTGGAAGAAGAAGTTTTTTGCCAAGCTTTTCTGCTTTTTCCATCATTTCTTTGCAGTAATCCAGTTTTGTTTCATCGCAAAGAGATGTTCCGATTTCATATCCTTTTGCTTTCAGGAATGTGTAAGCCATACCACCACCAATAATCAGGGTATCACATTTTTCCAGAAGGTTAGAGATAACATTCAGTTTATCAGCTACTTTTGCGCCGCCCAGGATTGCTACGAAAGGTCTTACCGGATTCTCTACTGCATTACCAAGGAATGCAATTTCTTTTTCCATCAGATATCCAACTGCATTTTCTCCGCCTTTTGCTTTGATGAACTTTGTAACGCCAGCTACAGAAGCATGTGCTCTGTGAGAAGATCCGAATGCATCGCAAACATAAATGTCTGCCAAATCAGCCAGTTCTTTGCTGAATTCTTCACCATTCTTTGTTTCTTCTGCGCCACGGAAACGGGTATTCTGAAGAAGTACTACATCTCCTTCTTTCATCTCTTCCACTGCTTTGGTAGCAGCTTCACCTGTTACATGATAATCAGATACGAATACAACTTCTTTGCCAAGCTTTTCGGAAAGTCTCTTTGCAACTGGTGCAAGAGATTCGCCTTCGTTCGGGCCATTCTTTACTTTTCCAAGGTGAGAACAAAGAATTACTTTCGCTCCATCTTTGATCAGTTTGTTGATGGTTGGCAGTGCTGCTACAATACGTGTCTCATCTGTGATTTCACCATTCTTTAATGGTACATTGAAGTCACATCTTACCAGAACGCGTTTTCCCTTTGCATTGATATCATCTACTGTTTTTTTACTTAATCCCATTGTCGTAACCTCCGTTATATCTTCAGACTGAGTTTGTCTGAAAGATCATGATAATAAAATGAGGCCCGGTCCATATAAGACCGGACCTCTGATAGGTCTTGATAATACTTATGCTAATTCGCTGAAGTATTTGATTGTACGAACCATCTGGCTTACATAGCTGTTTTCGTTGTCATACCAAGAAACAACCTGTACCTGAGATGTTCCATCTTCAAGGTTAACTACCATTGTCTGTGTAGCATCAAACAGAGAACCGAATCTCATACCAACGATATCGCTGGATACAATTTCATCTGTGTTGTAACCGAAAGATTCTGTAGCTGCTGCTTTCATAGCTGCATTGATTTCTTCTACAGTAGCTTTTCCTTTTACTACTGCGTTCAGGATTGTTGTAGATCCTGTAGGGGTCGGTACACGCTGAGCAGCACCGATCAGTTTGCCATTCAGTTCTGGGATAACCAGACCGATTGCTTTTGCAGCACCTGTGCTGTTAGGAACGATGTTGATTGCACCTGCACGAGATCTTCTGAGGTCACCTTTTCTCTGTGGTCCGTCAAGGATCATCTGGTCACCTGTGTAAGCGTGAATTGTGCACATGATACCGGACTGAATTGGCATATAGTCATTAAGAGCTTTAGCCATAGGAGCCAGGCAGTTTGTTGTACAAGAAGCTGCAGAAATTACTGTATCTTCTGGCTTCAGTGTTTCATGGTTTACATTGTAAACGATGGTAGGAAGGTCATTTCCGGCTGGAGCAGAGATAACAACTTTACGAGCACCAGCTTTGATGTGTGCTTCTGCTTTTGCTTTGGATGTATAGAAACCTGTACATTCCAGAACTACGTCTACGCCGATTTCTCCCCATGGAAGGTTAGCAGCATCTGCTTCTTTGTAGATCTTGATTTCTTTTCCATCAACTGTGATAGAATCTTCACCTGCTGTTACTGTATCAGCCAGAGCATATTTACCCTGAGATGAATCATACTTTAACAGATGTGCAAGCATTTTAGGGCTTGTTAAATCGTTGATTGCTACTACTTCATAACCTTCTGCACCAAACATCTGTCTGAATGCAAGACGACCGATACGGCCGAATCCATTGATCGCTACTTTTACTGCCATAATCGTAATTCCTCCTGAGAATTTAATTAAAAAATTTTATCTGACAAAGCAGATCGTTTCTGTTCCTATTTAGGAACATCAACCCACTTGTTATTCTACTCAATTTAGGCAAAAAATTCAAGGTCTTTTTCATGTTTTTGGTTTGATTTGGAAATATGTATATTTGACATCCCATATTTTTTCTTATATTATAAAAAATGACAAATTTTAAACAGACTTTTATTTTGTTCTATATTAAAAACATTTTTATAAAGGAGTAACTCCGTCATGAAATGTGATTTTCATATACATTCTTCTTTTTCCGGTGACTCGGACACCCCTATGCCGGCTATGATTGAACGTGCCATTACTCTTGGACTTGATACGATCTGCTTCACTGAACATTATGATGAAGATTATCCGGAAGGTGAGGAAAATTTTTCTCTTGCTGTTTCTGATTACTACGAAACGCTCTGTACTTTGAAAAAACAATATTGTTCCAAAATCAACATTTGTTTGGTGTGGAACTTGGTATGCAATCTCATCTTGGTAATCTGTATACAAAGTACGTACAATCCTGGCCATTTGATTTTGTCATTGCATCTCAGCATCTTCTGGATCATACAGACCCTTATTATCCAGCTTATTGGAAAAATAAAAATCCATCAGATGTCATACGCCATTATTTTAAAGAAACTCTTCAGAACCTGAAGTCTATGCAGGGCGAATACGATACCCTGGCTCACCTGGACTATATTGTGCGTTATGCAGGTTCCGGATTTACTTCTTATCATTACGATGAATATGCTGATGTAATTGATCCAATTTTAAGATATCTGATCGAGCAGGACAAATGTCTGGAAGTGAATACCGCCGGATTTAAATATGGACTTGGGCATCCGAATCCATGCGAAGAAGTTCTGAAGCGTTATCGTCAGCTGGGTGGTGAGAAGATCACTATTGGTTCAGACGGACACCGGCCGGAACATATCGCCTATAACTTTGACCACCTTCAGGATCTGCTTAACCATATTGGTTTTCAGTACTACTGCATCTTCCAGAAGCGAAAATCGGAGTTTCGCAGACTTGACAGATAAAAAACAGGAAAGAGACATTCTATATTTCCCCGTCTCTTTCCTGTTTTTGTGCTTCTAGCTCTATCTGGAACTTTTTATTGTTCCACCACCCAGAACATTCTCTCCGTCATAAAATACAACGGCCTGGCCTGGTGTCATAGCTCTCTGTGGTTCTTCAAATACACATTCCACCAGATCCTCCTCTATCATCCGGATCACAGCCGACGCTCCTTTATGATTGTAGCGTATCTTTGCCATAACCTTCTGATCACCTTTGATTCCGGCTACAGACATAAAGTTCACATGATCTGCGTACAGAATATGATGCATCAGATCATGTTCTCTCCAATCACCACTTCATTGGTCTCTGTTTTCAGATCAGTGACGAAGACCCGATGCCCCATTGGAAGTTCCAATCCACGTCTTTGTCCGATGGTATAATGGGTAATTCCCTTATGTGTTCCAAGAATGATTCCATCTTTGGTTACAAAATTTCCTTTCGGAACTTTTTTTCCTGTATACTCTTCCAAAAATGATGCATAATCTCCATCTTTCACAAAACAGATGTCCTGACTGTCTGGCTTATGTGCTACACGCAGCCCAATATCCGATGCAATTTTACGGATCTGATCCTTGGAATACTCACCTACCGGCATCAGAGTCCGCTTCAGCTGATCCTGTGTCAGGTTGTACAATGCATAGGTCTGATCCTTCGTTGCCGTTACAGAATTGCAAATGGTATATCTTCCATTCTCCAGCTGGCGAATTCTTGCATAATGACCGGTTGCTATATATCTGCACCGATATCCATACTTCTCTTCAGCAATGATTCCCATTTCACATATCTGTTACAGGCTATACATGGATTTGGTGTTCTGCCACACAGATATTCCCTGGCGAAATAGTCCATTACTTTATCTTTGAACTCCGCTTTAAAGTTCATAACATAATATGGAATTCCCAGATCATGAGCAACTCTTCTGGCATCTTCTACTGCACTGAGTCCGCAGCATCCGCCATTCTCCTGCTGCACTGTTTCGTCCTCATCCTGCCAGATCTGCATGGTCACACCAACCACATCGTATCCCTGTTCCTTAAGAAGATATGCCGCTACCGAAGAGTCCACTCCTCCTGACATTCCTACTACTACTTTTTTCATAACTGCTTCCTAGTATTCGTCCTCTTCTTCACCTTCACTGATATCGTTCTTAGGCTTAGAAAGTCCTTCAATCTTGATATGATGCTTCTCTGCGTAATCCCAGAGTGCTGCATGAATTGCTTCTTCTGCCAGCAATGAACAATGCACTTTTACTGGTGGAAGTCCATCCAGAGCTTCCATAACGGCTTTGTTCGTCACTTCCAGAGCCTGCTGGATCGTTTTTCCCTTTACCAGCTCGGTTGCCATACTGCTGGTTGCTACTGCTGCACCGCATCCAAATGTCTTGAACTTACAGTCCTGAATCACACCGTTATCATCAATATCCAGATACATTCTCATGATGTCTCCACATTTTGCATTACCAACTGTGCCGACACCACTTGCATTTTCGATTTCTCCTACATTTCTTGGATGCTGAAAATGATCCATTACTTTTTCACTGTACATTATCTATTCCTCCAGTATCTATATTTTCGTATTTATAATTATTTCTCTCCACCTTTTGATTTTCTGACAAAATCTTCATACAGTGGAGACATGCTTCTCAGTCTTTCGATAATACTCTTCAGCTTTTCAATTACAAAATCAATATCTTCTTTTGTAATCTCTTCACTTAATGTCAGTCTCAGAGAACCATGTGCGATCTCATGAGGCAGACCAATGGCAAGCAGTACATGGGATGGATCCAGGGAACCGGATGTGCAGGCAGATCCACTGGAACCGCAAATACCATCCATATCCAGCATAATCAGCATAGACTCACCTTCGATGAACTGGAAACTGAAGTTTGCATTATTTGGCAGACGATTGGTACGATGTCCATTCAGTCTGGTGTATGGAATCTCTTTTAAAACACGGTCAATCAGATAATCACGCAGTTCGATCTCTTTTGCTGTTCTTTCCTGCATGGATGCAATTGCTCTTTTCGTAGCTACACCAAGACCTACGATGCCAGGAATATTTTCAGTACCGGCACGACGTTTTCTCTCCTGTGCTCCACCATGTACAAAGGAGCGAATCTTAACACCTTTACGGATATATAAGAAGCCAATTCCTTTTGGTCCGTTCAGCTTATGTCCGCTGGCACTGAGCATATCAATATGACACTCATCTACATTGATTGGCACCTGTCCAAATGCCTGAACTGCATCTGTATGGAATAAGATGCCATGTTCTTTTGCGATCTCACCGATTTCTTTAATTGGCTGAATAGTTCCAATCTCATTATTGGCAAACATAACAGAAATCAGAATTGTCGTAGGACGGATGGCTTTTTTCAGTTCATCCAGTTTGATCACACCATTCTCATCTACATCCACATAAGTCACTTCAAATCCCTGCTTCTCCAGCCATTCACAGGTATGAAGAATTGCATGATGTTCAATCTTTGATGTAATGATATGATTTCCCTTGCTCTTGTAAGCTTCTGCTGTAGCCTTCAGCGCCCAGTTATCTGACTCAGAACCGCCTGCGGTAAAGTAAATCTCTTCTCCCCTGGCACCAAGTGCATCTGCAATAATATCTCTTGCTTCATTCATGGCATTCTTGGAATGATTACCAAGATCATATATCGTAGATGCATTTCCGTAAAATTCTGTAAAATATGGAAGCATTGCATCTACAACTTCCGGAGCAGTCTTTGTTGTTGCCGCATTGTCCAGATAAATTATCTTCTTCATGATTTTTACCTCAATTCTCACATTTTATGGTAGCATTGCCATTTAGCTTCTGCGCTTTTTTACTTTCTGTCACTAACTGATCCAGCTTAATCTCATCCACAGCCTGTGTAATGCTGTCATTTACTCTCTGCCAGACATACTTTGTCACACAAAGCTCTGCTCCTTCACAGCCCTTGTCTTCCTGCAATCCAGGACATTCTACTGCGTTCAGATTGCCTTCCAGGGCTCGCAGGATGTCTCCCACAGAGATCTCTGCTGCATCCTTTGCCAGTCGGTATCCCCCCTGAGCTCCCCGCACACTTACGATCAGTCCTGCTTTTCGAAGCTTTCCCATAAGCTGTTCCAGATAACTCTCGGAAATTCCCTGACGCATGGCTATGCAGCTGATGGATACTGCCTCTGTCTCACAATGCATGGCCAGATCAATCAATGCGCGCAGCCCATATCTTCCTTTTGTGGATAGTTTCATGCTGCCACCTCTTTTGCTTCTTTTAATTCCCACTAAATTACTCGGGTTTTTCATTCATGAATATAACACCTCTTTTCCGTTCTGTCAAGCATCTGTCGGGAATATACTGGTAGAAATCTTTTCTCGCAGGTAGATTTATGTTTGTGAAACATCCACTTTTTAAAGGAACCATTATTTTAACTCTTTCCGGCATTCTGAGCCGTTTTATGGGTTTCTTCTATAGGGTATTCCTTTCCAGGGCAATTGGTGCAGAAGGCATGGGACTTTATCAACTGGTTTTTCCTGTCTATATCCTTGCCAGCAGCATTACTGTTTCCGGTATCCAGACCGCCATTTCCAGGCTGGTGTCTGCACGCACCGCCTCGGTTTCCTCTGAGAGTGGCAAAACCATTCTCCTGACAGGCATTCTGATCTCAGCAGGTCTCTCCATTCCTGTCTCTGCTCTGCTTTTTTTCCTTGCTTCCCCCATTGCCATCTGGTATCTGAAAAGCCCTGCTGCCACTGACCTTCTTCGTCTGGTTGCTCTGGCCATTCCTTTTGGAGCTTTTCATGCCTGTGCAGATGGTTATTATCTTGGCATTCGCAATACTGTTGTTCCTGCTATACGACAGCTTCTGGAACAGGCCGTCCGTTTTCTTCTGCTCCTGCCGCTGTATTATGGGTTTTTCCCACACTCTGTTCCTCTTACTCCACTGATAGCTGTTCTGATCCTGGTTCTGGAAGAATGTGCGGCGGCTCTGTTTTCCTTTTTCACCTTGTTTTTTTCACTTTCCAGGCCAGGAAATACTCTGTTTCTGCAAAAAATACGCCTCTTTCTGCAATACCACCATACTGTTCTGTATTCTGACTCGGCAGAATTATTATCCGTTGCTCTTCCCCTTACCGGCAACCGGGTAGTCGTCTGCCTGCTCCAGAGTCTGGAGGCCAGCCTTCTTCCGGTTCGCCTGTGTTGCTATGGATACACTACTGCGCAGGCTTTGCGTATCTATGGAATCCTGACCGGTATGTCACTTCCCATGATTCTCTTTCCTACTGCCGTTACTTCTGCCCTTTGTGCCATGCTTCTTCCTTCCGTTTCTGCTGCATGGGCTTCAGGATTCATAGTGACCGTACACCGACTGATTCAGAAAAGCATATTATCCTGCCTATCCATCGGTCTTGTATTCTCTCTTTCCTTTCTGCTTCTTGGCAAACCGGTTACCGTTCTTCTGTTTCAAAATGAACTGGCCGGCTGCTACGTACAGGCCTTTGCTTTTGTATGTCCTCTTCTCTACCTGAATCCGGTTCTTTTTTCCATTCTCAATGGACTGGGAAAAAGTTCTGCTGTTTTCTTCTACAGTCTGGGAAGTCTTGTCCTGCGTCTTGTATTTCTCTTTTTTGTGGTACCCTTTTGGGGCATTACCGGGTATTTTATGGGACTTTTTCTGAGCCAGCTTCTGTGCTGCTTCCTGTCTCTTTGTTCACTTGGAAAACAATGTCGGTTACGAGAATCATAACCACCGGCTTAGCCGGTGGTTTGCACTGCCCCTATAAGGGGCTCATCCCTGCTTGCGCCCGGAAGGCGCACTGAGAGGGTCCGCCTCTTGCACTGCCTTTC
>QUMM01000019.1 GCA_003435055.1 Lachnospiraceae bacterium OF09-6
GCATGCTCGCTCTCCTCATTACTCGCGAAAATTAATTTTAATCCAGTTCAAAATCAACATACTAGCTAATCTATCCCTTTTACTGTTTTATAAGGTCAGTTCCTTGAATATTAAAACTTTTTAGAATCTTTCAAGGTTGTTTCACTGTTCAATTATCAAGGTTCTTTGCTGTTCTCTCGCAGATCAGCTTCATTATTTTATCAAAGCTTTTATCATTTGTCAAGAACTTTTTTTATTTTTTAAATTCTTTTTTCAAGAATTTAAAAGCTTTTCTTTGCTGTTTTCAAATCTTTTGTTCTCTCAAACAGCTTGTTTATAATAGCATTCTCTCAGCAGTTTGTCAACAGGTTTTTTTATATTTTTATTGTTTTTTGCAAAAAATTTAAAAATACGTTCAGATCATATAATTTATCAAGTATCACGCTTTTCTCAATCATCTCCATCAGAAGCTTTCCAATTGCTGTACTACTGAATATGGTAATAACTAAAAAGGTAATCCAGACAATAGCCAGTGCCTGCATGAACCCCAGCAGCAGCCCCAGGATCTGATTAATTCCATGAATCACCGGAAGATTGGCAATCACATCTAGCGTCATGACTGCCAGCCAGATAAAACTTGCCACTATTACCCAGGTTAACACAAAAGCTATAATATTCATAATCAGATTGGCCATGAATTTTGGCACATAATCGTTAAAGCTGTTTACTGCCAGTTTTTGATACGTCTTTTCTGTGTTATTATTAATCAGTAGTTTCTTTAGCATATCTGGGATTGGCAGTTCTTCGATTGCTTTTTTCTGCATCTGTCTGTCTGATTCGCCCATGATCTTTTCTGCCACACTCCGGTCATTGTCCGACTGTATACTCTTTAATGAAATCTCTTCCTCTTCAGTTTTCTCTTCTGTCTCTGCCAGTTTTTCCGTCTTTTCATCCAGTGATACCGTAAATGATTCCTGGCATTTTTCCATCACATAGGTATATACTGGTGTCTGCTCCTGTAAAAACTGAGATACATACGGCGTCACAAATGATACCAATACCACAGAAGCAGCAAGAGATATCACAGAGGCCAGACTTTTTATCAGACCTCTGCGATATCCCCTTATCATAAATAATAAAAATATCAGTAATACAATTCCTGTCAAAATATTCATAGTATTTCCTATCCGATCTTTATAGTATCCACGCTGTCCGGTGTGATGATCATATATTTGCCGAGTCCCTCCGATGGGATAACATCCGTGATCTGCTTTTCATATTCTGCCAAATATTTTAGTTTGCCAGAAGTTGTATAGATCATCAATTCCGTTCCATTATAGAAAAAGATTTCCTCTCCGCATATTTTAATTTGGGTATATTCCATATCAAAATAGGCCTGAAAGCATCTGGATCCATTCTCCCGATATACTTCCACCTTATACTTATGTGTATTCTCTTCCTGGCCATTTTCTGTCACAATACCAAAATAAGATTCATCATAAAAGGTACTGACAATTTCTTTTTCGACTGCGATCTCCTTCTTCTCCTCTGGCACATGCTTTCCATAAAAAACAGACGCTCCGGCATCCCGAAATGCCACTGCGTAATCAGAATCCATAAACTGCACTTCCGGGATCACACTTCCCTCATAGCTGACCTCTTTCACCAGATTATTCTCCTGATCTTTTCCCACTGATGAGAAATTATAGAAATCCACCTTTGATTCCAGCATCTGATTCTGGATACCAGCAAATGATACCATCATTTTCAGTCCGTCTGAAGAAATATCCATATCCAATGGATATCCCGCTTTGCCAACAGAAGTCTTATTTTTTACAATAATATTTCCATGAGAATCATATACATTAATCCAGGTAACATCTCCATCTTCCAGAATTGCTGCTACAACTCCCTGTTTGGTTACCCGGATTTTAGTCAGCGTATACTCCACTTTAAAGTTACCGACCAGACCTTTTTCATTGAAAATATAAATATCATTCCCACGCTGATCAGCCACTGCCACGGTCGTTCCACATACATCAATCACCGGATTTTGCATCGTAAAAGTCGTATTCCACTGAACCGCATTTTCTTTATTGACACAGGTCACTCCATTGGGATTGCATTTCAAAGTGCATCCTTTTTTCAGAAAAACATATTGCGTTGCATTATCATCCGTCCGTTCCTCTCTGGATACCAGAGTATAATGTCGATATACCTTAACATGATGATATATTCCAAATCCTACTGATACTACCAGCAAAACAGTCAGGATCGCAGCTGTCCGGATCCTGACTTTATTTTTGTGCATACGCAGTTTTGACGATAAATTCAGCATTTCATCACTCTGCATTGCCTGGTCTGCTTTGCTCTTATAGCCAGCTCTCATATCGGATGCTTTACCAATTACTGCTGATTTCATATTTCCTAGCGCATCTCGAAACGAAAACTTAGGCTCTGTATTGTGATCTTTTTTTAATTTCTCAAATAATTTCATCTTGCGTTCCCCGTTCTGAACAATTACCATATTTCATTACCTATCATCATAACATGCCCTAAAATATTATGGAAGAAGAATTTTCTGTCCCGGAAGTATCGTATCTTCTTCTGATATGCCATTCAGTGCACAGATTTCCTGTACTTTTTCTGTCGTTCCATAATACATTTCACTAATTCCAGCCAAAGTATCACCAACCTTTATCGTATAGGACGCTCTTGCCTGATTTGCTGCCGTTCGCACTGCATCCTCCGGCTGATGTTTTTCTTCTGTTTCTGTTTCACTGTTTTGCTCTGTTTCGATATTTTTTTCTGTTTCTGCTACTGTCTGCACAGAATTTTCTGTTACAATCTCTTCTTCCACCGTCAGATTTTCTGTATCTTCCACAGTATCTTCCGTCACATTCTTCATATGAGAGATTACCGCTTCTGCCGAATCTGCCTGATCCGTAACATACTCTCTCTGACTGTCCACATGATCTGAGAGAATCGCCAGACTTTGTTCTACTTGTTTCATTCGATCATAATTATAGACGATCGTCACGCCAAGCGCCAACACGGTCATAACCAGAAATCCTCCGGCTATGTAAGTCATCCAGCCTTGTTTCTGTTCTTCTTCTGCCTCTTTTTCCGTCTTCTTTTGCTTCACAAGTTTCCGAAAACGTTGAATTGCATGATCCTCCACATTTTCTTCCATCTTCTCTGTCTTTTCTGTACTGGTCTGAATCAACCGCTTTTGCATCGGCACATTTTTCTCATAGTATATAAAGTATCCTGGTTGTTCTGTCAGTATTTCTTCCTCCATAAAAAATGCAGTCAGTTCATCTTCCAGTGAATCTGCCACCAGAAGAACCTGATTTTCTTCCTGAAACAGTTGTTTATAGATATCCAGAACCTCCTGGTTATAGATTACCGGTTTTTCCTTTGAAGAAAAGAACCAGCCTACTACTTTTTTGATTCCAAATTCTGTTTCTATCTGTTTATCCAGTTGTATTTTCTCTTCCTCACTCATACGAAAATCTTCTATTTCGATCGCTGCATCCACGAATACATATGGATACAGATTCTGTTCTTTTACGGTTCCCAGAAGAAGCGCCTTTGCCGTTTCCTTCTGTCCTGACAGCCGGTTTAAATATGTCACAACATAATCTTCCACATAAAGCTTCTTATCCCCGCTTCCATCTCCTACCTGTCGTGTATTCTTCGGCAGTTTCCATTCTTTTTTTGTCTCTGACATATCTGCACTCACTCCTTTTTGGATTCAGAGTAACATTTTTCTTCTGCAAATTTTAGCAAAACAACTCCTAAAGCTCCGGGTATTCATCGACATAATATGCTGTATACTTTTTCCTTTTTGTGGATACACTGTAGAAATAAAAAGAAAGGATCCTATAAGATTATGAATGTATCACACACGGCTACCTGCTATATCAACGGTAAGTCCGATTCCGCTCCATATCTCCTGGCTGATCAGCTTATTTCTTTGTTATGCCATTCTCATTCCGGAAGCGCTGCACCAGTTTTTCTCTGTATTGGCACTGATCTGGTTACCGGTGACAGCCTCGGTCCTCTTGTCGGCACATGGCTGCACTGTTCTTCTGCTTTTCCTTATACCGTCTATGGCACACTTTCGCAGCCTGTCCATGCTATGAATCTGAAAGAGACTATGTCCAAAGTCTCTTTCTCTCATCCAGGCAGCCCGGTCATCGCCATTGACGCCTGCCTGGGAAGCAAGAAACATCTTCATTATATAACAATAGCCCCAGGAGCTCTTTCTCCCGGGGCTGGTGTAAACAAATGTCTCGGAACGGTGGGGGATATCTCCATCACAGGGATCATCAATCTCTCAGGAGAATATGCTCACATGATTCTCCAGACCACCCGTCCTTCTGCTGTCATGGCCATGGCAGAATGCATCACAAAAGGCATCCTTCTGGCCTGCAACGGATATTCTAAACAAATGCTTTGATTTTATTGTAAATGCCTTCCGCATCCAGACCATATTTGTGAAGCAGTGCACTGCTGTTCCTGATTCACCAAATACATCGTTCATACCGATTCTCAGCATCCTGGTTGGTGCTTTCTCACTGAGACACTCTGCTACAGCACCGCCAAGGCCGCCGATTACAGAATGTTCTTCCACAGTTACCACTTTACCGGTCTTCTTTGCAGATGCTACGATCAGGTCTTCATCCAGAGGCTTGATGGTATGAATATTGATCACTTCTGCATCAATACCATCTTTTGCCAGCATCTCTGCTGCTGCCAGACATTCTGCTACCGGGAGTCCGGTTGCCACAATGGTAAGATCTTTGCCTTCTTTTAAAGTCACACCCTTACCGATTTCAAATTTGTAATCTGGCTTGTCATTGATTACTGGCACTGCCAGACGTCCAAAACGTAAATAAACTGGTCCTTCGTATTCTACTGCTGCCTTTACAGCTGCTTTTGCTTCCACATCATCAGACGGGCAGATCACTACCATACCCGGGATGGTTCTCATCAGTGCGATATCTTCGTTGCACTGATGGGTAGCGCCATCTTCTCCTACGGAGATACCCGCATGGGTAGCGCCAATCTTCACATTCAGATGTGGATATCCGATAGAGTTACGGATCTGTTCAAAATTACGTCCTGCTGCAAACATGGCGAAAGAACTGATAAAAGGAATTTTTCCTGTAGTTGCCATACCTGCTGCAATTCCTGTCATGTTGCATTCTGCGATACCACAGTCAATGTGACGTTCCGGAAATGCTTTTTTAAATGTGCCCGTCTTGGTAGCTGCTGCAAGGTCTGCATCCAGCACTACAACATTCGGATTCTCTTTTCCCACTTCTACGAGGGCATTACCATAACTTTCTCTGGTTGCGATCTTCTTTACTTCTGACATAATGCTTCACCTACCTTCTCTAAGTCTGCCATAGCGATTGCATATTCTTCGTCGTTTGGCGCTTTTCCGTGCCATCCTACCTGGCCTTCCATGAAGGAAACTCCTTTTCCTTTCAGGGTCTTGGCAATGATAGCTGTAGGCATTCCCTTGGTAGCCTTAGCTTCATCAAATGCAGCTTTTAACTGATCGAAATCATTTCCATCTGCAACGTTAATTACATGGAAATTGAATGCTTCAAACTTTTTATCAATTGGATATGGGCTGTTTACCTCATCAATCGGTCCATCAATCTGTAATCCGTTGTTATCCACAATCACTACCAGATTATCCAGTTTTCTGGCGCCTGCAAACATAGCAGCCTCCCATACCTGGCCTTCCTGAATCTCTCCATCACCAAGAAGTGTATAGGTTCTGTAGCTATCACCACTCATCTTTGCCGATAACGCCATACCTACTGCTGCCGAAATTCCCTGTCCCAGTGATCCGCTGGACATATCAACGCCCGGAATATGCTGCATACAAGGGTGTCCCTGAAGATAAGAGCCTAATTTACGCAGAGTTGTCAAATCTTCTACCGGGAAGTATCCTCTGTGTGCCAGAGTAGAATACAGACCTGGAGCTGTGTGACCCTTGGATAATACAAATCGGTCTCTGTCTGCTTTTTTCGGATCCTTCGGATCAATGTTCATCTCTTCAAAATATAAATATGTAAATATCTCTGTTGCCGACAGGGATCCGCCCGGATGACCTGCTTTTGCACTGTGAACTGCTGTGACGATACCCTTGCGGATCTCGTTAGCAGTTTTTTGTAACTCTAACTTATTCATAATGCCCTCCATTTATATAATATTCGTGCGTATCTGTCCAGTACTTTTGCACACGCAAAACGATAATTTCCGAACAGCCACATTGTATTTATTATAGCACACTTTACTATGCTATCACAAGATATGGATCCTGTTCCCGCCACATTTTTTCTATAATTCTACGCGTCCCTCCAGAGCCCTCAGAAGAGTCACCTGGTCAATATATTCCAGATCTCCTCCTACCGGCACTCCACTTGCAATCCTGCTGACTTTAATACCTGTCGGCTTGATTAGTTTGCTGATATACATAGCCGTTGTCTCCCCCTCCAGACTGGAGTTGGTCGCAATAATCACTTCTTTTACATCACCCTGAAGCCGCTGAATCAGTTCTTTTAGCCTGATATCATTTGGTCCGATCCCCAGCATAGGCGAAATTGCCCCGTGGAGCACATGATATACGCCGTTATATTTTCCGGTTTTCTCATAGGCTGCCAGGTCTCTGGTATTCTCCACCACCATAATTGTGGATGCATCCCTTTCCGGGTTGCTGCAGATCGGACATAATTCACTGTCCGTCAGTGTATAACACTGCTTACAGTATCGTACATGCTCTTTGGCTTCTATAATGGCATCAGACAGGCTTTTCACTTCTTCGATCGGCCGATTAATAATATGAAAGGCCAGCCGCTGTGCCGACTTCGGTCCGATACCCGGAAGCTTGGAAAATTCTTCGATCAGCCTGCTGATCTGACTGCTGTAGTAATCCATTAGAATGGGAATCCTCCGCCAAGTCCTCCTGTCAGCTTAGACATTACTGCACTGGACTCTTCTTCTACTTTACGAAGTGCTTCATTGGTTGCTGCAACGATCAGATCCTCCAGCATCTCAATATCATCCGGATCTACTACATCTTCCTGCAGTTTTACTTTAGTCACTTCCCGCTTTCCGCTGACGGTTACTTCTACTGCTCCTCCGCCTGCTGCTGCTGTAAATTCTTTTTCTTCCAGCTGTTTCTGATTCTCTTCCATCTGCTTCTGCATTCTCTGCGCCTGCTTCATCAGATTATTCATATTACCAGGCATTCCTCCTGGAAATCCTCCTCTTTTTGCCATATCTTTTTCCTCCTGATTAATCTTCTATCTCTATATTGTCAAAATGTACCTGCTGCCGGATCTTTTCTTCCACAGACACATTCACCAGTCTGGCCTGTGTGATTCCTGCATCCTGCTGCAGCATCATTTTCACTTCCACTTTTTTTCCAATCTGTTCTGCAATGATCTTTTCCAACAATTCTTTTGTGCCCGGATCATTCACATATCGTTCTCCGAGAAAATCCTGGAATACCACATACAGCCGCTGATCCTCTCCTGATGCATTATACTGCACCTTAGCGCTGAGCAATACACTTTTCAACCGGCCGCCTGTGGCGTTGACAATATTACGCCATTTAGCCAATGCCTGCTTCAGATCTTCCGGTGCGGCTGCTTCTTCTGGAAGTGGTGCAGCTGCCGCCTCACCAGATGCCGTTTCTATATCTGCTGATATCTGTTCTTCCGGGTTATAGCCTGCCTTCTCACCGTGCGAAGCACTCCGATAACCGGAATTCTGCGTATTTACCACCTGAACTCCATTCTGCATCATCTGTTCCAGGCGACGGATCCGATCCAGAAGCGAAGTCTCATCCCGCTCCATCTCTGGACGGCACAGCTTAATCAATGCCACTTCCAGTGCAATTCTCTTAGATGATTCGAACTTGATCTGATTGGACAATTCCGAAAAAATCCGAATATAACGGATCAAGGTATCTTCTCTTACCATTCCCGCTTCTTCCTGCAGCAGCTTCAGATTATCCGTAGATACATCCAGCACATCCTCCAGATCATCTGATGCCTTCAAAAGCAGAAGATTTCGCATGTACCAGGTAAAATCTGTAACGAACTGCCCCAGCTCCCTGCCCTGCATGACCAGATCTTCCAGCATCTTCATTAGTTCTGCTACCTGATTCTGCAAAATCAACCGCAGCATTCTGCTGAAAACCTCCGTGTCTACTGCGCCCAGTACATCCAGTACATTATCGTATGTCAGCTTCTGTCCAAGATAAAAGGCAATGCACTGATCCATCAGACTCAGGCATCTCGCATAGAGCCATCTGCTTTTCTGGCAATATAACGAATCGCCTTTTCCTCTACCTCCACCTGTTCTTCCTTCATCAGCTGTGTCAGCCTGTCTGCAATCGTCAAAATGGAGATTCGCTTAAAATCATATCTCTGGCATCTGGAAAGAATCGTAATCGGAATCTTATGTGCTTCTGTCGTAGCCAGAATAAAAATCACATAAGATGGTGGTTCCTCCAGTGTCTTCAGCAGTGCATTAAACGCCCCAATGGAAAGCATATGCACCTCATCAATAATATAGACCTTATATTTTCCTTCCGTAGGCGAATAAGTTGTCTCTTCCCGAATCTCACGAATATTGTCTACACCATTATTGGATGCTGCATCAATCTCTATCACATTCATAGAGCTTCCTGCAGCAATTGCCTTGCAGGTTGCACATTCATTGCAGGGATTTCCATCTATCGGGTGCTCACAGTTTACTGCTTTTGCCAGAATCTTGGCCACCGTCGTCTTACCGGTTCCCCGGGTTCCGCAAAACAGGTAAGCATGACCTATTCTGTCAGCGTTGATCTGATTCTTTAATGTCTGTACAATCGCATCCTGTCCCTTTACATCTGCAAAAGTATCCGGGCGGAACTTCCGATACAGGGCTGTATATCCCATTTTTCTGTCTCCTGTCTGCTGCTTGCGTAAAAGAGGCGGCCGGGTCTGTCTCCAGGCTCTGCCGCGTTTTCACAATTCTTAGTCTCCAAAACTGATGCCGATCAGTTTTGCTTCTTTGATGATCTGATCATCCGGTGATACGGATTTCAGTTTGCCTGCTACATCTTCCAGCGGTACTTTCTTAGTCTTGCCGTTTACCATACCGATCATATAACCGAACTCTCCGTTCAGAATTGCATTCGCTCCTGCTGCTCCCAGTCTTGTGGAAAGCACGCGGTCATACGGGCAAGGGCTTCCGCCTCGCTGTGTATGTCCAGGCACCGTCACCCGTACTTCTGTCCCGTTCTTTTCCTGAATAGCGGCTGCCAGTTCATAGGAAACAGACGGATGTTTTTTATTTTCCAGATACTTCTTCTGCTCCTTCTTGCTCATAGCTGCCACTTCCTTGGAAATTGCGCCCTCTGCTACCGCAAGCACTGTAAATCCTTTTCCCTGTTGCGTACGCTTGTCAATCGCCTCAATAACCTTATCAATATCATATGGGATCTCCGGAATCAGAATAATATCGGCACCGCCTGCAATGCCTGCATACAGGCAAAGCTGTCCCACTTTATGCCCCATGATCTCTACAATAAAGACACGGTTATGGAGGATGCTGTAGTATGAATGCAGTCAATGGCCTCTGTAGCAATATTTACTGCACTATAGAATCCAAAGGTCATGTCTGTTCCATAAATATCATTATCAATCGTCTTTGGAAGGTGGATAATATTCAGTCCTTCCTCACGAAGCAGGTTGGCCGTCTTCTGTGTACCGTTACCGCCAAGAATGACCAGACAATCCAACCGAAGCTTGTAATAATTCTGCTTCATTGCTTCTACTTTATCCAATCCGTTCTCATCCGGTACACGCATCAGTTTAAATGGCTGTCTGGAAGAACCGATAATGGTTCCACCCTTAGTCAGGATCCCCGAAAAATCCTGTGCTGTCAGGAGTCTGTAGTCTCCGTAGATCAGGCCCTTATATCCGTTTAAGAATCCATACACCTCTAAATCCTGTACATTAGACGATAATGCCTTCACCACGCCTCGCATGGTTGCATTCAATGCCTGACAGTCACCGCCACTGGTAAGCATGCCCACTCTCAACATATTTGATACCTTCTTTCATCATTGTTGCAGATTTTGTCATACAGACATTTTCTGCACGTATAAAATTACTATACTACATTTTTGGAGGGATAACAAGAAAAAAAGAACCCGTCGGAGATGACGGATTCTTCTTATTATTTATTTTTAGATACGGCTACGCCAGTCTTTCTTGCTGTCTCTGCTACTGCTTTGGCTACTGCCGCTCCTACTCTCTTATCAAATGCCTTCGGAATGATATAATCCGGAGTCAGTTCTTCGTCTGTGATCAGTCCTGCCAGTGCTTCTGCTGCTGCAATCTTCATCTCATCATTGATGTCTTTTGCTCTGACATCAAATGCTCCGCGGAATACACCAGGGAATGCCAGCACGTTATTGATCTGGTTCGGGAAGTCGCTTCTTCCTGTTGCGATTACTTTTGCTCCACCTGCTTTTGCATCATCCGGGAAGATCTCCGGTGTCGGGTTTGCGCAGGCAAAGATGATGGCATCTTTTGCCATAGTTTTTACCATATCGGTAGTAACAGCACCAGGTGCGGAAACTCCGATAAATACATCTGCACCAACCAGCATATCTGCCAGAGAACCTGATTTTTTCTCTGGATTGGTAATCTTGCTCATCTCTTCTTTGACCGGATTCATGCCTTCTTTACGTCCTTCATAAATGGCGCCCTTACGGTCACAAAGTGTGATATTTTTTATACCTGCGGTTAACAACAGGCGGGCAATAGAGATCGCCGCTGCACCTGCACCATTCATGACCACACGAACTTCTTCTTTTTTCTTTCCAACCACTTTCAGTGCATTGGTCAGACCGGCCAGTGTAATAATCGCTGTTCCATGCTGGTCATCATGGAAGATCGGAATGTCACATTTTTCTTTTAACTTTTTCTCAATTTCAAAACATCTTGGAGCAGAGATGTCTTCCAGATTGACACCGCCAAAAGATCCGGAGATAAGATAGATAGTATTTACAATTTCATCTACATCATTACTCTTGATGCAGAGAGGGAACGCATCTACATCACCAAATGCCTTAAACAGTACACACTTTCCTTCCATAACCGGCATACCTGCTTCCGGTCCGATATCTCCCAGTCCCAGTACCGCAGATCCATCTGTTACTACCAGACACATATTCCATCTTCTGGTCAGTTCATAAGACTTATTCACATCCTTCTGGATTTCCAGACAAGGCTGCGCAACACCCGGTGTGTACGCAAGGGAAAGGTCATCTTTATTCTCTACCGGCACTCTGGTCACTACTTCGATCTTGCCTTTCCATTCTCCATGTAACTTTAATGATTCTTTTGCGTAATCCATCCTCTTCTCCTCCATGAGATCTTCTAAATTTCATTCGATATGAATTTTATCACTGTATGATTGTAACTGTCAAAGTTTTTAATAATTTCCGGTAAAGAATTTGCTGTCCTGCGGCAGTTCATAGTCTGCAAAATATTTGTGGAAATCCAGTTTCAGATAGCTGCACAGATTTCCAAGTTCTACCATGGTATTATCATTTACTGGAATACCATGTTCCATTCTCTCTTTTTCTGCCAGCACTTCTTTTTCTCCATGGGTGTAGATTCGACTCTTTCCTTCTGCCTTCGGGCTTTCCCGAAGTGCTTCCAGAAAGTCTGAAAAATGCTTGCGGATTTCATCCGGGTTGCCAAAGACAGCCGGGTTGATCGCGATAAATCCGTGGCAGATTCCAGTCTTATCCGGGAAGGTACAGCAATGGTCTGATGTTACACCCATGGATAAAATGGAGCTGAATAACTCACACAGCATACCGTAACCATAGCCTTTATGGCTTCCTGTTACCTCTTCGTTTCCGCCAAGCGGCATGATTCCACCGCCTTTTTTGGAAACAATATTAGACAGGACATCCGGTGCATTTGTGCTGGCGTGTCCGTCTTTATCAAGTGCCCAGCCTTCTGGAAGTGGTTTTTCCATTTTATTGTACATCTCCAGTTTTCCTCTGGTCACCACGGTTGTGGAACAGTCAAAGAAAAACGGGTATGGGTCTGCAGGCATAGCCACTGCAATTGGATTGGAACCGAGCATTGCTTTCCTTCCAAAGGTTGGAACCATGATGGCCTCTGAGTTTGTGCATGCCATACCAAGAAGTCCTTCTTCACTGGCCATCTTCGCATAATAACCTGCAATTCCAAAATGATTGGATTCTCTTACACTGACCATGCCGACGCCGGTCTGCTTTGCCTTTTCGATTGCCTTCTTCATAGCAAAGATACTGATCAGCTGTCCCATCCCATTATGTCCGTCAATCACCGCAGAAACCGGTGTCTCAAACACTACTTCAGGCACCGCATGAGGATGGATTGTTCCCTTTTCAATTCCCTTATGGTAACGCACCATTCTCTGCATTCCATGACTCTCAATGCCATACAGATCAGCTGTCAGAAGTACATCTTTGATCTCATTGCTCTCTTCTTCTGAGAATCCAAATGCCTGAAATACATCTTTGCAAAACTGATTTAAGGTATCATATGACCACGTTACATATCCCATAGTAAAAGTCCCCCTTCGTCCGGTCTTCCAATCATTTTTATTGGTATTACCAATTTATGAATTGATTATACCACTGGTCTTACCAAAATTCAAGAGGACTTTATAAGTTAATTTTTTAACTTTTCGTCTTTTTCTCTCTGCATTTCTTCCATATATTTTTCAATGGTTTCCATATGTTCTGACATACAGCTTTGCGCTGCGGCAGTCTCCCCTGCGATAATCGCTTCTACCAGACGCTGATGCTGTTCATCTACTTCTCTTGCTGACTGTTTTTTCTGCATAATATAATTTCTTGTTCCGGATATGATGCTCTCGGTCAGCTGATCGGCTGCAGTCAGCACGCTGTACAACATAGGATTATCTGCCATCTGGCAATCTTCTGGTGCAGCTGCTTATCCAGTTCTCCACGATCACTCTCCAGCTCTGCTGCATCCAGCCTGGCCAGAATCATCCGCAGCTCTGCCGCATCCAACGGTGTACAGTTTCTGGCTGCCAGAATGGCAGTCTCACGCTCCAGTGCTGCACGCAGCTGCTGATTTTGCTTCAGATATCCGTTATTTAACCGGAACATCAGGGACAGCGGACCGATCAGCCAGGTGTCCAGTCTGTCGGTGATATAATTACCTCCTCCCGGTACGGATTTCACAATTCCCAAAAGCTCCAGTGCACGGAGCACTTCCCGTACTGCCGGTCTGGATACCCCCATGCTCTCTGCTATCATTCGTTCGGCAGGCAATGCATCGCCCGCTTTCAGTTCTCCCGACTGAATATTTTCTATGATCTGACCAAGGATGGCGTCAAAAGCCCGCTCCTCTCCGATTTTCGTAAACATTTCTCTTCCTCCACATCTTCGGCCGCAATTATTCAACTTTTCGTATCTGTTCAGTCTTTTCACAGGACAGTGAATTCTGAACAGTTACAACTTGTCTTTTTATAGTACCATTTCCGAAAGGCTTCATCAATGGGCGTTTTCACGTTTTTTCTTTGACATACACTGACAAATCTGGTATACTGATGTACGCAATCTGGGGAGAGTTGTCCGAGTGGTTTAAGGTGCGGCTCTCGAAAAGCCGTGTGGCTAATACCCACCGAGGGTTCGAATCCCTTGCTCTCCGTTTTGCTGCCGGTTGGATCTCAACCGGCTTTTTCATTACACAGGAGGTAGATATGTTTTCTAATAATATAGACAGTATTATTTTTGATGTAGATGGGACTCTCTGGGATTCCACAGAAGTAGTGGCCATTGGTTACAACCGTGCTCTGGAGACTTATACAGATCTGCCGGTTCGTGTGGATGGGACCAGATTAATGAAACTGTTTGGCAAGCCAATGGATCAGATCTTCGCAGAGCTTCTGCCAGAGCTTTCTGCCGAACAGCAGCACTACATTTCCGAAAAATGTGTGATTCTGGAGGAGGAAGAACTGGAAAAGGCTGATCCAAAACTGCTGCTTTACCCTGGCATCGAAGAAATGTTCCAGAAGTTATCTGAAAAGCTGCCTCTTTTTATTGTCAGCAATTGCCAGTGTGGCTATATTGAACAGTTCCTGAGAAAAAACCATTTTGAGTCTTATATTACGGATCATCTTTGCTTTGGGCAGACCGGTACCTCCAAAGGTCAGACGATCCTGCGCCTGATGAAAGAAAATCATCTGAAGGATCCTGTCTATGTCGGGGATACACTGGCGATGCCAGTGCGTGTAAAGAAGCCGGCATTCCATTTATTCTGGCAGAATATGGCTTTGGTGAAGTGGCTGATCCGGATGCCAGCATTCAGAAACCTCTGGATCTGGTGGATCTGTTGCAAATAAAAACCTTTGATTGACAAAAGTCCGGAAACAAGGTATAGTATGAACTATCCACGCAGCCGGGGAGATAGCGGTGCCCTGTACCTGCAATCCGCTACAGCAGGGGTGATACCAATCCGAGGGCTCTTGGCTGTGGAGCTGCCCTTTATAAGTGGCGTTGACGTCTGGGTCTTGCACAACAGGAATCTGTGAACCGTGTCAGGTCAGGAATGGAGCAGCACTAAGCAGAAGCTCTTGTGTGATGCGAGGGTGCCTGGACCGAGTTAACTGTAGAGGTAACGTCCATGGCCGGAATTCGAAGTGCGGTGCGTGGTGAAAAAACAGAGTTTATGTATGATTCATAAGAGATTGGATTGTACATAAGCTCTGTTTTTCTGAGTAAAGATATTTTAAAGAGTGTTCATATGTTCACTCATATAGAAAGGATGATGAAAATGATCATAGATTGTTTATTGGATGCACTGCATGACAGCATCAAACTGGTTCCTTTCCTGCTTCTGACTTATTTCCTGATGGAAGAACTGGAACATCATACCGGAGGAAAAGTGCAGCAAAGGATCCGCCAGGCAGGGGATCTCGGACCTTTATGGGGCGGTATTCTTGGAATCCTTCCGCAATGTGGATTTTCAGCTGCTGCATCCAGTCTGTATGCAGGAAGAGTCATTACAATAGGAACGTTGTTTTCTGTATATCTTTCCACATCAGATGAAATGCTTCCGATTTTTCTTTCAGAAAAAGTGCCGATGGAAACCATCCTGAAGATTCTCGCCGTGAAAGTTATCATTGCTGTCATCTCCGGATTTGCAGTAGAATTTGCTTACCTGCATCTGATCCACCATAAGGAAAAGGACCTGGATATCCACACGGTATGCGAAGAAGAACACTGCAGCTGTGAAGATGGTGCTCTGCAGTCAGCGATTACTCATACCGTGAAGATCTTTGTCTTTATTTTCCTGATTTCCGCAGCATTGAATCTTCTGATCGGATATGCGGGAGAAGAAAGTATCGCTGCTATCTTCCAGGGTACACCGGTCATGGGGGAAGCTGTGGCTGCATTAGTAGGATTAATTCCAAACTGTGCCTCTTCGGTAGTGATCACACAGCTATATCTGCAGCATATCATCAGTGCCGGAGCTCTTATGAGCGGACTGCTGGTCAATGCAGGAGTTGGATTACTGATTCTGTTTCGATTAAACCGTCATTGGAAAAAAAATCTATGCATTGTAGGTACACTGTATGCATTAGGCGTATTCTGGGGAATTGTCATTGAAATGAGCGGGATTTTGTTTTAAAAAACTGGAGCCAGTAGGTATATCGGTATGATATACACTACTGGCTCTTTTTATAGACTAATTTTTATTTTACAGGATGTTCCTGTGCATATTGATGCCCGTATTTGTTCAGTTCATCCAAGTATATTTCATTGTTCCATTTCCGGAAACAGCATCCATTCGCAATAGATGGGAAGAAAGGGCCACCAGGAATATATTCATCAAATGCCCGTCGCACTTCTGCACGAATTTCCTCTTCGGTAATATGCTCTATATCAATCTTTGGTCCGTCAATTCCACCAATCATTGGCAGTTTTCCTTTTGTTACTCTCTGAATTTCCACAATATTATTTTGCGGAATTGTTCCCTGCCAGATATCGATACCGATTTCTATCATATCTTCTACTAATGGCTGGCAGATACAGTCTGCATGATGAATAAACATAATTCCTTCATCATGGGCCGCCTGCACGATTTCTTTATGAAGTGGCTTAATCAGTCTTCTCCACAAATTAGGCGGGAGAAATACGTTTTGTTTGGATCCCCAGTCGTCATGATAAAATACTACGTCCGGATGAAGATGTTTTCCTGCAAGACGGAAATATTCGATTTTATAATCCGCAATTTTTCTTAAAATAGCTGCCATCTCATCTTCGTATTCCATATAATTGATAAATGCGTTCTGCATTCCCATCAAATGGTGTGTTCTTTCAAAAATGCCGCCAGAACTAAACAATGCACAAAATTTTTCTTTACGATTCACTTCTTTTGCTTTTGCTTCTGCCGCACTCCAGTCCAGATCTTTTAATGTTGGTACTTTTAATTCTTTTTCCCAGTTTTCAATATCTTTTATCACTGCTGTTTCATCATTCACAACGGGATGTGCTCCCGGTGCCCCTGGTTTAAAACAGTATGCGGTTCCCCATGCATCATAATGAATTTGTCCGTCCTGTGGAATACGGTCACGCATAAAGACCGGATCCAGTGCAAAATCAAGTGATGGCATAAAATCTCCATAATAGTCTGGCTGTTCTCCATGTAACACAGCCATCATGTTTTCTCTCATCGTCAGCATACTGATCTGGTTCCTCCTCCTTATAAAAGAAAAGGGGATTACTTCTCGAATCCCCTTTGTTCCTCTTTACTTTGTTTTTTCAGTATCTGCCCGCGCATACACTGTTTTCTTCAACGAACCTGGTTTGGGTGGTGGATTATACCCTGCTTTTTTCCACAATGGTGCATTATATTCATAAAGTGCATCAATCAATGGTTCGCTGATAGTTGGATCAATCATGGTCGGGTGTGCCACCCATCCTCCTCCCGGTGCCATTAATTTGATACGATACATGATCTCATCATATCGCTCCTGATAGGTAGCCCCCTCTCGATCCAGGATTCCCTGATTGTCAAATCCTCCTACAAAACAAAGTCTGTCTCCGTATTTTTTCTTTAATTCATATGGATTGTTTGTAAGCTGAAGTGGATTTAATCCATCAATACCAAGCTCCATAAAATCTTCTATCATTGGTGCCACATATCCACAGGAATGATGTTCATATAACATTCCCTGCGCATGCACCTCATCAATAATTCTCTTCAGCTGTGGCTTGATCATGTCTCTCCAGGTATCCAGAGACATAAACATTCGATTATTGCTGCCATAATCATCATGCATCTGGATCTTATCTGGCTTGTAATATTTTGCAATCAGTTTCACTTCTTCAATACGGTAATCTGCTATCGCAGTCAACAGACTTTCTGTTTCTTCTTCATCTGTCAGAAGATAGCACAGAGCATCTTCTATTCCTGTCATTGCATGAAGCTGTTCAAATAATCCATCTACGATAATCACACTCTGGATCTTGTTCTCTCTGTCCCAGTTCGCAGTATCCTTTGCAGCTCCGCCTTCCCAGTCATAGGTCTTTGGATCCGGGAATTTTATCACTTCTCTCCAGTCATTGATATCTTCCAGTAATTTTGTACCAACCGTAACCATTGGCCCAGGCATACCTTTCTCAAATGTCCAGGACACCCCAAAGGCATCCACCGTTGTTCCAAATCCTGCTGGTCCTTCCGGAACACAGGACGGAAGACAGGTATTCTGATCCAGTACCTGCGATGGTACCCATTCGGTTTTCTCATGGCGGTACGCTCTGAGAATATTTTCTCTTGCGGTTATCATATCTGCCTCATCCTCTTTCTGTCTCAAAATTCTATACTTCTTTTTTCTTTCCGGCAAACAAAGTCAGACATACCAGTCCAATGATAACACCCACGATAATGGATACGGATGCAATCTGCCAGTCTGCACGATTCGCTGTAAGTCCAAGAGTTCCTTTGATAAATTTTAAAATGTATGCACACAGGAACTGGCCAACACCGGTGGCACATACATAAATGGAAATCGCTACCGGACTCTTAGATGGATGAGTAACAGATCCTGCTGCCAACAATGTCAAAGATGGATTGGTGAATCCAAATCCAAGGCCGAAAATCGCAGATGCCACAAAGAACATCGGTACAGAATGTGCATTCAGTGCAATAAAGAAAGCGATACCTACAAATAAAATTGCAATGGCCGGTGTATATTTCTTCATAACTTTTGCAAAAACTACATAAACCAGACCTGCGATAAAGGAAAATGCAGTAAACATGCTCAGAATATTAGCTGCATCCAGAGCGGTACCAATCTCTTCACCTGTAATTACAAAAGTCATATCCTGCATATAAGAGAACTGAACCACATTCAAACAAAAACCAACTACTACTAAAATAGCCAGTCTTGAAGTGAGAGCTCCCTCTTTTTTGCCTTTGGCTGCCTGTACTCCGGTATCTGGCAGGAAAATAATTACAAATACCAGAATCGGAATTACCAGCAGGAATCCAAGGAATGCATATTGCCAGTTATAAGCAACCAGCATACCACCCATAGTCTGGAATACTACGCCTGCTGCTGCTCCAATTGCACTTTTCCATCCCATCATCGTGTCTTTTTTTGCGCCATCATACAGATCTGTAATCACTGCAGAAGCCAATGGGAAAATCAGTCCGTATCCTGCTCCAAATACCACACGGGTTGCAATCACAAATGTCAGGTTTGTTCCGAAAAATGCCGGTAAAATACCTGCAAATATCAGACATGCTGCAATAATGATACATTTTTTAATAGAAAACTTTGTTGTCATCCATCCGGATACCAGCGAAAAAATACAAAGCATTAAAGATGGAATCGATGAAATCAACTTGATTGTTTCACCTGATGCATCCGGAAATGCCGCTGCGATTGCTGCCAGCGCCGGTGTTGTCATACTTGTGGTATACATTAAAAGTGCTACCATTAACGATGTTACCTGTACCATAACCCCCCATTTTGGTTTTGTCTGTTCACTCATAACACGTTTCCTCCTTCATATTTGTTTTTATGCCTCACCGCACATTAATTTTCGTCCTGTCACATAAATTGCTTCTGCCGCATCCAGTTTACAGTCTGGTTTGGTTGGAACATACCAGCAAAGATATCTTCCACTGGATCCCATTGTTTTAATATTTTCTTCGATCTGAGCAATGTATTCTTCATCCGTACAATTTGGATTTGGAGTATATACAGAAAGCTGTCCTAACTGCTCCCCATATTTGTCCAGAAGTTCTTTCTTGTTATTACAGTTGTCCTGACCTTCCCAGAAATCAAATCCAGCTTCAATGTAATATGGGATCAGCGTTCCCACACATCCGCAGCTATGATAATTTACATACAGCCCCATATCATGTGCGGCCTGATTCATTCTCTTGTAATGAGGAAGCATAATCTCATGGAACATATTCGGTGACATGAATGTGCTTCTCTGTGTTCCCATATCATCATGGAATGTAATCAGATCAGCTCCATATACTTCTTTTGCGATTTTCATCAGCTCAATATGCATGTCTGTAAATTTTTCAAACAACGCATTCACTTCTTCATCCTCTTCGATCAGATACACCAGGCAATCCGCAAAACTGGTAAGATCTCCGAGACGTTCAAAACAGCCATTCACAATTGCGAAATTAGTTGGTCGATCTGGTTCCATCACTGGTGCATAAACTTCTTCATAATTTTTCTTCCAGTCAATTGCCTGCAGATCCGGCCACACCAGTTCTTCTCTCCAGTTTGTGATATCACTGAGGCGTCTGGTACCAGGTTTTACCATAGCTGCATTGGAACGTGGTTCATATTCCCATTCAATTCCAAACCAGTCAATTCCGCCATGACACCTTGCTTCTGCATCTGGCATACACATCGGCTGAATGTTATTGAATTCTGCTGATACATTCGGAACCCAGAGAGGTTTTTCTTTTCTTGCCATTCTCAGGAAATTTTCTTTTGGTGTAATTGGTGTATTGAATTTCCTGGCTGTTCTGCCAGGCATTCCATACATTTTCGGAACTGCTTTGTATTCCCCCATACTTTTAAGTTCCACTTCCGGCTGAAATGCATATTCTCCCATTTTGTCGATCTCCTTCCACCTTTTAATTGCTTTTATTATAGTTTGTATTGAACCGGCAAAAAACGGTGCCGTAATACAAATTTTGGTCTCTTCTTTTCTGTTTCAAGAAGACTTTTTGTATCACGACACCAAATTTTACTTTTATATTTCTAGTTTATTTTTAACAAATCCGCGTTTTTTCCGTACTTTTTCCTGTAAAAATCCAACAATAAAATGGACTGTTTCATATAATCCCTGTCATAATTGTTATGCCAGTCATAATGCATCAGCTCCGATAGTTTATTTAACCTGTATACCAACGTATTTCGATGTACAAATGCTGCTTTTGCTGTATTTACCAGTGAACATTCATTGTCAAAAAAACATCTGAGTAGCTGCAGCCATCCAGATCCCGTTGTCCGATCCAGTTCATCCAACATTTTGATATCTGAATTCATTGCACAATACAGACGAGGTACATCACTGTTTTCCAGCATATAGTACAAAGCATAATCATAAAAATAAAAATTATGTTTTTTGGGATTCAGCAGTTTTCCGTATGTAATCGCAGCCTGTGCCTGTTCATAATATCGGATCAGCTGATCCAGTCCGCGCATTGGATTACTGAAACCAATCGTATATCCAATATCTTTATGCAGAATCTGTTTTACACATTCTGTCAGTCCCTCCCTGTCCACAAAACGTAAATTAAAAATGCACATAACAGCATCTTTCAACGTTGTAACATAAACATTTGCGGTATTGCGCCGGATCTGATTGCTGATCAATGATCGGCTTCCTACATCCTGGTATTCTTTGGCAACAGTAATCAGACATACCTGAAATACATCTTCTGCTTTCCAGTCAAGATAATCCAACTGCACTTTCAAAAGGTTCGCAGACACCTCTTTTCCTTTTAGCAAATCATGGAATACATTTTTATTCAGATAGAGATTATCCTGATTCTGCAGCATGTACAATGATGGCGTAATAATTTTCAGAATATATTCCAGCACCTGTATATCCCCATAATTAAACTCCCGTTCTTTTGCCAGAACGTTCAGTCTTCCACAATAATAATCCTGATAATAGATCGCAGTTGTCAGTGTATCATAATAGACATCCATCTGCTCTTTTCTTAAAAGCTGTACACTGTTCTTTCGATACATATCTACCACTGGATACGATCTTCTCATTTTCTTTATAAAATTCAATGAACTATATTTGTTCTTTGCCACATAGCTCCACTCTGAATCCACTTCATCATCTGCATACTGGCTGCACATGGCAAGACATCGGTTATTACCATCCAGTAAAATTACCGGATTTCCCACAAAAAACCAACATTCATCTAATAATTTTTGAAAGTCCATTTCAAAAATAGCCTGCTGCACCATCTCTGTCCAGTCATTATAAAATTCAAAGATTCCCTGTACGATATTGAAGACATAGTTGTATTCAATATCATGCAACCGGATATAATCCTCGCCATATTGTATATACACATAGTTTCCTTTCTCATATACGTGCACACAATTAGGCGCCATGACATTTCTTGCCCCTCGGAGTTCCATTGGAGCGTCACTTTTAATATTTACTTCCGGTTCCAGTGCATGCAATCTGTTTGCAATCATCCACATACTCAGCCGCATATCTTATTTTTCCTCGCTGTTTTTGTCTAAAATACCCAATTCTGTTTTTGTTCTTTTCTGTTTTCTGGTTGTTTTACACAGTAACACATCTTTCTTTATTTCGCAACCCGTTTCTGTATCAGGAATACCAACTTTTATTTTTATTATCTGATCTTCTGGTTCTGTTTTCATATTCTGGGTACATTTCTTTTTTCCTCCTCGTTTTTTATAATGAAATCAACATCAATGAATCGAATAGTAAAGGAGATGAATGTCATGAAAAAATCTGATATTACTGTCTGTGCAGTAAAACCTGTTGCTCCTCCAGATCTTGGCCTGGACCTTCCAATCAGTGAACGGGAAAATTTTTTAAAAATTTTGAATCATGAAAAGCCGATGTGGATGGGAAACCAGTACGCACTACACAGTGGGGGATGTGCAAAGCCAATCAGGATATGCCGCGCAGCATGAATTCTGCAACAGATGACTGGTTTGGATGCCAGTATATTTTCTCAGAAAAATATGGTACCCCAACGCCTCACGGCATCATGTTTGACGATATCACAGAATGGGAGGATTATGTCAAATGGCCGGATATGGATGCCTATATATGGGAAGCTTCTAAGAACTTCAAACAGAATCCTGACAAAGTACTTGCTACTCCTTATGGAAATGGTATCTTTGAACGTATGCATATGTTCATGGGTTTTGAAAATTCTCTGGTTGCTCTGGTAACAGAACCGGAAGCATGCAAGGATTTTTTTAACCATATGGCCGATTATAAAATTGAGATTTTCAATCGCATGGCTGACATTTACGATTATGATTATGTGATCTATAACGATGACTGGGCACTGCCAAAGACACCTTTTTCTCTGTTGATACCATGAAAGAACTTCTTCTTGAGCCAACCAGAAGAATCTTTGAAGCAATTCACAAACGTGGCGTAAAGGTAGAATTCCATAACTGTGGACATATTGACCGTTTTATTCCTTATATCATAGAAGAACTACAGCCAGATATGATGGAAATTCAGGTGTTAAATGATATCAAACACATCATGTCCACATACGGAGACCGTGTAACAGTAGAATATGCTCCTGATCCATTTTTCATTAACGATCCGGACATCACCCGAGACCAGTTAAAAGCTTATGCCCGGGAAATTGTTGATCAATACGGGGCTCATGTAGTAAAAGGATCCGGAGTCATTTTGAACATCAATGCAAACGATCCGGACGTATACAAAACATTCGAATCAGAAGCTATTGAATACTCTATGAAAATGTATCGCTGACACCTCTTATTTTACCAGCTATGTCACTCTGGCATAGCTGGTTTTTTTCGTCAAATCAGACGAAACTTTCCAGGTACCTGCAATCTTTTTTCTCACTTTTTGGATTTTTCACATATAGGACTTCTTCATAAAAAGTTTTATACTGCAAACATAATACATCAGATAAAAACAGGGGGGTTTTTATTATGAAGGCAAACAAAAAATTTCATTATTGCTGGGTTATCCTGGCAGGCTGCTGCATTATGATGTCCATCGGATTTGGAATGTGTCTGAACTCCGTAGGCGTTTATCTTCCTTTTGTTGCAGACTCTCTGGGCGTCACCCGTGGCCAGGTTTCTTATTACATGACCATCCAGGGCTTTGGCATGATTATCGGTATGTATCTTGCCGGACGAATGATTCCAAAAATGAACATCAAAGTTCTGCTCAGTATTGCTACTATTGTTATGGCCGTCTGTTTTCTTCTTTTGTCCGGCGGCAAATCTCTGAGCAGATGGTATGTGGTGGCAATTCCACTTGGTATCTCTATTGCATTTATTGCACCATTACCAATCTCTATTTTAATCAGTAACTGGTTCGAAAAGAAACGTGGTCTTGCTTCCGGTATCGCCTTTGCATTTTCCGGTATCACAGGTGCTATTCTCTCTCCTATAGCTACCAGAATTATTACCACATATGGCTGGCAGACTTCTTATCGTGTCTATGCCATCCTGGCACTGGTTTTTATGCTGCCAACTGCTATCTTTATCCTGGAAACTACACCAGAGAAAAAGGGACTGCTTCCTTATGGTATCACAGTCTCAGAACAGCATAAACAGTCTCATCAAAAAGTAATTGCCGCCAATTATGGCACCTCTATGAAAGACGCTAAAAAAATGCCAATTTTTTATACTACTATTCTGACTGCCGGATTCCTGTCCATCGCAGGAGGCTTCAGTCAGCAGTTTCCAAGCCATGCCGTCAGTATGGGACTTAACGCTGCCGTAGGCTCCACACTGGTAAGTATCTGCATGGTCATGCAGTTAATTGCCAATGTACCACTTGGAATTTTATGTGACAAGATCGGAGTACGCCTCTCTGCTACTTTATATAGCACGATCGGCGGTCTGGGTGCTTTTCTTCTTGCAACCTGTGGTCATAGTTCTCTGATGTATGTTGGTTGCGCCATGTATGGCATTGGCATTTGCCAGACCATGGTTATTTCCCCACAGGTAGCACGGGAAATTTTTGGAAAAAAGGACTTCAGTCAGATTAACTCTATCGTTATGATTGCCTTTGCTCTGACCGGTGCGTTTTCCCATACTATTTATGCCGGACTGGCAGATATGCGCGGTTCCTATGTACTGTCTCTAACTCTTGCCGGAATCTTTTATGTCATTGCTATCGGCATGGTGAATACTTCCTGCCTGGGTGGCAAAACTCTTATGGAAACAAATAAAAAAATGGAAGGTCAGACTCTTCCTGAGTAACCTCCCATCTGTATTCTTTTCCTTTTCAGGAACTGCGGGCTGCTTTCTTCTTTTCCCGCAGTTCCCGGAAAAACTGGCTCATCATCTGACTACATTCTTCTTCCAAAACACCTCTTGTCACCTGCACCTTATGATTAAATCCGTCCATTTCCAGAATATTCAATACGGATCCGGCGCATCCAGCCTTAGGATTCATACATCCAATGACTGCTTCCGTCAGTCTGGCCTGCATCATGGCGCCGGCACACATCTGACATGGTTCCAGAGTCACATACATGGTGCATTCTTCCAGTCTCCAGTCGCCCAGCTTTTTTGCTGCCTTGCGAATAGCGATCAGTTCTGCATGGGAGAGCGTGTTCCTGTCTGTGTTTCTCCGGTTGTACCCTCTTGCAATGATTTTTCTTTCATGCACAATGACGCAGCCGATTGGCACTTCCTCCAGCAGGTATGCTTTCTTTGCCTGCCGGATGGCCTCTTTCATGAATTTTTCCTGTTCTGTCATACTGCCTTTTCTCCGAACGCCTTAACGATACCTTTCAGATTTTCCACCACTGCATCCATACCTTCCGTGGTAATGTGCTCGAATGGGCCATGGAAAGCATATCCACCGGTTCCCAGATTCGGGCATGGCAGTCCCATGAAAGAGAGTCTGGCTCCGTCTGTGCCGCCACGGATGGCGATTATCTCTGGCTGAAGACCTGATGTCTGCACTGCTTCTTTGGCGTAGTCAATCAGAAACATACATTCTTCAATCTTTTCTCTCATATTGCGATACTGTTCTTTCACTGTCAGCACTACCGTACCTGCCCATATTTTTCATTCAGCAGATCTGCGATGTGCTGCATCTGTTCCTTACGAATCTCAAAATGTGCAGCGTCATGATCACGAATAATGTAGGATAACGTCGCATTCGACACATCCCCACTCATATCCGTCAGATGAAAAAAGCCTTCATATCCTTTCGTACCTCTTGGAGTTTCTCCTGCCGGAAGCATCTGGTTGAACTCCATGGCCACCAGGGCTGCATTGATCATGGTGTCCTTGCTGTCACCAGGATGTACGGAAAGTCCGGTCACTTTTACTGTTGCACCTGCTGCATTGAAGTTTTCGAATTCAATCTCGTTCTCTGCTCCACCGTCTACCGTATAAGCATATTTTGCTCCGAATCCTTCGACATCAAAATGATCTGCCCCCTCTCCGATCTCTTCATCCGGTGTAAAGGCAATACAGATTTTTCCATGGGCTATATCTTCTTTGATAATCTGTTCTGCCATAGTCATGATCTCCGCAATGCCAGCCTTATCATCTGCACCCAGAAGCGTTGTTCCATCTGTGGTAATCAGGGTTCTGCCCTTTAATTTTTCCAGATCTGGAAATGCTTTCGGACTTAACACACGTCCACTGTCTCCCAGCCTGATATCTGAACCGTCATAGTCTCCTATAATCTGTGGTTTTACCCCTTCTCCGCTGAAATCTGGAGCAGTATCCATATGTGCAATGAACCCCAGTGCCGGGATATGTTCCATACCTGGTGTAGCCGGGATCTCACCATATACATAACAGTTTTTTGTGATTCTGACATTTTTTACACCGATTTCTTTTAATTCCTCTGTCAGCACATTGCCAAGGTCAAATTCCCTTGCAGCTGAGGGAGTTGCCCCACCTTCTTCCTCGCTGGTGGTATAGATCTTTACATAATTCAAAAGTCTTTCATATGCTCTCATGTTCATTTCTCCTTGTTTTTCCTAATATGCCCCTACCGTTCGATTCCCGGTCTGGCCGGAATCCCTTTTTCAAAAGGATGCTTTCTCATACAGATCTCTGATATATAGTCTGCCCGTTTCACCAATTCTTCAGACGGTCCCTGACCCGTCAGAATCACTTCCAGCTTTTCTGGTTTGTGATCCAGGAAGTCCAGCAATAAGGCTTCATCCAGAAGGCCTGCTTTGATCGTATAGATACATTCATCCAGAAACAACACATCATAATGGCCCTCTGCCGCTTCTTTTGTCACTTTCTTCAACTGCTCACCATAGAAAATCCGCCGCTCTGCTTTCTCCTCCTCTGTCATCTGGAAACTGAATTTTTCCTGATCCAGGCCACTGATCCAGGTAATGTTTTCCACCGCCTCCAGAATTTTACGCTCACTGGTCTTGTTATTCTTCATGACTGATAAATCAGAACCTTATATCCATATCCGGCCGCTCTGGCGCATAACCCCATTCCCGTTGTTGTTTTTCCTTTTCCATTTCCACAGTAAATATGAACCAAACCTGTTGTCATTTTTCCCATCACCAGTTTTCCTCCTGCTTTTCTAACTTCCCACAGTATAACACACTTTTACCCCAAAATGGAAGTTCACTGGATCAACTGCGAAACTGGTTTACAAACATTTTTCTTTCGTGTAAGATAGGATTACAGTGTCAAAAAGAGTACAAAACACACAATATTTTCGAAAGGATGAGCTGAACATGATAAAGAAAAGCATGGTTTCCCTGCTTTTAACTGGAATATTGACCACTACAGCCATTTGGAGCTGTCCCATAGCTGCAATTGCCAGTGATTCTGTCTCCTGGCCGGAACTTACCGTCCAGACAGAACAGATTTCTGAGACGGAAGCTGACACAGAAGCTTTTTCTGTCGATGTTCCAAATCAATTGCCATCTGACTGGCACGCTCTGTCGGAAGAAGAACTGAATCGGTTGTTCGGTGATCTGCCACGCTATCTGGATCTTGGTTCTTTTACATTAAATCGATTAAATAATATTCCCATACCACAGATCACCTCAGATGGCATGGTGATCCGTGACCGCTGTGGACGTGCCTGGCGCATCCGCATGAACTGGCAAGAACTTCAGAAACGTATCACCTCAATGCTCTCTGATTATCAGGGGGACTGGAGTGTCTACTTAAAAGATCTGAAAAATGGCAATACCATGGAGATCAATGAACACGCCATGCAGTCTGCCAGCCTGATTAAGCTCTATATTGCAGGCGCTACACTGGAACTGATCGAGAACGGAGACCTGACTGAAACAGATACGATTACCCACGCACTACATGAGATGATCACGGTCAGCGATAATGAATCATCCAATGTTCTGGTACGCAGCTTTTGCGATGAATCCGGTGATTTTCAGACAGGTCTGGCAAAAGTGAATGACTTTATTCAAAGAATGGGATTTACCAATACCATTCAGGTAAACGGCATTGCTGATCCAAGTCTGTGGGTATCGGATGGGCGTATTAATGAGACCTCTGCCGCCGACTGTGGAAGGCTTCTGGAAATGATCTATGACCGGGAACTTGTTTCTCATTATGCTTCTTATCGGTTCGAGAACCTTCTGAATAATCAGGAGGTAAACTATAAGATTCCTGCCGGTCTTCCAGAAGGAACACCGATTTCTCACAAGACCGGTGAAGTAGATGATACGGAAAATGATACCGCAATTATTTATACGCCATACGGGGATTATATCTTCTGTATCCTGTCTACCAATCTGACAGATACCGGATCTGCAGTGGATCATATTCGCGAGATCACTGCAATGGTCTATGACTGGTTCACCAGACCTGTCATAGAAGTAGACAGTGAGACGTTACTGCCACTGGATACTGCTTCTTCCGAATCTGGAGAAACCAGTTAAATCATTCTCGCAGACAGAAAGGAATAGCCTATGCGCATTTGGGGAAAAATATGGAAAGACAATCATCTTCTGAAAGACACAACAATTGAAGATCATTCCAACGATACCAGAACTCACAAGATCTTTCACGCACTGGATGATATCTGTCTGGAATTTGATCTTGGCAAACCGATCTGGCTGGATTCCAATATCCGTGAATTCCAGAAACACAGTTCTACAAAATTTCGTCAGGATAATTTTATTGAGGAAATTGATTTTGATTTCCTGGAACTTCATGTCATTGAAGAAGATTAATCAAAAAAGAAATCTGGCTCTACGGAACCAGATTTCTTTTTTCGCCTTTTAGAAACGCCTCGATATTTAAATAAGTCTCATCTGCCACACGCTGTCTGGCTTCTCCTGTTGCCCATGCAATATGTGGTGTCACAATCAGTCTGCCACTGTCCTGAATCTCCAGCAATGGATTATCTGCCTTCATCGGTTCTATCGATATCACATCCAGGCCTGCGCCTGCAATCATTCCCTGATTTAACGCAGTGACCAGATCTCTTTCATTTACAATCGGGCCTCTTGCCACATTGATCAAGATGGCAGATGACTTCATTTTCCGGAATTTTTCCAGGTTCATAAAGTTCTCTGTTGCAGCACTTAACGGTGCATGGATAGAAAGAATATCTGAAGAAGCAAGCAATGTGTCCAGATCCACACTTTGATACTCCGTATTATGATTCCTGCCTGAGGTGGAGTAATAGATCACCCTGCAGCCAAAACTTTGTGCGATCTGTGCCACCTTTCTGCCGATTGCGCCCAGGCCAACAATTCCCCAGGTCTTTCCTGCCAGCTCGAAAATCTTTTTATCAAAATGGCTGAAAATATCAGACTTTACATATTCTCCGCTTTTGACATAATTGTCATAATAGGCCAGCTGGTTCACCAGATAAAGTGCCAGTGCGAAGGTGTGCTGTGCCACTGATTCTGTGGAATATCCGCTGACATTGGCAACTGCTATCTTCCTGCTGTCTGTATATGCTTTATCTACAATATTGTAGCCTGTTGCCGTAATGGCAATCATTTTCAGCTTTTTGGCAGCCCCAAGTGTCTGTTCATTCATCGGCACTTTATTTACCACGAGCACATCTGCATCTTTTATTTTTTCCGGCGTGTCCAGTGCATTCGACTGTCCATAAATTACCACCTCACCCAATTTTTCAAAAGCTTTTAAGTCCACATCCTGTCCCAGCGAATTTGCTTCCAGTATCACAATCTTCATCTTTTGTTTCTCCCTTCACTGCCTCTTCAAATACAGTTATTTTTTTCAGTTTAACAGGGAATTTTTTCCTTTTCAAGCCAAAAATTCTGCCAGGACTTCCCGTATGATGCGTTCCTGTTCCTTCGCATCCATTTGCTTTAAAATCTCCCGGTTTCGTTCTTTGCTCCAGTCTTTTTCTTCACTGGCTGCTGTTTCTTTTTCACCGCCTTTTATTCTGGACAGGCTGTCCTGAAGCTGCCGCTTCTCTCTCTGCGCTCTGGACTCATAGTTTACTTCCTGTTTCTGCCTGCCAGCATTGCTGGTTGTTTCCTGTGCTTCTTTCCATTCTTCCAAAGCAGCATCTCCGGTATCTGCAGCGATTCCGGAATGGCTCAGGTAATCCTGCATCTGAATCAGCAGCCTTTTCTCTTTGTAACGGCTGTCACACCAGAGCACCATCAGTAAGGTCAGTACCGTAATGGCTGCAATTCCCCGCTGCATCACAAGCAGATTTCCCTGATTATGCTGCAGCTGGTAATAGCGAATACCTACCGCAGCAATCGCAGCAGTTCCCAGATACCATCCAAGAGCCTGTCTTTTCCACTGATGCAGTGTCAGTCTTTTATATTTATAATCCATCAGCATTTTCTGGGCAAAAACCGGAAGATTCATCGTCCCGCCGCAGCATCGGCTGTCGATCTGATACCGATAGCGCATTCGCTTAATAAACTCACCCTTTTCCGGCTGTGCATCTGCCGCCTCCCGAATAAACTGACGATAACATCTGTTTCCAATTATCTGGCAAAGTAATCCAAGCAAACCAGTTGCTGTCATCAAATAGAGTAACACTTTTGACTGTAAAATAGTATGTATCATAGTGATCCCCTTTCTTTTTTTCAGATGCAGGCTCCTCTCCCCGGGCACGGATCCTGCTCCTGTTAATTGCAGAGTATAAATCAATTTTTCCGGTTTGCAAAGTAAAATCGTTCGTCAAAAAAGCCCATAAACTGCATGTTTACGGACTTTTGAACTTCATTTTTATTCTGAAGAGGTTCAGGTTAGGGACCTCTGTGATTATTTCTGAATTCTTTTCAGGAATCCACGGGTAAGACGTACACTGTGTTCCACAGCCTGTTTCTCAAAGGTTGGATAATCCATCGTTGCACTGTCATCTGCCTTATCCGAAATCGCACGAATAATCACAAACGGAATCTGATTCAGATATGCTGTCTGTGCAATCGCTGCGCCTTCCATCTCAGTGCAGCAGCCGTCAAAATTCTCTTTGATCTTGTCCTTTACCTCTCTGCTGGAAATAAACTGATCTCCACTGACGACTCTTCCTTCAAACACACGAATCTCTGGATTTACTTCCTCGCAAACTTCCTTCGCCAGCTTTCTCATCTGTTCATCTGCCTGGAAAGAGAAGGCATCCATCTGCGGAATCTGACCAAGTGGATAACCAAAGCCTGTAGCATCCATATCATGATGCAGCACATCTGTGGATAACACAATATCTCCAATGTTAATCTCTGCCTTCAGTGATCCGGCAATTCCTGTGTTAATCACACCATCTACCCCAAACTCATCTACCAGAATCTGCGTACAGACCGCTGCATTAACTTTTCCAATTCCGCTTCTTACTACTACCGCCTGGCAGCCTTCCAGTTCACCTTCCAGGAACTCCATCTGAGCCTTTTTCAGCATTCTGCTGACCTTCATTGCACTTTTTAAAGATGCAATTTCTACTTCCATTGCTCCGATAATACCAATTTTCTTCATGTATATTCTCCTGTTCTTTTCTTCTTGCAACCCTGTTCTAAAATGCCATCTGCATTTTCAGGCTATGACAACGGTTATTTTCCGTGCCTCATTACCATCATCATATCATTTTCATTTTTATCAGGCAAGGAGATCTTTTTCAACAGTTTCCCACATAATAACCAAGCCCGGCAAATGTGATTTCATCTGACACATGAATTGGCACTTTTTCCTGTATTCCAAGTCTTCTTCCATTCAGATAAGTTCCATTGGTTGAATTCATATCACATAAATAATACTCATTCTCCTCCTTTTGAATTCTGGCATGAATACGGCTGACAGATGCGTCATCAATATAAATGTCTACTTTGGATTTCAGTTTTCCAATCAGATAACTATCATTCACCAGAACCACACTATTTCGTTCTCTCGCATTCATACTGATCAGTGTCAGATGCTGCTGATATTTTTCTCCGCCTTCCCAGAGTACAGTGGTTGCCCCCACCATTTCTTCCTGTGGTGGACTGCTCTGATTACCTTGAATACTATTCTCTTTGACTGTCGAAATCGGTTCTGGCATCTCCCAATTAATATCTGCCGTCTTTTTCTCTTTTTCTGTTTTCTTTTTTCGTCTTTTTTCAGGAGAAAGTACATAGGCCATTCCTCCGATAAGAAGAAATGCAATACCGCCTGCCTGCGTAATCGTCAGGAATTCCATACGGGCAGCAATCGCAACAATTCCAAGAACTGCCAGACAAATCACTCCTGCTGCCATATTTCCATTACATTTTACTTCTTTTTGTTTTCTCGCCGTCTCTCTCTTCTTTTTTTGTTCTCTTTTTTTCTTTGCGTCCTTGTTTTTGAGACTTTTTTCTGTTTTTTCCTGTAATATGTTTTCTTCCTGTATGTTCTCCTGACTGTTTCTTTCTGATATATCCTTTTCGCGATACTGATTTTCTGGTTTTCTATTCTGCTCTGCTGCCTGCATTTTTTCCTGCAGTAAATCAAGCAGTGCAAAATTTTTTTCCTGTACCTTCCGGTTTATCTCATACATCAAAAGTACTGCCTCTGTATCCGACCGCTCAAGATGATAGAGCAGATAAGAGGCCAGCATCCGAAAAGATTCCTGAATGGTCTTCCCACAAAGCGGCCAGTAACAAAAAAATGCCTCTCTGGACTCAATATCCAGATAAATCATCTCCGGCTCCAACACAATTTTATTTCCATCCAGCAAATAAGGATCCATCTGCTGTAGCGCCTGATACAGACAATATAGTAACAGACGGATACTTTCTGCTGTCAGTGGTTCATTCTCACAGATCTGTGCCAGGGATTGACGGGACGTTATTTCATAATAATACTGGTTTTTCCCATTTATTTTTTTTCGAACACAGTCCAGAAATCCTGGTATCTGATTTTCTTCCAACATATGCAGTTCATATTCCGTTTCCGGAAACGAAGCTTCCCCATTCGGCACCTCTGCTTCCGGTATCACATAATTATGTGCAAGATCATGTTCAAAGGATAATCTCATTCTGTCTTACCTCCGACTCTCTGTGCCACCTTTATAAGCCCTCTTACTTTTTGTATTCGTTTGGACGGACGTTCCACAGTCATTGTGCAGGATTCCTGTATATTTAGCTTACTATTTTGAAAAAATGCCAAAATCATACCAGGAATCCTGAAATTTCCATGAAATTCCACTGTTACCGTTTTCCTGCCATTCTGACATGTACTCTGCAGCTCCCTGGTTCCCAGCATTCGACCTCCTGTTAAATTCTTTACTGCCTGTTCCATTTGCCAGCTTGCATCCTCTGTATGCAGACTCGCTGCACATACCGTCTCATAAGCTGCGCTTTGCAAAAAGTCTTTGTCATGATACCAGAATCCAATATAGATCACTGCTATCAGTACCGACAGCAGAATTCCCATCAGTAATGCTGCCTCTATGGTATAGCTTCCTTTCTGATCTGAAATTTTTTTATGTAACATCTGCATATGATTCTCCCCTTTTCTTTTACGCCCCTAAATAATTACTTATTTTTCGCAATGTTTTTCCTGTATGTTTTACATATGATTCGATTCAGGCACCTGTTGCCAGCCAGGTCAGATAGGCACCCAGTAAAACGGTGCAAAAGGCAGCTGGGTATCCCTTTTTGCCCTTTTGAACAGTAACAGATATAGCGATATCGGACAGATCAAAAACATTCCGGTAATTAACAGAACTCCTGCTGTTTTTCCTCCAAGACATAACCCACACACCAGCAACATCAAACCATCTCCATAACCTATGGCCTGTCTGGTTACCAGCCCAAGTGCCAGCAAAAAAATACCAGGCGCCAAAGCGGTCAACAGAAATCCTATACTTTTTATAGTAATATTACCGGTCACAAGCCTTATTCCCAGATTTCCCACTCGCAGCAACAGCGCTGCTATTGCAAATCCAGCTGTATTTTTTACTGATATTTCTTTTTTCCTGATATCTCTCCGGCTCTCTATAACCAGATAAATCAACAATACTATATATAAGGATTCCACTTTTCTTTCTCCTGCACTTTCTATTTTTTTCCACATTTGGAGCAAGGCCGCAGATTCCCGGTATCTGACAGAGATACACTGCTTACTGTTCTTTTTAATCCGCTGCATCCCAGTGACGAATGGTATTTGTCCCCATAAGGGGAAATATAAACCACGCCACCTTTCCCTGATCCACATTTTTCACAAACATGATATTTTCCTCCACTTGCATTACGTAATCCTTTCACCTGTCCTCTTGGTACAGTCTTCACAGACAGACGGATATGGGTACATTCCGGATCTCTGTGATAAACAGTTCCCGTCTCTGCCACATAAACCATATCCTCCTCTTCTTCCGTTCCTTCTCCGGCAGTATTGCCAGATATTGTTCCGGTTCTTCCTGTCCACGCACGTACCCTGGTACGGAAAATGCTTTTTATTTTTTTTACCGGAAATATCGTGAAGGTATGTTCTGGTTGAAATGTTCCTGTCAGATCCAGTATCTGCCCATCGGAAAAATCTGACTGCAAAAGGCTGATCTTTCCCATATGTCCATCCACTCCAGATCTTTTTTTCACCTGACTATAGGCATACCCAAACGATATGCCAGCTTTAAGAAGATCTGTTGATACTCCTTCTTCTGGCATAATTCCGGTACTTTCCAGATAGGCATAGGCTGCCATATCTTTTACGGTATCCTGTGCACCTGCCAGCAGGCTGGATGTCGCATACTGAATGGAAGCAAACTGCAACATAGCCAGCATGGCAAAAAGGAACAATGGCAGTACCAGTGCCGTCTCGATGGTCAGACTTCCTTTTTTTGAGATAAATTGAAATATTCCTTCCCGGTATGAATGTGAATGATACCTTGCCGGGAAATGCTCAGTAACCTCTCTTTTCTGTTTTTTTGTTTTTTGAATGAAAAATCTGTTTATACCAGGAAAGAACATTTCACGTCACCTCCTCGATTTGCCATTTCTAATAGGCAAATCTTCCATTTATATTGTATTTTAGTTTTCTGTTTCCAGTTCTCAGAAACGCATGGGCTATTTTCAAAAATATCGGTCTGATCTGATATTCCGCCTTTGCCTCCATTTTCACAATGGCCTGATCCACCCGGAACTTTATATTGTCCGTATTTTTTCGGATTACTCCTTCCAGAAGATCCAGTGCTCTCATGGAATAAGCTGATTGTTTTCCCATAGTAAACAATATCTGCAGATATCCCTCATAATCCAGACCACTTCCATCCATCCCGCCAGGTGATTCCAGCTGTTCCAGAATAGAAGGTATCTTCTGCAAATCCAGTCTCCATGACGCTCCGTTCTTCCACACCGGTACTTTCCCACCTGCAAACAGACTGCGAAGATCCAAAAGGCTCTCTCCATAGGCCCAGACCAGAAGTAACGCATAGGATGTCGCTACCTGAAGTCCAGGTACGGGAACTGCCCCTGTTATTAAGGCTGCCAGTGCATCTGCTTCTGCTTTTCGTGCAGGATCTGATGCCAGATAAAGAAAATTGGCTCCCTCACGTAACGCAAGCAGGCGTTTTGCTACGTTTTTCAAATTTTTTTTATCAGAATTCTGTCCGCAGAGTATATATTCCAGTCCATAATCCAGGGGCTGCTCCATTTGTAATTGCCTGGTGTAACTGGGAAAGCGGCCAAACAGATATTCCTGAAAAAACACATTTGAAGTTACTCCACTATATGTTTTTTCACTCTTCAGATTTCCCTGACGACACTTCCGCCTGGAAGGAATATCGGATGTCAGTACTTTATTTGATATCTGCTGTTCTTTTTCATCCAATACCAGTCCCAGTAATCCCCTTTTTCGTATTTGTTTTATTGTCTCAAGAGGATTTTGGGCCGCTGGAAATTCCTGTTTTTCGCTTTCTGTCTCTGCTGGCAGATATTCCTGTTCTTCCTGTGCATTTTTCTCTTCTGCTTTTTTCTGTTCTTCTTTTTGCTTTTGTTCCTCCTGTTGCTGCTGCAGTGATTTCAGACTGGTATGGTTACTCTTTTCTTTTTCCTCATACCTTTTTTCTGCCCGCTCCAGATCTTCTGCCTGCCGACTTCTCTCCATCCATGCAGATACCGCCTCTGTGGCCAGATTCTCATGCATGAATCCAACCGCCTGCTGATAAAATGCATTTCCCTTCTGGTCTGTGGCCAGCGCCACCCCGGTAACCTGCACATTTTCCAACTCCAGCGAAAATGGGTCATATCCTTTGAACAGGATCTCCTTATTGGGATTTACGTTATATTCCATATAGGCCTGCAGTTTTTCTTTCAGCTTTTTCTGACTGTAGCTGCCATCTCCACAGGCGCCATCCAGAAAAAATACATCGTATTGTTCTAACACGCAATTCTCATATTCCCCAAATACGGAAAACATTCCCATATCCAATACTGCTGCAGCCTTTGCCCGTGCGCCCTGTATTCTGGATGATTCCATGGTGGTACAGAGCAGGGACAAAAACAAAACGCTGATCAGGCTTAAGAATACGGTAATTGTCCCTTTGCATCTGTACGTTTTCATGTTGCCTCCTTTCCATGCTTTTCACATCTTAGATGCCATTACTCTGACTTACTATTTTTTTGAAAATATTATTGACCAGACTGGTCAGCTGACTTTTGAAAATAATGACAAGTCCAATCAGGACAACCAGGATCAGAATAATTTCTACGGTTCCGATTCCATCGTCTTCTTCATAAAGCCGCATCAGGAATTTCTTCATATGCATCACCTCCTTTCTCGAATTTTTTCAGAATGATAGTACTGCCGGCACAATTAAAATCACCAGCACCACCATCAGCATCAGAATCATTGGAAATAACAGCTTTGTTCCTGCTTCCTCGCCCATCTTCTTTGCCAGCTGCCTTCGATCTTCCATTGCTTCTGCCGCCTCATCTAACAACAATTTTGTCATTCCTTCAGAACTTTTCTGAAGACTTCCTGATAAAATAGTTCCCAGTCTGATATAACAGGTATGTTCACATCTTCGTCCAAATCGCTCATATGCTTTTGCTTCTGAAATACCACTTTTCATTTCATTACATGCTACTGTCATTTCTTCATAAGCCCACCTTATTTTCCCCTCAGACTTTGTCTGCTGATATTCTTCTGCAATTCTTGTAAATGCATTTTCAATTGTAAGCCCTGCATTTAACAACATTCCCAACTTAAAAACCACATCTGGATAATCCAGAATCAGCTGTCGCTTTCTATCCTGCTCTGCTTTTTTGAATTCTTCGCTTTTGCTGATGTAACCGCCTGCTGCCAGCAGCACTACCAGAAGAAGACCTGCCCCCATCACCGAACTGCCTGGCAAAGACCAGATAACGTTGCGGCCATCCACCTGAGTTGGTAAACGCATATTACTTTTCTGAGCACTTTCTTCTTTTGCAGATGCCACAGCCTGATTCAGATCAAGCCTGAGCTGTTCTTCCTCTGTTCGCTCTTTCGGATACAGATGCAGTGCCATCTCATATAATTCCTCTTTTTCTTCGCAAGTCAATATAGCTGTCAAAGTCAGGATCTGTCCTTTTTCCGGCAATTCTGCTACAATTTCTCCGTTTTCATCCAATAAGCCCTCCGGATTCTGAATCCATTGCACAGTTACTTCTCCGCCCTGAAGTTCTGATGGGAGACTGATCCTTTGCCGAATGTCATCTGCTGACTTATTTTCTCCCAGTACCCCTTGCTGCAATTCAAGCTCTGCACTTTTCAGGAAATTCTTTTTTTCCTTTTCGGTATACTGACGTTCTTCCAGTTCCAGATGTATTTCCTCGGTTTCTGTGTTCCCCTGTATATCAGCCTTTAAAATATAAGTGTTACTCCCCTGTCCTTTTTCTGGTCTCTCCAGAGCATATGAATTCAGAACCATTTCCTCTCCACCAATACTTCCTTCTATAACTGGCAACAGAATTAGTCCGACACAGAGAAATAACAGCATATTTTCCAGCCTCGCTATTTCTTTTTCTGCTTCTTTTTTCTTTCCAGCCGGAAACATTTTCCAAATCTGAATAGCACCTTTGCGAAAAGGCTTCCGATACCATCTGATCTCCCCTGGTACCTCCTGCCCGGATGATATCAGTACCAGAACTCCCATAATCAGCACAATTCCCCAATAGATCCACATGCTTACACCTCGATCTCTACTATCTTTTTCCCCCATACTACAGCTCCCAGATAAACACCCAGCGCTGCTGTCATAATCGCTATTCCCGCAGGTTGTGATACATAACATCCAGGAACCCCGGTGAAACAGTCTGTACATACAACAGAATCAGGCAGGGAATCAGACTCATCATATTCTGTTCCATTTTCTTAGCTGACAATACTACCTGTATCTCTTTTCTTGTCTCGTTTTTCTGCATGATACTCTGTATTGTATTACGTATAATCGCAATCAGATTTCCTCCTGATCTTTTGGATACTGCGAAGATTTCTGCGAAATTGCGAATATCTTCGATTCCGCTGCGCACTGCCAAAGACTGCAAAAGTTCCTCCAGATTCTGATTCATATTCAACTGGCTGACAATTGATCTGAATTCCAGTACAATCATGTCGTCCTCCCGATACACCAGTGGCAGTTCTTTTAGAGCATCTGTAAAGGCAGTCTCCACAGAATAGCCGGCAGTCAGAGAAGTGATCACAGTCTGCATTGCCATTAGAAATTGCTCTTCCAGTTTTTCTCTTCGCTTCTGACACAGATTCTCCCGCCGCATTTTCAGGAATGGATTCAGACATGGAAGACAAAGCAGAAAGACAATCCAGGAACGATAAAACAGATAACTGATCATTCCATCCAATACCAGAAAAACAACTATATTTTCTGCATATTCTTTTTTGGATAACTGATATCTGGTATAGTTCATCTACATCAGTCCTGCTCTTTCCAGTTTTCTGGTCTGCTCCAGTTCTCCTTTTTTCACCAGTGTACCCTCTACTTTCTCTCCACCCTTTCTGCTTTCCTCAAACTCATACAGTGTGTGCGTCAAAATCTCTTCTTTTTCGTAGCTGTATCCGGTAATCTCCAATATCTCCAGCACTTTTCTGGAACGGTCTCTCATTCGCCCAAGATGTACCATAATATCTAACCCGGAAGCAATTTGTCTGCGCACTGCAGAAACTGGTAATTCCATGCCCATCAAAATCATTGTTTCAAGTCTGGCAAGCATATCCCTCGGACTGTTCCCATGACCGGTAGACAGGCTTCCATCATGACCATTGTTCATAGCCTGAATCATATCTATTGTCTCTTCCCCTCGCACTTCTCCCACAATCACCCGATCTGGCCGCATCCGCAAACTGGCCTTGATCAGATCTCTGATTGTTATCTCATGGTCTCCCTGTGTATTGCCTTTTCTCGCCTCCAGACGCACCAGATTGTCCACTCCGCGGATCTGCAGCTCTGCGTTATCCTCAATAGTGATAATCCTCTCATCTTTTGGTATATAATTAGAAAGTGCATTTAAAAATGTGGTCTTTCCCGAACCGGTCCCTCCACTGATAAAAATGTTGTATCCAGCCTTCACCAGCTTCTCCAGAAAATGTACCGCCTCCTCCGTTACGGCTCCCCAGGCAATCAACTGCTCCATTTCGATTGGATGTACCGGAAACTGACGCACCGTAATAATCGGTCCGTTCAATGCTATCGGAGGCAATACCATACTGACCCTTGCTCCATTTTCCAGTCTGGCATCTACAATTGGTACTGTAGCATTTACTATTCGGTTACTTTTTGCTGCAATACTCTGTACCAGATCCTCGATCTTTTCCCTGTTCTGGAATCCTTTTTCCCATTTTCGAATGTGCCCCTTCTCTTCAATGAAGATTCCATCCAGACCATTTACCATGATCTCTGTCACCTGATCGTTATCTACCAGTTCCTGCAAAATATCCAGCTTTCTGACTGCATTAAAAAGCTCTGTTCTAAGCTGTGCCCTCCTTTTCAGACTGTAATAGTGTCCACTGCTTTTCTCCATTAGCAGACGGTCAATCTGTTCGCAAATTTCCTCATCCTTCAATTCTCTGGACGTATCCAGCCGGTTCATCAACTTTTGCTGTAATTCTGCAAACTCTGTCTGTTCTCTGTTCATGTTTTATTCCTCACTGCGCAATAATGTCCTGACATAATTTCCCATCTCTCCGTTTACCAGTTGCTCCAGAGCATATTCTCCCTGCGATGCAGGCTCAGCAAACGGCAGATGAAGATATGATGTTTCTTTTAAGATTTCTTCACAGTCCATCTCTTTTAGCAGCTTTTCATAATGCGTCACTTTCGCTTTTGCCACCACCCCTTCGCAAATCGGACTGTAGATTCTTGTACAGGCTGACAGCAACGGGAGCTGTTCTTCCACTGCTCCATCCAGATCCAGAATAACCGTCTCATAACCACCCAGCGAAGTCACGGCCTCCAGCAGACGCATCCACTCTTCCTGCCCTACTTCACGCAGATCTCCTGCTGAATAGGCCGGCGGTATATAAGCCATATTTCCCAGATGCTGCACAATGGCCTGAACCTTAAAAATTACATTTCCCTTATTCTGTCGTACAAAATACATTACATCCGTAATGTCCGCTCCGTAGTCCTGTCCAGTCAGTGTCGGGAAACCTGCACATTCCTCTAAATTCAGATACAAAACAGGCTGCTTTTTCGCAAGTATCTGTCCAAGAGTCAATGCGAAACAAGTCTTTCCACACCGTTTTACCGGAGAATAAATGCCGATGATCTGCGCATTACGCTTCATAAAATATGGTACCTGTCCATTCGTGTCACTGGCATAAAAATTCATCACCTCAGCCACCAGATTATTCGATGACTGGTACTTATAGACGGTAGGATAATCCACATACTGTGGTGCCACTTCACCCTCTGAAAGCATAACAATCCGGTTAATATTCATATTACTGATTTCCTCACACATCATTCTGGATGAAATCAGCAGCAATTCCACACGATTTTCCCTTGTAAATTCCCGCAGACTTTCAATTCCTGAAAATACCAGAATCTCAAAAGGTATGTGTTGTTTCTCCGTAATATAGTTCATCAGCCTGCAGGCATACGTAGCCTCCAGATCACATATTGCAAAATTAAGTTTCTTCAAATCCATCCTCCTGTTACCAGCAAACTTCCCAGGAATATTGGCAGTGACATATGCAGATATGCAGGATTCTCCGTTTCTGCAATATATGGCTCCCAGACCCCTGTGCTAATATATTCTTTTACATAATGAATCAATAGATATAGACGTTTTTTTAAGATACGATATTTGATAATCACTGCCAGAGAAATCATAGCAGCAATCAGAAATGAAACGCAGATACACTTCAGACTTCGTCTCGGATCCAGAAATCCTCCGATCACCATAAAATACTTCAGGTCTCCAGATCCAAGCATTTTAAAATAATGCAAAATTCCCAACACAATTACCGGTGTAATAGCCCCCGCGAAAAAATCGAATATCCCGGGTGGCCCATTGGCACTCCATTGCCATGCTAATGCAGCCAGAAATCCAGTTCCTGTCAACTGGTTCGGAATACGCCGGGAATAAAAATCCCAAAGAACAGCCAGACCACCAATGCTGACCAGACAAACAATTCTCATATATCCTCGTCTCCTTTTTCGAATAAAATGATTTGGATGTCAAAACACCAGGGTTACAACTTCATTGTCTGTTATGCTTTTGTAAAAGTGAATTCATTGTCGATATGACAGATACTTATCAGAATTGGTAAGTGATGTTATTATATATAATATGTTTTTGTTTGTCAATAGCATGTTGCATATTTTGCAAATTATGCTGTTGACCATGTCTGGCCAGCAGCATCTTCTGTCTATTTCAAAAATTCTTCAATCTCTTTTCTTGTTGCATTTACACTTCCCTGTGCAAAGAATGGCTTTCCACCTCCGCGGCCATTCAGTACTGTGTTGAATTCTTTCACCAGTACACGCAGATCTCCGTCTTTTTCACCCATAGCATACTTGTAACCATGTTCGTCGTCTCCGGAGCAGACAACGCAGCGGCCCTCACAGGTCTCCATAATCTCTGCTGCCAGCTTTCGGACACTATCTGCCGCCAGGTCTTCTTCAAAAAGCAGTACACTGCCACTGCCCTCATACTGTTTTGCCATATTCTGGAACAGTTTCTGTTCCAATGCTCCCATCTGGAACTGCTGATCCATCTGTGTTTTCTTCAAATGTTCTACTGCTTCTGCTGTCTCCATCGGCTTTGCTGACAGTGCTACCGAAATCTGCTGATTCTGCCTGCAAATCTCTGCCACATAATCCATGGCTCTTCTTCCTGAAAGCATCTCCATTCTCATGCCGCCTCTAAACTTCTGCAGAGAAATCAGTTTAATCAGACCGATTTCCCCTGTATAACTGACATGCGTTCCACAGCAGGCACACACATCTGCATTTGGGAAGGTTACAATACGCACCATGCCATGCAGTTCTTTTTTACTGCGGTATTCCACAGCTTTTACTTCTTCTTCGGTATAAGAAGTGATATCTACCTTCTCATTAGCCCAGACTCTTTCGTTTGCTGCCCGTTCGAATTCCTGCATATCTTCCACAGTGAACTCACCGTTAAAATCAATGGTTACGGTATCCTTTCCCATATGGAATCCCACATTATCATAACCAAATTTCTGATGCACCAGGCCGCTGACAATATGTTCCCCGGAATGATTCTGCATCAGGTCAAATCTTCTCTCCCAATCGACAGTTCCTGTTATCTTACTTCCCACTTCCAGTGGTTGTCCACAAAAATGAAGAATTTCCCCATCTTTTTCGTGGGTATCTGTCACATCTACTGTCTGATCAGCACACTGAAGAATACCAGTATCTCCTGGCTGACCGCCGCCTTCCGGATAAAAGGCACTGCGATCCAGAATCACTTCATATCCCTTTTTTCCTTCCCGACAATCTGTTACTGTTGCTTCAAATGTTTTCTGATATGCATTTGCGTAAAATAATTTTTCAGTCATGTTCTTCCTCCAGATAAATACGGATTGTTTCAAACTCCAGTCCATTTCCTCCGTAATAAAACTTGATATAATGATTTCCTGCCATGAGCACATCCAGATTCCGATCAATCTCCAGCCAGCCGCCTTCACTTCCCTGCACTGATACCATTGTCTTCAGGGTATTGTTGCAATATACCGTAACCGGTATCTGTGCCAGTCCGCCAAGGTCTGAGCGCAGTTTCATATGAATCCGGTAACTTCCTTTTTTCTTCAAATGAATGCCGAACACGTCTGCGTTCCCAGACTTCGGATGAAGCAGGTCTCCGGAAATAAGTATACTGCCATTTTCTTCTTCGTCAAGATTTTTCAGATCAGATGCCAGCACATCTCCATCTTCTTTCCTGTTCATGGCATCCAGCTCTTCCTGACAGATCCTTCCGTTCATATGCAGAAGTGCCGGACTTCTTAATAAAAATCCCAAAATATTTTCCGCATTCCTCTGCAATTCCCCGCAGGTCAGCCAGCCACATTCCAGCTGCTTTTGCATATCATCTTCCTCCATGCTGGCTTTTGCATCAGAAGTCACCATAAAAATGTCATTCTGTGCTGCTGCCATCGGCGCACGCATTGTCTTATCTGCGGTCATTCCCTCATAATTGGCCATTGCCCACCAGTCAGTCATTACGATCCCGGAAAATCCCCATTCTTTTCGCAAAATAGTGGTGCACAGATCATAACTTCCAGCAGTCCACACCCCATTTACCGGGCCATAAGTGGTCATTACAGACCATGCTCCTCCTTCTTTTACTGCAATCTCAAATCCCTTCAGATAGATTTCTCTTAAAGCACGTTCCGATACCACACTATTTGCCCTGCATCGAGCCGTTTCCTGATTATTGGCACAGAAATGCTTGATCGTTCCGGCAATCTGATGTTTGGCCATTCCTCTTACCTGTGCTGCTGCTATTTTCCCGGTAAGATATGGATCTTCCGATATATATTCAAAATTTCTTCCATTCAATGGATGGCGGTGAATATTAATGCCAGGTCCCAGAAGGGAATCTATCTTATTCAGGCGAATCTCCTGTCCCACCACCGTATATAATTCTTCTACCAGTTTCTCATCAAATGTGCATCCAAGCGCTGTTCCGTTTGGCAGTGAAAATGCTCTGGTTCCACAATCCATGCGAATGCCGGATGGTCCGTCCGCACAGCATGCTGCCGGTATGCCAAGTTCCTGAAGATGCTCTGTTACGCCTCCAAAAGCCGCAGCTGTTCCTGCTGTGACCTTCGGACTGCACATACCTTCTCCGCGAAAGATTGCTGTTAAATCTTCCTCTGATAACTGCGCCGTGAACGCATCCAGTGTTATTTTCCCGTCCAGTACATCTATCAGCTTCCATCCCTGATCTCCGGTAATCTTCAACCCCTCCGGTCGCTCTTTTCTTCGTCTCTCTTCCTGGTCAACTGTACGTACCGGCACCTCTTCCCAGGTAAGCCGATATCCATCTTTCTCTTTTTCCGGTTTCATTCTCTGAAAAACAGACACCGGTGCCATAGCTTCCTGAAGCTGTTCTGCCACCTGGGCTTCCAGATGACATTCCCCGGCATAAGCTGCACTTCTTACGTCACTTCCTATATAGAATCTATAAGTTCCCTGCTCCAGTACATAAGCAGAACGATTTCCCGTCACGCCGCTGTCATCATAAGAAGCCAGATCATATCCGGTAATTTCGATCATTTTACTTACGCTCTCACCCGGCTGCAGTTTCTCTGTTTTAAAGAAATATACCAGTCGGCGCAATGGATTTCCCAGCTTTCCCTGCGGTACCTGTGCATAACATTGTAGAACCTCCCGGCCTGCGCATTCACCGGTATTGGTTACCCTTGCTTCCAGTCTGATCTTTATCTCCCCATTCTTCTCCCGGATCTGGGAAATCAGTTTTCCTTCTATAGAAAACGTAGTATAGGACAGGCCATATCCAAATGGATACTGTACTTTTTCTTTGCAAAAGTTTCAAAATAGCGATAACCTACATATATATCTTCCTGATATACATTCTCCGTTTCGCTTCCAAAACAGGTATCAGAAGGATAATCACTGATCTTCTGTGCAATCGTATCTGTCAGCCTTCCGGAAGGATTCACTTTGCCCATCAGCACATCTGCCGCCGCATGTCCTCCTTCCTGTCCTCCCTGCCAGACATAGAGCACCGCCTGTGGATGATATCGTTCCACCCAACTCATGTCCATGATATTTCCGGTATTTAATACTACAATACTGCGGCGGTTTCTCTGGCATACCTGCTGAATCAGCTGTTCTTCTTCCTTCGTCAGTCGATATCCGCCAGGTGCGTCTGTATTATCCTGATCTTCTCCAGCTGTTCTTCCAATCACGATCAGTGCTGCATCTGCCTTTTCTCCACAGGCCAGCATCTCTTCTGTAACCGGCATCTCCTCTTGCGACCATGGCACTTTCCCCCATCCTTCGCCTTCATCAAAAGGATGTTTTTCTATCCAACTTCGATAGATTTCTTCCAGTTTTTCATCCAGATTCAGATTCTCCTTTTTTAGTGCATCCAGAATTCCATCTACTTTCCCGGTGTTCACCAGACCTCCTGAGCCAAGCCCGCTTTTATAATAAGTAAATGCGATTCTGCCATATACGGCAATTCGTTCTTCTTTTTCCAATGGCAGTGCATGGTTTCTGTTTTCCAGAAGTACACATCCCTCTGCCGCTGCCTGTCTGGCAAGTTTCTGATAGTTTTCCATATTTAATCCGAATTGCTTCATAATTTATTTTCCTCATTTCTTATACATATTTACATATTACCAGGTTGCCGTTTTTTCTGCGTTCTCTTTTCCTACGAATTCTATCTTATCTTACCAGCCTCTTTTCTGTCAACTTGTCTTTTTTTCACGAAAGAACTTTAGTATTCATTTTTTCAAATCGTCATAATGAATAATTTTCATTGACTTCAAATAATTATTATAGTATAATTTGACTATAACGCAAATCACAGACCGACACGGTGATTTGACGACACTTATTTAAGGAGGGCTTTGAAATGAAAAAAGTATTAACCGCGGGTGCAGCTATGGCAATGGTTCTATCTATGGCATCTATGGGAGCAATGGCAGAAGGTGACACAGTAGATGTAAACGTAATCGCTGCACAGTACGGTCAGAACACTGCAGACTGGTGGGCAAAGTTTGTAGAAGATTTCAACGCTGACAATCCAGGTATTAACCTTAACGTAGAAGTAGTATCCTGGAATGATATTTACACAGTAGTAAATACACGTATTGCCAACGGAGAAGCTCCTGACGTTCTGAATATCGACGTATTCGCTGATTATCAGGCCGATGATCTGTTACTTCCTATTCAGGATGTGGTATCCGAAGAAACCTACAGCAAAATGTACGATGCATTCCTTGCACAGTCCGAAGTAGATGGCACTGTATGGGCTATCCCAGATCTTGCTTCCGCACGTGCTCTGTACTACAACAAGGACATTCTGGAATCTGCCGGCGTAGAAGTTCCTACAACATGGGATGAACTGACCGCAGCATGCAAAGCTATCAAAGAATATGATGACAGCATTTATCCATGGGGTATTGATATGACAACGGATGAAGGTCAGGCAGCATTTGCTTACTACACATGGAACAACGGTGGCGGATTCGTAGATGATGATGGCAACTGGACACTGAACAGCCCTGAAAATGTAGAAGCGATTGAATACGCTATCAGCCTCGTAAATGACGGTTACACCAACAGCGATCCTGCTAATGATACACGTTACGATCTGCAGGATATGTTTGGTGCCGGCAAGATCGCTATGGTTATCGCTCCAAACAGCTTACCTACTTATATCGCAGATGGTGGAAATGAAGTCAACTACGGTGTAGCTTCTATTCCAAGCAACACTGGCGAATCTGTATCTGCAGGTGTTATGGACCGCTTCATGTGCTTCGACAATGAATACACAGATGAAGAAAAAGCAGCGATCACAACATTCTTCGATTATTTCTATGATGATGACCGTTATACTGACTGGGTAGCTATGGAAGGATTCCTGCCAGCTACTAAGACAGGTGGCGAAGCTCTTGCAGCCGCTGATCCTGATATGGCAAGCTGGATTGACATTCTTGCAAGCTGCAAGTTCTATCCAACAGCAAAAGCAGAATGGGCAGATGTAAAACAGGGTGTTATCAGCGCAGAACAGAATGCACTCCTTGGTGAAAGCGTTCAGGAGCAGCTGGATAACCTTCAGGCAGAAATCGCAGGTTAAGTCAGAACCATATTTCTGAGAGCAGAAAATGGGCCGGGCTGTTTAGGTCCGGTCCATTTTTTCAGTCCATACATACGAAAAATGTCAGTGACATTTTTATATCACATTAGAAATGAGGTGTTCCTGTGAAGAAAAAATTTCAAAGCATAGAACCATACATCTGGATTCTTCCCAGTGTACTTCTGATGGCGATCTTTATCGTTATCCCTATTGGATTTGTATTTCGCATGTCTTTCAGCAAGATCAGTAAAGCTGGTCTGATCAAAGGCTTCTGCGGTTTTGACAACTTCCATAAGGTACTGAACAGTCCGGTATTTTCCATGGTTCTGAAAAATACAGTTGTCTGGACTGTAGCCGTTGTAGGATTATCTACTCTTCTCGGCTTCATTCTGGCTATTATTCTGAATAACAACTTTAAAGGGCGCAAAATTGCCCGAGCCGTTGTGGTTTTTCCCTGGCTACCACTCTGATCGTTCAGGCCAGCATCTGGAAGTTCATTATTGATACTGACTATGGAACCTTAAATACGCTTCTTATGAGACTGGGTATCATTGACCATGCCATTAACTGGACCTCGACTGCCGGTGCTTACTTTGCATGGGAAATTGCCTGCGGTATCTTTGTAACCATTCCATTTGTTACATTTACTGTTCTGTCTGGTCTTCAGAGTATTGACGAAGGCTTCTACGAAGCCGCTACCGTAGACGGTGCCAACTACTGGCAAAAAATGTTCCAGATCACCATTCCTCTGGTACGTCCTTCTCTTACCGTAAGTACCGTACTGAATATTATTTATGTATTCAACTCCTTCCCGATTATCTGGACCATCACCAAGGGTGATCCGGCGAACCGGACGGATACACTGGTTACCTATCTGTATAAGCTTGCATTCTACAACGGTAAACAGGGCGATGCCGCAGCAGTATCTGTCATTGGATTTCTGATCCTGTTCATCTGTGCAAGTATTTATATGGTATCTGTATTAAAGAAAGGAGACGACTGATATGGAAAGTACAAAATCCAACAAAAAAATCATATCACGGGTATTTTTATATCTGGTTGTCATCATCATCTGTCTGATTACCTTATATCCGTATTTTGTTACTATCTGTACTGCATTGAAGAGTCGTGCCGAAATTTTCTCTACTTCTGGCACTGTCTTTCCGATTCATGCCATCTGGTCCAACCTGACCGATGTCTGGTCCAAAGCGCCGATGAGCAGTTATATGCTGAATTCTATTCTGATTGCCGGCGGTTCCACTCTTCTGGCCATGCTCTGTGGTATTCCTGCTGCATACGCATTGTCCAGAATGAAGTTCAAAGGCCAGACTGCTTTTCTGGGATTCGTTATTGTCTCCCAGATGTTCGCGCCGGTTGTTCTTCTGATCGGTATCTACAAAGTCATGATGTCGCTGCATCTGACCAACAGTATCGTAGGATTGATCTTTATCAATGCCGCATTTAACCAGGCATTTGCGATCTGGCTGCTGCGTGGTACTTTTATGAGTATCTCCTCTGAAATGGAACAGGCAGCTACCATCGATGGATGCAACCGTGTTCAGGCTCTGATCAAGATCCTGCTTCCAGTTGCAGCACCTGGTATCGTAACGGCACTGATTTTCGTATTTATCAATGCCTGGAATGAATACACAGTAGCACTGACCCTGATCTCCACAGATACCTTCAAGCCACTGACCGTTGGTATTAATATCTTCAACGGTTACAACATGATTGAATGGCAGTATCTGTTCGCAGCCTCTCTGTATGCCATCGTTCCGGTCGTAGTACTGTTCATCGGTATCGAAAAGAATCTGGTCGGCGGCCTTACATCCGGTGGTGTCAAAGGTTAAGCACCTTCCGGGAGAAAGGAGTCCTTTATGAATCATAAAACAACTGCCGGATTATCCCAGGCCTGCCACGGCTTTGCGATTGAAGGCACTTACAAAGACTGTGTTCCTTACGGAAACGGTCATATCAACGACACTTACCTGCTGACTTATCAGCAGGATGACACAGATGTTCCTTACATCCTGCAGCATATGAACAAAACCATTTTTACCGATCCGGAAGCCCTGATGGAAAATATCATCGGAGTAACCAGCTTTCTGAAAAAAAAGATTGCTGCGGCTGGCGGCAATCCCCGCCGCGAGACCCTGGATTTTGTCTTTACTTCCAACGGTAAGCCATATTTTATAGACGGATTTGGAGAATACTGGCGTGCTTATCATTATATTGATCAGGTGTATGCGCTGGATCAGGTAAAAAATCCGGAAGACTTTTATCAGAGTGCTCTCTCCTTTGGACGCTTTCAGCAGATGCTGGCAGATTTTCCAGCTGATACCCTGCATGAGACCATTCCAAACTTTCACAACACCGCAGTTCGTTTTGGATCCTTTGAAAAGGCTGTTGCCGAAGACGTCTGCCATCGTGTGGCAGGCGTGCGGGAAGAAATCCAGTTTGTCAAAACCCGTTTCGATGTAGCATGTGCTCTGTGTAATCTTCAAAGTCAGGGACGGCTTCCGCTTCGTGTCACCCATAATGACACAAAGTCTAACAATGTTCTGATTGATGAAGCAACCGGAAAGGGTCTGTGTGTCATTGATCTGGATACGGTCATGCCAGGTCTGTCAGTGAATGATTTCGGTGATTCTATCCGCTTTGGTGCCAGTACTGCTGCGGAAGATGAAACAGATCTTTCCAAAGTCAGCTGTAGTATGGAATTATATGAAGCCTACGTCAAAGGATTTCTGGAAGGCTGCGATGGACGTCTGACTGACGATGAGATTGCTGCTCTTCCACTTGGTGCCAAGGTTATGACTTATGAATGTGGTATGCGTTTTCTGACAGATTATCTCTCAGGTGATACGTATTTTAAGATTCACCGTCCTGAACATAATCTGGATCGTGCCCGCACTCAGTTTAAGCTGGTGGCTGATATGGAATCCAAATGGTCGCAGATGCAGGCAATTGTTCAGAACTATATTCACAAATAAAGATTATACAAAAGTGAACCAGCTGGTCATCCAACGTCCTGTGGTTCACTTTTCTGTTTTCTCTTTTCTAGACAAATAACCGTTACAGTGTTAGAATAAAAAAGACTCTGCAGACAGACTTCTGCAGAATATAAAGGAGATTATTATGAACAAACCTACATTAATCATTATGGCTGCCGGTATGGGCAGTCGTTACGGTGGATTAAAACAAATCGATCCTGTAGATGAACAGGGTCATATTATTATGGATTTTTCCATTTACGATGCAGTCCGCGCAGGATTCCGGAAGGTGATCTTTATCATCAAAAAAGAGATCGAGGCAGATTTCAAATCCCGTATCGGTGACCGCATTTCCAAATTAGTAGAAGTTGAATATGTCTATCAGAATCTGGAACTTCCGGAAGGATTTACCGTTCCGGAAGGGCGTGTAAAACCATTTGGTACTGCCCATGCCGTACTTTGTGCACTTCCATATATAGATGGTCCTTTTGCTGTTATCAATGCCGATGACTATTATGGAAGCAAAGCTTATCAGCTGATCTACGATTATCTGACTTCTCACCCGGATGATTCCACTTACCGTTACGCTATGGTAGGATATATTCTGGAAAATACGCTGACAGAAAATGGCCATGTGGCCAGAGGTGTCTGCGTCACAGATAAGGACGGCGTTCTTCAGACCATTCATGAGCGAACACATATCGAAAAACGTGGCGATATCACAGCCTATACCGAAGATGACGGTGCTACCTGGAATGAGATTCCGGCCGGCAGCATTGTATCTATGAATATGTGGGGCTTCCAGAAGAGTCTTATGGAAGAGCTGAAAAAAGGATTTCCTGAATTCTTAAAAGCAAACCTGGATAAAAATCCTCTGAAATGTGAATATTTCCTTCCATTTGCAGTGGATGACCTGATTCAGGAAGGGAAAGCCACCGTTCAGGTATTAAAAACGGATGATAAATGGTATGGTGTCACCTACAAAGAAGATAAAGCATTTGTAGTAAAAGCTATCCAGTCGCTGAAAGATTCCGGCCTATATCCTCAGGAACTCTGGGAGGATCAGTAAATGAACCAGGAAACCTTAGCCGCAGGAAGACAGGAAGCCATCTCGGGATTTGATATCCCTGGATGTTTTCTGGACTGCCGTCCATGTGGGAATGGCCACATTAATGATACTTTTATCATGGAATTTAAAGAAGATGGTCAGATTCGTCGTTATTCTCTTCAACATATGAACCGCACAGTTTTTACGGATCCGATTGCACTGATGGAAAATATTCTCCATGTGACAGACTATTTAAAAGAACAGATTCTGGAACAGGGAGGTGATCCACAGAGAGAGACACTGGACTTCGTACATGCCAGAACCGGTGAACCATATTTTGTAGACAGCTACGGTGAATACTGGAGAGCTTATCATTTTATTGAACATGCCTATGCTCTGGAAGAACTCAGTGGCCCGGAAGATTTTTACGAAAGTGCTGTTGCCTTCGGCCATTTTCAGAAAATGCTGGCTGCTTTCCCGGCTGACAGTCTTCATGAGACTATTGCCGGTTTTCATGATACCAGATCCCGTTTTGCCACCTTTGAAGAGGCCGTGAAAAAGGATGTATGTCAGCGTGCTTCTGGTGTTGCAGAAGAAATCCAGTTCGTGAAAAGCCGTTATGATGTAGCCTGTGTGCTTGGTGATCTTCTAGAAAATGGTACGCTTCCACTTCGTGTTACACACAATGATACAAAATCTAATAATGTCCTGATTGACGAAACTACCAAAAAAGGGCTATGCGTGATTGATCTGGATACGGTCATGCCAGGACTTGCTGTAAATGACTTTGGTGATTCCATCCGTTTTGGTGCCAGCACCGGTGCGGAGGATGAGAAAAATCTCTCCAAAATATCCTGTGATCTGGGACTATTTGATGTCTACACAAAAGGCTTCGTTGAAGGCTGCGAAGGAATTCTCACAAAAGAAGAAATCGCCTGCCTCCCTCTGGGTGCCAAGGTGATGACCTACGAATGTGGCATGCGTTTCCTGACGGATTATCTTTCCGGCGATGTTTATTTTAAGACAGATTATCCTACCCATAATCTGGATCGTGCCCGTACACAGTTCAAGCTGGTAGCAGACATGGAAGAAAAATGGGAAGAGATGCAGCGCATTACCCAAAAATATATTTTATAATTTTTTTCTTTTTATTTCATGGGCAGTTTATGCCTGATATTGACTTTTTACCGCATTTCACGTTACTATAAATGCCAGAAACATTCTTAAATAGATTTTAGGAGAAACGTGAATATGTCAAAACTTATTGGAATCGATTTAGGCACTACCAACTCCTGCGTAGCCGTAATGGAAGGCGGAGAAAGTGTCATTATCCCTAACGAAAGCGGCAACAGAACCACACCTTCTGTTGTCGCTTTTACAAAAACAGGAGAACGTCTGATTGGCCAGGCAGCCAAACGTCAGGCTGTCGTAAATCCAGATCGCACGATCAGTTCTATCAAGCGCCATATGGGCACTGATTATCATGTAACCATTGATGGGAAATCCTATTCTCCTCAGGAGATCTCAGCCATGATTCTTCAGCAGCTGAAGAACGATGCCTGTGATTATCTCGGGGAAGAAGTCACGGATGCTGTGATTACGGTACCTGCTTATTTTACAGATGCACAGCGCCAGGCTACCAAAGATGCAGGCACCATCGCAGGACTGAACGTACAGCGTATCATCAACGAACCTACTGCTGCTGCTCTGGCTTATGGCATTGACAAAGAAGCGCCGCAGAAGATCATGGTCTTCGACCTGGGTGGCGGAACCTTTGATGTCTCCATCCTGGATATCAACAGCGGTGTCATCGAAGTGCTGGCCACCGCCGGTAACAACCACCTGGGCGGCGATGATTTCGACCAGGCACTGGTGGATCATTTTGTCTCCGAGATTAAAAAAGAATACAAATGTGATGTTCGAAAAGATATTGCAGTTCTGTCCAGGTTAAAAGAGGCTGCAGAGACTGCAAAGATTGACCTGAGTTCCATGACAGAAACTACCGTCAATCTGCCATTTCTGACCCAGACTAAAAACGGTCCTGTTCATTATGAAAGTTCTATGACCCGCGGACTGTTTGACTATCTGACTTCTCATCTGGTGGCCCAGACCATGGATCCTGTTCGCCAGGCAATAGGCGATGCTGGACTGACCCCCGCAGATATTTCCAAAGTACTTCTGGTGGGTGGATCAAGCCGTATTCCGGCTGTTCAGGAATCTATTCGCAAATTCATGGGAAAGGAGCCATTTAAGGGGATTAACCCAGACGAATGTGTCGCAATGGGAGCTTCCCTTCAGGGCGGTGTTCTGGCAGGTGAAGTGACCGGGCTTCTGCTTCTGGATGTGACTCCGCTTTCTCTTGGTATTGAGACCGTAGGCGGCATCTATTCCAAAATTATTGATCGTAATACCACCATCCCGATTACCAAAAGTCAGATCTATACCACCGCAGCCAGCTTCCAGACTACGGTAGATATCAAGGTCTTTCAGGCGAACGCCAGATGACCAGAGACAATAAACTAATCGGTGAATTTCATTTAAAGGGCATTAAACGAGCTATGCGAGGTGTCCCACAGATTGAGGTTACCTTTGCCATTGATGCCAACGGAATTGTCAATGTATCTGCGAGGGATCTGGGAACTGGAAAGAGCCAGGAGATCACCATTACCGCTTCTTCCAATCTGAGCAAGGAAGAGATCGACCGCGCCGTATATGAGGCCAGGATGTATGAAGAAGAAGATCAGAAGCGTCGTGAAGCCGCAGGACAGAAAAAACGGCCATGGCGAAAAAAGAAGGAGTAAGTATTTCTTATGTTCGGATATATATTAGCAAATATGGAGCAACTCATTCCTGAAGACCGATATCGTTATCAATCCTATTACTGTGGTCTGTGCAGAGCGCTGGGGGATCGGCACAACGCTTTCTGCCGAATGACACTGACCTATGATATGACCTTTCTTGCCCTGTTTCTGTCCGCTGTATATGATGCTCCCGAGGCTTTGAAAGATCAGAAATGCCGTATTCATCCATTCAAAAAGCAACAATATCTGAAAAGTGAGATCCTGGACTATGCTGCAGACATGAATGTAGTGCTGTCCTACTATAATATGTTAGATGACTGGAATGACGATAAGAATCTGTTAGCACTGGGAGAAGCCCGTCTTTTTGAAAAAGAATGCAAAAAGGCTGAGGCTGCCCACCCAAGACAGTGTCAGATGATTCAGCAAAAGCTGAAGGAACTTTCCAAAATTGAAAAAGATAACATACTGATCCCAGATATCCCTGCCAACTGCTTCGGCGATCTGATGGGAGAACTCTTCGTGCCTTTTGAAGATTCCCTGAACGTGCGTCTCCGCACCTTCGGCAAAGCGCTGGGAAAATACATCTATATCCTGGATGCCTGCATGGATTTGAAAAAAGATTTAAAAAAACAGAGCTATAATCCACTTGTGATCTGTCAAAAAACAGAATTTGATGATATACTGCATATGTTGATGTCTGATGTTGTATCATCTTATCAGGCTCTGAATTTCCAAAAAGACCGTGCCATTATCGAGAACATCCTGTTTTCCGGAGTTCTCATTAAGTACGAGTTATACAAAAAGAGGGGTGTAAAGAAAAAATGACACAGGATCCTTATGAGGTACTTGGCGTACCGCGTGGTGCCTCTGAAGAGGAAGTCACAAAAGCATATCGTAAGCTGGCAAAGAAATATCATCCGGATCTGAATCCAGGTGATGAAGAAGCTGCTAAAAAAATGAGTGAAATCAATGCCGCTTATAATCAGATAAAAAATGGAACAGCTGGAAGTTCCTCTTACGGGAACAGTTCTTCCTACGGAAGCAGTTCTTCTTATGGTGGAAGTTCTTCCTACGGTGGCCGCTCCTATGGAGGCGGTTCCTATCAGGGCGGTTCCTATGGCAGTGGATCTTATGGTGACGACCCATTTGGCAGTTTCTGGGAAGCCTTTGGTGGATTTGGCGACTGGTCGCAGCAGCAAAACAACAATTCCGGTCAGCCTTCTCCATTTGATACGGTTCGCCACTATATCCGCAATCACTGTTATGACGAAGCGCTGCATGTGCTAAGTACCATTTCCAACAGAACTGCTGAGTGGTATTTTTTAAGTGCGATTGCCAACTACAACAATGGCAATCAGGTCACAGCTTTGTCTCACATCAAAACAGCTGTTCAGATGGAACCGAACAATACCCAATACCGTCAGCTGCTGAATCAGATACAGTCTGGTGGACGGGTCTTTACAGAACAAAGTCAGAACTTTGGTGGAACCTTCCATACCACGCACAGCTGCTGCTGGTATTATATTGTGATCAATCTGTTCTGTATGCTGTGTGGTGGCGGTGGCTGCTGTGGTTTCCGCAATTATGGAAGCTACTACAATACCACACCAAACAACAGCTATTATTATAATGTACCAAATAATAATTCCTCACATTCCAGTGTCGGGGAATCTGCAATGGGTAATCCGGCTCAGATTGATCCGGAAGAATATTTGTAAGGAGGATTCGTTATATCATGAATAAATTAAAAGATACTTTGAATCGCTTTCTTCAGGGGCGTTACGGCATGGATCAGCTTGGTCAGGCATTATTTGTTGTCTATCTCGCCTTTTTCGTGCTGAACCTGGTGACGCGCAGCAGTATTTTCTACACACTGGGACTGATTGTTGTGATCTTTTTCCTGTATCGCTGTCTGTCCAGGAACTTTGAAGCCAGACAGAAAGAAAATAATTATTACATGGACCAGTACAATAAAGCTGCCCGCTTTTTCCGTCTTCAGAAAAGAAAATGGCAGGACCGCAACACTCACGTATACCGCAAGTGCCCGTACTGCCATACAACGATTCGTCTTCCAAAAGTAAAAGGAAAACATGTCACCAACTGTCCAAAGTGCCATAAAGACTTTGAAGTGAAGGTGTAAACCATGGGGACGGTGTTTTCTGGCTCTTAAGAGCCAGAAACACCCGTCCCCATCGGATTATAGAACCTGCTTCCATTCTGGAAGGTAAGTATCAGTGCTCCCACACTGAACACCACTAAAAAGATCATAACCGCATAATCGGCTGTCTTCAGTGGTCTTCCGGAATACCAGGTTCTTTTTTTATGCAATCCAAATCTCCTCAGTTCCATTGCATTGCTGATGGTATCGATTCGCTCCATACCAGTGAAGATCAATGGCAGCAAAATGGTCGCTGTGTTTTTGATTCGCGAAAACAGGGATGCCTTAGAAGACATCTCAATTCCTCTGGCTGCCTGGGCGTTTTTTATCCGTGTAAAATCTTCCTGCACATCCGGAATGTAGCGGAGCGCAATCGCAACAGAATAGCCCACATGATACGGTATTCCAATGCGGTTCAGTGAAGCTGCAAATTCACTCGGATTTGTTGTGCAGATGAACATCAGCACTGCCGGAGCCACAGTGAAATACTTGATCATGATATTGAATTCATAGAACAACTGCTCTTTTGTCATGTAATAGGACCCAAATAAATGTCCCAGTTCTGTTCTGCTTCCATAGATCTTACAGCCCTGAAAAGGCGAGAAAAAGAATACCATCACCAGATTCAGACACAGAAACAGAAGGATGAATTTAAACACTGTCCCTACCTGCTTCCAACTGATTCTGGACATTCGGAAAATGATCACACTGAGTACCAGCATTACCAGTAATACCCTGGTATCATAAGTAATCATACTGACTACCGACCAGAGAAGAAAGAACAGCAACTTCGTGACACCAGTCAGTTCGTCAATCCAAGTATCTTTTTGTTCATACTTCAGAATTCTGGACATCTCTTCTCTCCTTTCTCTCATACTGGATAAATCGTTCTACAAAACCAGAAACATCTGTAATTCCACATTTTACTGCCAGATCGTACAGCGAAGTCTTTTTCAGATTCGCCTTTTGCGCCAGTTCCTCATTGGTAAGGATCGCTGCCGGCGTATCGTCTGCCAGGATCTGCCCATCTGCCAGTACTATGGCACGGTCAGTATACTCCAGCATCAGATGCATATCATGGGTAATCATCATAATGGTAATCCCCGCTTCCTGATTCAGCCTCTTCAGGAATTCCATAATCTCTGTATAATGCCGGTAATCCTGTCCGGCTGTCGGTTCATCCAGAATCATCATCTCAGGCTCCATTACCAGAATAGATGCAATGGTCACACGCTTTTTCTGACCAAAACTTAATGCTGAGACTGGCCAGTTCCGCATCTCATAGAGTCCGCAGATCTTCAATACCTGATTTACCCGCTCTTTGATCTCCGCTTCCGGGATCTGACGAATGACCAGACCTAATGCCACTTCATCAAAAATCATTGGTTTCGAGATCATCTGATTCGGGCTCTGCATCACAAACCCAATCTTCTCTCCCCGTTCTTTGATGCTCCAGTTCTTCATATCCTGACCACGATAGATCATACGTCCTTCTGTCGGTGTCAGGAAACCACAGATCAGGCTTGACATCGTAGACTTGCCCGCTCCGTTCTTTCCAACGATGCTCAACATCTCGCCTTTTTTCACCTGAAAACTGATATTCTGAAGTACCTGTTGTCCTGGCAGATAACCAAAATCTACCTGTTGAAGCTCCAGCAGTGTTTCGCCTTCCTGATGACGTGACTGCACCGATGCTTCCTGATACCATTTCTGTGCTTTTCCTTCCATACCGGTCAGGTCAAAGGTCTCCACATGCTGTGGCTTACGCTCCTCCAGCACCGGTATATTCATATATTTACATGCAGTCAGATACAATGGTTCACGGATTCCTTCCGCTTCCAGAACAGACGTGGTAAGCAGAGCATCCGGCGTCATATCCGCTGCTATTTTTCCATCTCCAATCACAATAATACGATCTACATCCCGATAAAGCACATCTTCCAGACGATGCTCAATAATCACAATTGTTGTATGATCATTTTTTTGAATCCGGTCAATCAAATCAATGGTTCTTTTTCCACTGGCCGGATCCAGATTCGCCAACGGCTCGTCAAATAACAAAATCTCCACCCGGTCGATCATGACTCCTGCCATGGATACCCGCTGCTTCTGCCCTCCGGAAAGTTCTCCCGGTGCATGATCCAGCAGCTTCTCCAGCTCCAGTTCTCTGGCTGTCTCATCTACTCTCTGATGCATTTCTCTCTGCGTAATACATTCATTTTCCAATGCAAATGCGATATCTTCTGCAACGGTCAGCCCTATAAACTGTCCATCTGTATCCTGTAATACCGTTCCCACCATCTTGGACATCCCAAAAATGCCCTCTTTCTTCGGATCTTTTCCCTTTATCGTCAACGATCCGCTGCTTTCCCCCGGATACGAAAAAGGCACCAGCCCATTGAGACAATGAGCCAGTGTCGATTTACCGGAACCTGACGGGCCAACGATCAGTACCTTTTCCCCTGGATAAATCTTCAGATTAATGTTCTTCAGGGTCGGTTCTTTCTGGGCACGATATTTAAATGAATAATCCTTAAATTCTATAATCGGTTCCATATGTGTTTATTCCTAATCTTCTTTTGACAGGCTGGAAGACTTACCACCAACTTTGGCATAACCAAGTGCCAGAAGTGTTCCAAGGATGCCTACTACAATAATGTTACCAAGGAATGCAAAAAATCCCTGTGTAAATACCTTATTGGCCGGTTCTGCATAGATTAAAATATCCAGCAGCGGTGCTACTACGATCCATGCAAGTGCATTGGCAATTACCTGAATCACATTGAAACGAATCGCTTCTTTTTTGGCAAATCCACCTTCTTTGATAGAAAAATGTACTGCAAAAGCACCGATTACGATACCAAACAGTGCATCCGGAAATACCCAGCTCCACCATACGCTCCATAAAACAGCGCATCACCAAGAGCATGTCCCAGCAGCCCCATAATACCGCCAACTACCGGTCCGAATACAGCTGCAAAAAATGCCAGCAGTGCTGCTCTTGGCTGCAGTGCAGTGTTCGGAATAAATCCCAGTGGAATCTGAACTGTGGTCAATACAACAAACAGCGCAGTTCCAATACCGGTCGCTACGACTTCTTTGATACCAAACTTTGTTTTCATAACAACGATCTCCTCTCTTTTTTATAATCAGAGCTAATTGCTCTGCAGGGTCTTTTGCCCCCACTCATATTAACAAATTCTTTAAAAAAATACAACTGCCGCTAAAAAGAAAACAGAAACATGATTTTATCATGCTTCTGCCAGACTGTAGACAAACTTGGTGTTGGGGATTATGCCCAGCACCATTTTTCTTTTAAAACTTCTTTTCTTTTTATTTTCTTCAAAAGCAACAAAAATTTAGCTGTGTTCCAACCTCGTTTTTCCAGGATCTTTGCCAGTTTTTTCAAATTCATGCATGCAAAGGTAAGCCCGGCTTTCATTTCCATCCGTGCTTTTCCTACATACTGCGTATATCGAAATCCATGCTGTTCTTTCGCTGTACCGAAGATCCGTTCTATGGTTTCTTTTCTTAACTGGTAGATCTGTCTGTTTCCGATCGTGTGCCGAATGTCTTCTGCCACTTCCATGTATTCTTCCCATACATGACGTGTGATCAGTTTTACATGATCTTTGCTTTCTGTGCATTTTGAAAGATATTAACATTCAGCACAATGTTCACCGCAGCTTTTATACTCTTTATATCCATTTCTGTTTGTTGTACTGTATGTCAATATATGTGCTCCCGGACATATATAACAATCATAGTATTCATCATATGCGAATTCGTGTTTTCCGAAAAAGCCTTCTTTGGTCTTGGGACGGGTATACGGAAAAAGT